>CAYHES010000018.1:0-24024 GCA_964355495.1 uncultured Acidiferrobacterales bacterium
GCTATCTGATTGCCGGCTTGCTGGTCTGGCTGCCGATCGTGGTCACGGTGCTGATTCTCAAATTCCTGATCGACGTGGTGGATCGCACCCTGCTGCTGCTGCCGGCCATGGTGCAGCCCGAAACCCTGATCGGGTTTCGCATACCGGGACTCGGTTTCCTGCTGTCCGGCGCGGTGCTGCTGCTGACCGGCATGGTGGTCACCAACCTGCTCGGGAGCAGCATGGTCAAGCTGTGGGAGGGCCTGCTGGCGCGCATTCCGTTCGTGCGCGCCATTTATTCCGCCTCCAAGCAGCTCACCGAAACCCTGTTCAGCGGTTCCGGCAAGTCGTTCCGCAAGGTGGTCATGGTGCGCTACCCGCATCCCGGAACGTGGACGCTCGCGTTCCTCACCGGCGACGGCATGGCGGAGGCGAATCGCAAGACCGGGCGCGACCTGGTGAACATCTTTGTGCCGACCACACCCAACCCGACCTCTGGCTTCTTTCTGATGGTGCCGCGCGAGGACATGATCGAACTCGATATGCCGGTGGATGTCGGCATCAAGCTCATTCTCTCGGCCGGCGCCGTGTCGCCGGAGAGCAAGCCGGAACCGCCGGGCGATTAAGGTAAGCAAGCCCGCACAACAACAGCTTTTAGATGTCCCCGGCGTCGTAACGCAACAAGCAATAAACACAACAGGAATATCGGTCATGCGCAGTCATTATTGCGGACAGCTCAATCTCGACCATGTCGCACAAACCGTCACGCTCTGCGGTTGGGTAAATCGGCGGCGCGACCACGGCGGCGTCATCTTCATCGATCTGCGCGATCGGCACGGCCTCGCGCAGGTGGTGTTCGCGCCAGACAATGCCACGGCGTTTGCCGCCGCCGAAGGCGTGCGCAGCGAATACGTGCTGCGTGTCACCGGCGCCGTGCGCAAGCGCCCGGCCGGTACCGAGAATCCGCACCTGCCGAGCGGCATGATCGAGGTCGCGGCCGACCGCATCGAGGTGCTGAACAAGTCCGAGCCGCTGCCGTTCCAGCTGGACGAGGCCGAGCTCGGCGAGACCGTGCGCCTCAAGTACCGCTACCTCGACCTGCGCCGTGAGCACATGCGCCGCAATATTCTTTTGCGCCACAAACTCGTGCGCACGCTGCGCCACTATCTGGAGGACCAGGAGTTCGTCGAGATCGAGACGCCGGTGCTCACCAAGTCCACGCCCGAGGGCGCGCGCGATTATCTGGTGCCGTCGCGCACCCATCCCGGTCATTTTTTCGCGCTGCCGCAGTCGCCACAGTTGTTCAAGCAGCTGCTCATGGTCGCCGGCTTCGAGCGTTATTATCAGGTGACGCGCTGCTTCCGCGACGAAGACCTGCGCGCCGATCGCCAGCCGGAATTCACCCAGCTCGACATCGAGACCTCGTTCCTCGACGAAGAGGGCGTGATGGCGATCATGGAGGACATGTTGCGCACTGCCTTCAAGGCGGTGCTGAACGTCGATCTGCCCAAGCCGTTCCCACGCCTGCCGTACGCCGAAGCCATGCGCCGTTACGGCAGCGACAAGCCCGACCTGCGCATTCCGCTCGAACTGGTCGAGGTCGGCGACCTGCTGAAGAACGTGGAGTTCAAGGTGTTCTCCGGCCCGGCCAACTCGCCGACCGGGCGGGTCGCGGCGCTGCGCCTGCCGAACGGCGGCGTGCTGTCGCGCAAGGAAATCGACGACTACACCGCCTATGTCGCGCTGTACGGCGCCAAGGGCCTGGCCTATATCAAGGTCAACGACGCCGCCAAGGGGCGCGACGGCCTGCAATCGCCGATTCTCAAGTTCCTGCCGGACGAAGCGATTGCCGAAATCCTGCGCCGCACCGGCGCGCAGACCGGCGACCTGATTTTCTTCGGCGCCGACAGCGCCAAGGTAGTGAACGATGCCCTGGGCGCGTTGCGCATCAAGCTCGGCCACGATCTCAAGCTGCTGCAGGGCGAGTGGCAGCCGCTGTGGGTGGTGGACTTCCCGATGTTCGACTACGACCCCGAGGCCAAGCGCTTCGTGGCGCTGCACCATCCGTTCACCGCGCCCAAGGTCCAGGATGCCGAGACCATCGACCTCGATCCGGCCAACGCCCTGTCACGCGCCTACGACATGGTGCTGAACGGCTCGGAGATCGGCGGCGGTTCGATCCGCATCCACCGCGAGGACATCCAGCAGAAGGTGTTCAGCCTGCTCGGTATCGACGCGGCCGCGCAGCGCGAGAAGTTCGGCTTCCTGCTGGACGCGCTCAAGTTCGGCGCGCCGCCGCACGGCGGCATCGCCTTCGGCATCGACCGCATCAGCGCGCTCATGGCCGGCACCGACTCGATCCGCGACGTGATCGCCTTCCCCAAGACCCAGAAGGCCTCGTGCCTGCTGACCGACGCGCCGAGCGTGGTGGACGAGGCGCAGTTGCGCGAGCTGCACATCCGGCTGCGCAAGCCGGTCGAACCGGCGCCCGGCGAAGCCAAGTAACGGCAAAGGGCCAACGCTGAGACGCCAAGTGACCTGTTTTTCGTGCAGGTTGGGTTAAGCCGCCAATCTTTATATCGTTTTATCACCAGCCTCCCCCTTTCCTTTCACTTCAACGGCACACGCTTTCTGGGGCCGTATGCCGACGACGGACCGCGACCGGAGACCGTGGTATGTCCCCGATTACGCGAGAACATGCCAAATTAGTCGGGGATGTCCGCGGCCGTTTCGGCGGCGTGCCTACCCAAGGGGGAATCTGGTCTATGATTTAGAATAGTGTTAACCGCGTGGATTCCAGTTGATTTGCCGTTCGGCATGCTCATTGCCTTGTTGAGCACTATTTGGCCGATACCGGCGTTATCCGGCCGGATGCCCGTTAACCGGTATGCAAAAGGATATCTCCATGAAAAAACGTTGGGCTAAACCGCATCTGTTGCTGATGGCGATGCTGTGCGCACCGCTCCTGAGCAACGCGGCGGAAGAGAAAACGCCGCTGGTTCTGGGCGTGATCTCCAGCGCCGATTCCGTGCGCGTCTATGCTGAATGGAAGGCGTTCGCGGACTACCTTTCCAGCAAGATCCAGCGCCCGGTGAAGATGGTGGTACCACGTGGCTTCGACAAGCTGGCGGAGGCCATCGACAAGGGTGAGGTGGACGTGTTCTACGTCAATTCGCTCGTCTACTACCGCCTGATGGAAAAACGCAAGGCGACCCCGGTCGCCCAGATGCAGAACCTGAACGGCAAGGTGCTGAACACCAGCGTCGTGTTCGTGCGCACCGACAGCAAGGTCCAGAACCTCCAGCAGCTCAAGGGGGAAAAGATGGCCTACGTCAGCCGCATGGGCTCCGGCGGCTACCTCGCCCCGCGCGCCTTTTTGTACAAGGAGGGTGTGCAGGCCGCGGACGAGTTGAAGGAGGAATTCACGCAGAACGTCAGCTCCTCCGTGCACAAAGTCCTGCTGGGCGACGCCAAGGCCGGGGCGATGTGCGGCCTCACTTACAAACTGATCAGCGAGAAGATCGACACCCATGAGCTCTCGATCATCGCGACCACGGATGAATACCCGGAGGAGCTGGTCGCTGCCCGTCCCGACCTGCCTGCGGCCACCCTCAAGGTCGTGACCCAGACGCTGATCGAGATGGACCGGAGCGATGTCGGCCGGAAGATTCTCGCCGAGATGCGCGCGCTGCGCATCGAGAAGTTCGTGCCCTACGACGCCAAGCTCACCGAGCCCGTTACCCGCAAGCTCTTGCAGCAGGCGCATATGTAGGCCGCATGGCGCGTGTCCATTCGCTCCAGACACGGCTGCTCGCCGGACTGGCCGCGCTGTTCATCGCGGCCATGGCGGTGCTTGGGTTCGTTCTGGTCGACGAGGCGCACAAACGTCACGCCCAATTCGAACTCGAGCAGGCGCGCTATCAGGCTCGCACCTTGGCCGAGTCCAGCGTGGGTGCGGTGATCGGCGAGGATTTCGAGCTCATGGAGCATTTGGTCGGCGCCGCGCTTCCCTCGCGGCACTACGCCTACGCCGCACTCGTGCGCCCGAACGGCCAGGTGCTGACGCACACCGATTCCGCGTTCATCGGCCGCCGCATCGATACCCCGCCCACTGCCGATACTTCCGGGAATCTATCGCAGTACAACGGTCGTCCCGTCCAGGTGATGGGTCATCCCGTGAGCGCCGGGCGCACACATCTGGCTGGCGCCTATGTCGCCTATTACCTCGATGGTCGTAATATCCTCGCCGCCGATGCGATCTACAAGATCGTGCTGACCGTGGTGCTGCTGCTCATCGGCCTGGGCCTGGGCGCGCTCTTCGTGTCGCGGATGATCATCGCCCCCGTCAAAATGCTCACCGTCGCGGTGGGCCAGACCTCACTGGACAACCCGGGCACCGAGGTGCTGTCGCCATACCTGCTTGCGCGCCCCGACGAGGTCGGCCAGCTTGCCCAGTCGTTCGGCGCCCTGACGCGACGGCTGCGGCAGGCGTACGACAGCCTGAAGCGCAGCCACGAGCAGTTGGAGCAGCGGGTGGAGGAGCGCACGTGCGAACTGCTTGAAGCCGGTCAGCGAATCGAGCGCGATCGGGCGCACCTGGCCGCGGTCATGGACAACGTCGCCGAGGGTATCGTGACGCTCGACGACCACGGCCGGATCGAATCCCTGAACCGCGCCGCCGAAAGGCTCTTCGGTTACTCCATGGCCGAGCTGCTCGGCATGGGCTCCGATATTCTCGTCGCCGACGCCTCCCGGCCCGATCACCGCCAGCAGGTCGAGCGCCATCTGGCCGCCGACGCCCACGCGCCCGTCGTTCGCGGGGTCTGGGAAGTCATCGCCCAACGCAAGGATGGAACGCAATTCCCCGCCGAGCTTGTAATGAGCGCGATGCGCTTCGGTTCGCAGCAGCACTTCATCGGCCTGATCCGCGACATCGCCGAACGCAAGGCCGTGCTCGACAATCTGCAGCACGTCGCCAATCACGATGCGCTCACCGGGCTCTACAATCGCCGCTACTTTGTCAGCGAGCTGGAACGTTGGCTCGCGCTGGTGCGTCGCGGCCACCATCCACCGGCGGCGCTGATGTTCATCGATCTCGACCGGTTCAAGGAAATCAACGACCGGTTCGGGCACGCGGCGGGCGACGAGGTGTTGAGCCAGGTATCCCAGATTCTGCGCGAGCGCACGCGCGGCTCGGATATCGTGGCCCGGATGGGTGGTGACGAGTTCGCGGTGTTGTTGCACGACGTGAGTCCCGAGACCGCCGTGCGGGTTGGCGAGTCGTTCCGGGAACAGGTGCGCCGTTGCCGATACCACCGGGAATCGGAGCAGGCCGCCATCGGCTGCTCCATCGGCATCGCCATGCTCGGCGAGCACGTCGGTACGGTCGAGGAGGCGCTGGCGCATGCCGACCAGGCCTGCTATGAGGTCAAACGCGCCGGTCGTGATGCCGTGCGCATGCTTGATGCGCCGGGCATGCCGGGGGCGGTCGGCCAGATCGTGCCGATCAAATAGGTATGGAAGTTTAACAGGGTCGCTGAGATCGAACCCGGCGCCGGCAAGGGTCCGGCCGGGCGGCAACGATGCGGGAACGACAATCTCGCTCTCCAGAAACTTCACCCCGTACCCCGCACAGAACGTGCCGGTGCAGCGCCGCACCGGCAGGCTTTCCGGCGACTGGCTGGTTCCGAAACGGAAACGGATATTCCCGCCGTGACAGCCGCCCTCAATGGTTGTCGAGATCCAGTCTCGTGCTGAAATGAAACCCGGCGTTCTCCATCCCTTCGCGCAGGTAGAAGCGATGCGCGTCCTTGCGCTGCGCGCCTGAATCCAGGTGCAACTGGGCGCAGTCGTTCCGGCGCGCGCGTTCGGCCAGCCAGGCGAGCAGGGCCTTGCCATAACCCCGCGAGCGCGCGGCTTGGTCGGTGACCAGATCGTCCACGTACAGAAACCGGCCCCAGGCGAGGTTTTCCGTAATGCGGTACCCGGCGACCGCTTGCACCCTGCCGTCTACGCTCAGGTATGCCAGGCGGTAACCAGCTACCGTTTGCTGCTGCGCGCGCGTGATGAATTCCTCGCGCTCCAGATGTGGTCGCAGTTGGGCCATAACCGGAAAGCAACCTGCGATCTCGGCGGGTGTTTCGGCGATGTGAATGGTCGGCACGGTTCGTTCTCCGCTTACCCGGCCGGCAAAAGTACCAGAATTTCATTCGCTTGACCTGCGCCGTGCCGAGGGATCGACGGATGACGGCGGAAATGGCCTGGCAGATGCCGCCGTGCCGCGCTCCTTGTATGATGCGAGCATGTCACAATCCTTTAAACGTCCGGAGTCGGTACTAGTTGTTGTCTACACACGCGGCGGCAAGGTGTTGCTCTTGCGCAGGGCCGACCACCCGGAGTTCTGGCAGTCGATCACCGGCAGCATGGAGTGGGGCGACGAGCAGCCGGCCGAAACGGCGGCGCGCGAGTTGCGCGAAGAAACCGGCATTAGCGCGGCGCCCGCCGCCTTCACCGACTGGAAGGTTCAGAACCGCTACGTGATCTTTCCCCAGTGGCGCTACCGGTACGCACCCGGTGTCACCGAGAACACCGAGCATTTCTTCTCCCTTGAACTGCCGGACGAGCCAGCCGTCACGCTCAGCCCGGGCGAGCATTCCGAATATGCCTGGGTGCCGTTTGCCGAGGCGGTCGAGCGCGCGTTTTCCTGGACCAACCGCGATGCGTTGCTGTTGCTCATGAAAGAGCGTGCCGTGCACCCGGCACCGCTGCGTGCCTGATTCCGGCGCTTGGATGGACAAGCGGGAGAGCATCGTGCTGGTGAACGGCCTGTGGCTGGGCGATCCGGCGTTGTGGCTGCTGGCGCGGCGTCTGCGGCGCGCCGGCTTTCGGACCTTCCGCTTCTCTTATCCGAGTGTGCGCCAGGACCTGCGCGCGAACGCCGCGCAGTTGCACGAATTTCTGGCCCGGGTTCCGGGCACGACCGTGCATCTGGTCGGCTACAGTCTCGGCGGCCTGGTGATCCGCGCGCTGTTCCGGTTCCATCCCGGCCAGCGCCCCGGGCGCGTGGTGTTGCTCGGCTCGCCGCAGCAGGGCAGCCGCGCCGCCGCGGCGCTCGCCGCCTTTGGATTCGGCCGGCGCCTGATCGGCCGCTCGCTCGCCGACCTCAACGCCGGCACCCCGCAAGCCTGGGACTGGCCGGCGCGCGAGATCGGCGCCATCGCCGGCAGCCTGCCGCTCGGCCTCGGGCGCTTCGTCAGCCGGCTGTCCGGGCCGAATGATGGCACGGTGCTGGTGGCCGAGGCCGTGCCCGCCGCCGCGCGTGACCGGCTGGTGCTGCATGTATCCCATGCCGGCCTGTTGCTCATGCCGGTCGTGGCCCGGCAGGCGGCCGCGTTCCTGCGCAGCGGGCGCTTCACGCAGTAGCGCCGTGCTTCACCATTGACGGAACATTGCCTGTTCGTAATGTAGGTCGGCCTTCAGGCCGACATGTCGGGCTAAAGCCCGACCTACAAGGCTAGGCAGCATGGCGCGTAATCCTGGCGCCGTGATTGGCGCAGTGGACTTTGCTACACTGGCACGCACATGCCTGCCGCGGCAGGCTGCCATCCAGCGCGAGGTCTCGCATGGCCGGTCACAGCAAATGGGCCAACATCCGCGCCCGCAAGGGCGTGCAGGACGCGCGCCGCGGCAAGCTGTTCACCAAGAGCATTCGCGAAATCGCCGTGGCCGCGCGCAGCGGTGGCGGCGACCCGGCGCACAACCCGCGTTTGCGCGTCGCGATCGACAAGGCGCTCGACGTCAATATGACGCGCGAAACCATCGAGCGCGCCATCCAGCGCGGCACCGGTGAGATCGAGGGCGCGCATTATGAAGAAATTCGTTACGAAGGCTACGGCCCGGGGGGCGTGGCGGTGATGGTCGACTGCCAGACCGACAACCACACGCGCACCGTCGGCGACGTGCGCCACGCGTTCGCCAAGCACGGCGGCCATCTCGGCACCGACGGCTCGGTCGCGTACCTGTTCAAGCGGCTCGGCGTGCTCCACTATGCACCGGGCACGAATGAAGACAAGGTGCTGGCGGCGGCGCTCGAGGCCGGCGCCGAAGACGTGGTGACCGGCGGCGATGGCAGTATCGAGGTGCTGACCGCGCCCGAGAGCTTCGCCGCCGCAGTCGAGGCCATGACCCGGGCCGGCCTCAAGCCCGGGCACGCCGAGGTTACGCAACGCGCCGCGATCGACGTGCTGTTGGCCGGCGAGGACGCCGAGAAGGCGTGGAAGCTGATCGAGGTGCTGGAAGAGCTGGATGATGTGCAGCAGGTTTACAGCAACGCCCATTTCCCCGACGCGGTCGTGCAGCAACATGCCGGTTGATTTTGGAAATCCCTTCTCCCTCCGGGACGACTCCAGGGATGGAGGAGGTAGAACGAAGTTTGGAACCCGAGTCGAGAAGGCGAGGATGAGGGAATATGACTTCATGTGCTTTACGCCCCTCACCCTAACCCTCTCCCGGAAGGAGAGGGGATTTTTAGAGGTTCCCTGATGCGTAACAACAGAAGGTTGCCCTCACCCCATCCCTCTCCCGCTGGCGCGGGCGAGGGGGAGTCGGTTCGCTGATGCGTAACAACAGAAGGTTGCCCTCGGCAACTGCTCCATGCGTTGCTCTACCTCCTGCATCCATGCAGTCGTCACCCCATCCCTCTCCCGCTGGCGCGGGCGAGGGGGAGTCGGTTCGCTGATGCGTAACAACAGAAGGTTGCCCTCGGCAACTGCTCCATGCGTTGCTCTACCTCCTGCATCCATGCAGTCGTCACCCCATCCCTCTCCCGCTGGCGCGGGCGAGGGGGAGTCGGTTCGCTGATGCGAATTTTAGGAATCGACCCCGGCTCGCGCCTGACCGGCTTCGGCGTGGTCCATGTCCTGTCCTCCGGCAAGATCAGCTATGTGGCGAGCGGCGTGGTGCGCGTGCCGGCCATCGCGCTCGCCGAGCGTCTCAAGGTCATTTACGAAGGTGTCGCGGAAGTGATCGCCGAGTACCGGCCGGAGATCATGGCGGTCGAGAAAGTGTTCATAGCACGCAACGCCGATTCGGCCCTCAAGCTCGGCCAGGCGCGCGCCGCCGCGATACTCGCGGGCGCGAACCGCGATCTGCCGGTGAGCGAATACACCGCGCTCCAGATCAAGCAGGCGCTGGTCGGCAAGGGCCATGCGCAGAAGGAGCAGGTGAAGCACATGGTCAAGGCGCTGCTCGCGCTCTCCGGCAATCCGCAGGCCGACGCCGCCGATGCACTGGCCTGCGCCATCTGCCACGCCCACCATGCGCAGAGCGCGCGTGCGCGGCGCACGCTCAGCCCGCGCTGGCGCAGCCGTCGCACACGGAGGGCGGCGCGATGATCGGCCGCCTCACCGGGGTGCTCGCGCGCAAGGAGCCGCCGTCGCTGCTGCTGGACGTGAACGGCGTGGGTTACGAACTGGATGCCCCCATGTCCACCTTCTACGACCTGCCGGCCACCGGCGACAAGGTCACGCTGTACACGCACCTGGTGGTGCGCGAGGACGCGCACCTGTTATATGGCTTCTCGCGCGAGTCGCAGCGCCAGTTGTTCCGCAACCTGCTCAAGGTGAACGGCGTCGGACCGCGCGTGGCGCTGGCCGTGCTCTCCGGGCTTTCCGAGCAGGAGCTGATCACCTGCCTGGCGCACGAAGACATCGCGCGCCTCATCAAGGTGCCGGGCATCGGCCGCAAGACCGCCGAGCGCCTGGTGATCGAGCTGCGCGACAAGGTGGATCTCGCCGGCGCGCCCGCCGCCGGCGCCGCCCGTCCGCTGAGTGTACCGGCTGATCCGGTGCAGGAAGCGATCAGCGCCCTGATTGCGTTAGGCTACAAGCCGGTCGAGGCGAGCCGGGCGGTGGGCGGCGTGCCGCAGGCTGGCCTCAGGAGTGAGGATATTATCCGCGCGGCGTTGAAAGGGCTGGCGGGGATAAAGTAGTGGAACTCTCTCCCGGGTCTCTCCCGCTGTCGTGGAAAAAAGGAACCCTCTCCCCATCCCTCTCCCGCTGGTGCGGGAGAGGGGGAGCAGGTAAGAGTCTATTCTTATGATCGAAACCGACCGACTGGTATCCGGCAAGCCGGCCGCTGCACCCGATGAGGCCAGCGTTGAGCAGCGCCTGCGTCCGGCGCGCCTGGCCGATTACGTCGGCCAGAAGCCGGTGCGCGAGCAGATGGAGATTTTCATTTCCGCGGCGCGCCAGCGCAGCGAGGCGCTCGACCACGTGCTGCTGTTCGGCCCGCCCGGGCTCGGCAAGACCACGCTCGCGCACATCATCGCCAACGAAATGGGCGCGACCCTGCGCCAGACCTCGGGCCCGGTGCTGGAGCGCGCCGGCGATCTCGCCGCGCTCCTGACCAACCTGCAACCGAACGACGTGCTGTTCATCGACGAGATTCATCGCCTCAGTCCGGTGGTCGAGGAAATCCTCTATCCGGCGCTGGAGGACTACCAGATCGACATTCTCATCGGCGAGGGTCCGGCGGCGCGCTCCATCAAGCTCGACCTGCCGCCGTTCACGCTGATCGGCGCCACCACGCGCGCCGGGCTGCTCACTTCACCGCTGCGCGACCGCTTCGGCATCGTGCAGCGCCTGGAGTTCTACAGCGCCGAGGACCTGACGCGCATCGTGCGCCGCTCGTCCGGTATTCTCGGCGTCGAGGCCGAGGAAGCGGGCATCACGGCGATCGCACAGCGCGCGCGCGGCACGCCGCGCATCGCCAACCGCCTGCTGCGGCGCGCGCGCGATTTTGCCGAGGTCAAGGGCCAGGGCGTGCTCACCGGCCGGATCGCCGAACAGGCGCTCGTCATGCTGAGCGTGGACGAAGAGGGCTTCGATGCGCTCGACCGGCGGCTGCTCACGGTGCTCATCGAACGTTTTGACGGCGGGCCGGTGGGCGTGGATTCGCTGGCCGCCGCCATTGGCGAGGAGCGCGGCACGATCGAAGACGTGATCGAACCGTTCCTGATCCAGCAGGGCTTCCTGGCGCGCACGCCGCGCGGGCGCGTCGCCACGCGCCGCAGTTGGCAGCACCTCGGCCTCACGCCGCCGCCGTCGGCCGAACCGCAGCGCGGGATATTTGATGAATAATAGTTTCTGCCGCAAAGGCGCAAAGGACGCAAAGAGAGAATTGATCACAATGCGGCCAGGTTGCCGATACGGTGCGAGCACGGTTGGTGCTACCCGGTTTAGTCTTGAATCATCATTCTTTGCGTCCTTTGCGCCTTTGCGGCGAGAATTCATATGAAAGAGACTTTTTCGATCCCGATCCGTGTGTATTACGAAGACACCGACAGCGGCGGCGTGGTGTATCACTCCAACTATCTCAACTTCATGGAGCGCGCCCGCACCGAGTGGCTGCGCGCGCTCGGCTTCGAGCAGGATGAACTCCTGCGCGAGCACGGGGTCATATTCGCGGTGAGCACGGTGAGCGTTGCGTTCCACAAGCCGGCGCGCTTCAACGAACTGCTGGCGGTGACCGTGGCGCTTGACCGGCGCGGCGCAGCGAGCCTCACCCTGAAGCAGGAGGTGCGGCGCGGTGATCAGGTGCTGGCGAGCGCTGAGGTGCGCATTGCCTGTCTGGACGCGCAGCGTTTTGCGCCGGTGGCGGTCCCGGCGCGTGTCGCCGACAGCCTACTGGCGAATTATGGCGGCACGGCAGCGGTGCCGGCCGCACGCAGCAAATAACAAGGAGCGACTGTGAATCTGACGACAAGCAACGAGGGACTGGCGCTGCTCAGTATCCTGACCCATGCGAGCCTGGTGGTGCAGCTGGTGATGCTGCTGCTGCTCGCCGCCTCGCTGGTCTCCTGGACCATGATTTTCCGCAAGTGGTCGACGTTCAAAACCGCGACGCGCGCCGCCACCCGGTTCGAAGGCCGCTTCTGGTCGGGCAGCAACATCAACCAGATGTTCAAGGAGCTGTCGCAGAATGAAGAACAGCTGTCCGGCATGGACAGCGTGTTCGTCGCCGGCTTCAAGGAATACGCGCGCCTCGAGAAGCAAAAGAATATCCAGCCGATGGAAATCCTCGAAGGCGTGCAGCGCGCCATGCGCGTGGCGCTCACGCGCGAGATCGAGTATCTCGAAACCCACTTGTCGTTCCTCGCCACGGTCGGTTCGATCAGCCCCTATGTCGGCCTGTTCGGCACGGTCTGGGGCATCATGAATTCGTTCCATGCGCTGAGCTCGGTACAGCAGGCGACCATCGCGAGTGTGGCGCCCGGCATTGCCGAGGCGCTGATCGCCACCGCCATGGGCCTGTTCGCGGCGATCCCGGCGGTCATCGCCTACAACCGCTACTCGCACGATGCCGAGCGCCTGTTCACGCGCTACGAGATTTTCATGGAGGAATTCGCCAGTATCCTCCAGCGCCAGGCATTCCTGAGCAAGGCCTGATATGCCAATCGTCCGTCACCGCCGCAAGCCCATGGCCGAGATCAACGTCGTGCCGTACATCGACGTGATGCTGGTACTGCTGGTGATTTTCATGGTGACGGCGCCGCTGCTCACGCCCGGTGTGAAGGTGGATCTGCCCCAGGCCGCGGCCTCGGCGGTGGACAACCCGGACCGCGAAACCCTGGTGGTCACGGTGGACCGCAAGGGCAAGCTGTTCCTGGACGAGCGCGAGATCGGAGCCGCGGCGCTGCAATCGAAGGTAGCGGCGATACTGCGCGTGCGCCCACAGACGCCGGTGCTGATCCGTGGCGACCGGCAGGCGGCCTATAATGATGTCGTGCAGACCATGGTATTGTTGCAGGCGGCCGGCGCCCCGAGCGTCGGTCTTGTGACCCAGTCTCCGGACAGCCGGCCGGCCGGCAAAAGATAGGGTAAGCACGCCTGCACAATAATAGTCATATTAGCGACATGCAGTCCGGACACACGCGCACATTGCCCGGCGGCCGCAAGGCTGTTGTTTATGCCGTGCTGGTGCACCTGGCGCTGCTTGCGCTGGTGGTGGTTGGATTCCGCTGGCAGGCGAAGCCACCTGTCGCCCCGGCGAAAGTAGTGCAGGCAAAGGCCGTGAACGACGCCGAAACACAGAAGGAGATCGAGCGCCGTAAAAAGCAGGAGCGCGAGCAGCAGGAACGCGAGCGCCAGGCGGCCGACGAGAAACGCCGCCAGGAACAGGCAAAAATTACCGAACAGAAGCGCAAGCAAGAGGACAAGCGCAAGGCCGCGGAGGCCGAGAAGAAGCGCAAGGACGAGGCGCGCCAGGCCGAGGTCAAGAAAAAGAAGGACACCGAGGAGCGGCGCAAGTCCGCCGAATCCAGCCTCAAGGAACAACTGGCGCGCGAGGAAAAGGAGCGCACCGAGGCCAAGGCCAGGGCCGAGCAGGCGGCGCGCGCCCAGAGCGAACTGGCGCGCATCGAGGGCCTGATCCGCCAGAAGGTCGAGCGCAACTGGGTGCGACCGGCCGGCTGGACCAAGGGCATGGAGTGCGTGGTGCGCGTGCGTCTCGCGCCGACCGGCGAGGTGATCAGCGCGACCATTGCGCGCCCGAGCGGCAGCCCGGCATTTGATCGGTCGGTGGAAAACGCGGTATACAAGGCGTCGCCCCTGCCGCTGCCCGAGGACAAGGGTTTGTTTGAACATTTTCGCGAACTGGAATTGCGGTTCCGTCCGGAGGGACAGGCGTGAAGGCTGTGAAGTATTTAACGAAAATCATTCTGGCGGCGGTGCTCGCGGGTCATGCCTCGCTGGCGTCCGCGATTCTTACTATTGAGATCACCCAGGGCGTGGACGGCGGGTTGCCGGTCGCGATTGTGCCGTTCGGCGGAGCCGGCAAGGAGCGGCCACCGCAGGACGTGGCCGCGGTGGTCGAGGCCGACCTGGCGCGCAGCGGGCGTTTCACGCCGCTCGACAAGAAGTTTTTCGTTTCACGTCCGGTCGAGGACAAGCAGGTGGTGTTCAAGGACTGGCGCATCGTCAAGGCCGAGGCGCTGGTCATCGGCAGCGTCAAGCCGGCGGCGCAAGGCCGCTGGCAGGTCGAGTTTCGCCTGTACGACATCTATAAGGAAAAGCAGCTCGCCGGTTACAGCTACGTGGTGGCCGGCGACCGCCTGCGTGCGGTAGCGCACCAGATCAGCGATCTCATTTATGAGAAACTCACCGGTGAACAGGGCGTATTCAGCACGCGCATTGCCTACGTGACGCGCGAGGGTGCCGGCAAGCGCTTCAACTACAAGCTGCAGATCGCCGACTCGGACGGCTATAATCCGGTGACCGTGTTGAACTCGGTGGAGCCGCTCATGTCGCCGGCCTGGTCGCCGGACGGCACGCGCCTCGCGTACGTGTCGTTCGAACAGCGCCGCCCGATCCTGTACATGCAGAACGTGGTGCATGGCTCGCGCACGCGCATCGCCGAATTCAACGGCATCAACTCGGCGCCGGCCTGGTCGCCGGACGGCACGAAGCTCGCGCTCACCCTGTCGCGCGACGGCAACCCGGAGATTTATGTGATGCGGCTGTCCGACAACGCGCTCACGCGCCTGACCAGCCACCCGGCGATCGATACCGAGCCGACCTGGTCGCCGGACGGCAAGGAAATCGCCTTCACCTCGGATCGCGGCGGCAAGCCGCAGATCTACCGCATGCGCGCCGACGGCGGCAACGTCGAGCGCGTGACCTTCGAGGGTGAATACAACGCGCGCGCCTCGTACTCGGCGGACGGCAAGATGCTGACCCTGGTGAGTGGCGCGCAGGGGCGCTATCATGCCGCGCTCCTGCATTTGCAGAGCTCGGTGTTGCAGGTGCTGACCGACACGCCGCTCGACGAATCGCCGAGCTTCGCGCCCAACGGCCGCATGATCCTGTATGCCACCGATCGCGGCGGGCGCGGTGTACTGGCGTCGGTGTCGTCCGACGGCCGCGTGCGCCAACTGCTCAAACTTCAGGAGGGCGATGTGCGTGAGCCCGCCTGGTCGCCGTTCAACCGTTCCACCCCCACCAACCAAGGAGTCACTCCATGAAAAATAAAATTCTGCTTACTGTGTTAGGCCTCGCGGCACTTTCGCTGACCGCCTGCGGCGGCGCCGAGACGACCAAACCCGGCGTCGAGGACAAGAGCGTCGGCGCCGATGCGGCCGGCACCGGCACCGGCGCGGGCGTGAACGGCAAGGCCCTGGACGCCAAGGGCAAGGCCGACCTGCTCGCCAAGCGGCGCGTGTATTTCGCCTTCGACAGCAGCGCCGTGGACGAGGAGAATCGCGCGATGGTCGAGGCGCACGCCGCGTATCTGGCCGCGAACAAGAACGTCAAGGTCGTGCTCGAAGGTCATGCCGACGAACGCGGCACGCGCGAATACAATCTGGCGCTGGGCGAGCGTCGCGCCCAGGCGGTGGAGCGCATGGTCAAGGTGCTGGGCCTGACCGCGGACCGGATCAAGACCGTTACCTACGGCGAAGAGAAGCCGGTGGCCATGGACCACAACGAGGCCGCCTGGGCGCTTAACCGCCGGGTCGAGATCATCTATTGATATTGGCAAGGAAATCCCTGAACAAGCACAGCTTCTCCTTGTTCGTCATTCCGGCGAAAGCCGGAATCCAGTGGGTTTAGGAGTCCTCTGGATGCCGGCTTTCGCCGGCATGACGGCAATGGGACTTAATCAGAGCTTCCCAAGGGAGCAGAACATCATGCGTCAACACATCACCGGTTCGTTGCTGATTCTGGCCGTGGCGGCGACGGCGACGGTTTCCGCCCAGGAGCGGTTGCCGGATCGGCGTGCCGTAACCGGCAAGCCGGTCGTGGAGGCGGCGACGCGTGATACGCTGCTCGATCTGCTGCGTCAGTTGGAGGAACTGCAGACCGAGGTGCGCCAGTTGCGCAACACCGTCGAGGTGCAGGGCCATGAGCTCGAACAGCTCAAGGGCCGGCAGCGCGCGCTGTATGACGACCTCGACAAGCGCCTGCGGGACGCCGAACGCCGTGGCAGTGCCACGGCGCCGGTGATGCCTGCACCCGCGGCGGCAACCAGTCCGGCTGCTCCGCGCGTCACCACGGCGCCGCAGCAGCAGGAATACGATGCGGCGTTCGATCTCATGAAGCAGGGGCTCTACGACCGCGCGGTCAAGGCGTTCCGCGCGTTCCTGGCCAAGTATCCGGACAGCGGGTTGGCGGACAACGCCCAGTACTGGATTGCGGAAGGCAATTACGTCCTGCGCAATTACAAGCTGGCGCTCGAAGAGTTCACCAAGGTGTTGAACGCCCCGCAGAGCCCGAAGGCGCCGGACGCGCTGCTCAAGATCGGCTACGTGCACTACGAGCTTGGCGCCTACGACAAGGCGCGCAAGACCCTGAGCGAGGTGCAGGAACGCTACCCCGGCACGAGTGTCGCCAAGCTTGCCGCCGCGCGCCTCGACAAGATGAAGAAGGAAGGACACTAAAAACAGTCGTGAGTCGCGAGTCCGGAGTCATGAGTCGAAAAACAACGGCTTCTGGTAACATGGTGTTGTCACGCTGGCTGGCGTGAACTCTTTTCGAGCCGAGCTGTCACCATGTCCTCTACTGCATCCGAGACTCACGACTCCGGACTCACGACTCGCGACTCTGGTCGTTTGCGCGTAAACGAGATCTTCTACTCCCTGCAGGGCGAGTCGCGCACCGTCGGTCTGCCCACGGTGTTTATCCGCCTCACCGGCTGTCCGCTGCGCTGCGGCTACTGCGATACGGAATACGCCTTTCACGAGGGCAGATGGATGACGGTCGCCGAAATTCTCACCCAGGTTGCCGGCTACCAGCCGCGCTACGTGACCGTGACCGGCGGCGAGCCGCTGGCGCAGCGCCCCTGCACCGAGCTGCTCGCGAGGCTGTGCGATGCCGGCTACGAGGTATCGCTCGAAACCAGCGGGGTGGTGGACATCGGCACGGTCGACCCGCGCGTGTGCATGGTCATGGACGTGAAGACCCCGGGTTCCGGCGAGGCGGCGAAGAACGCGGCCGCCAACCTGAAATTCCTCAAGAAGACCGACCAGGTCAAGTTCGTGATTTGCGATCGCGCCGATTACGAATGGAGCCGCGAGCTCGTGAAGCGCGAGCGGCTCGCCGAGCGCTGCGAATTGCTGTTCTCGCCGGCCTGGGGCCGGGTCGAGCCCAAGGATCTTGCCGAGTGGGTGCTCGCCGACCGTCTGCCGGTGCGTGTGCAGGTCCAGCTCCACAAGCTGTTGTGGGGCGAGACGCGGGGACACTGAACATGCCACGCGCCGTGGTGCTCATATCCGGCGGTCTCGATTCGGCGACCGTGCTGGCGATTGCGCGCGAACGCGGTTGCGAGTGTTATGGCCTGAGCTTTGATTACGGCCAGCGCCACCGCATCGAGCTCGACGCCGCGCGGCGCGTGGCCGCAAGTCTCGGTGCCGCCGCACACAGGGTGGTGCCGCTCGACATCGGCTGGATGGGTGGCTCGGCGCTCACCGATACGCGCCTGAACGTGCCGCACCAGCCGAGCGCAGGCATTCCCATCACCTATGTGCCGGCGCGCAACACTATTTTCCTCTCCGTCGCCCTCGGCTGGGCCGAGGTGCTGAATGCGCGCGACATTTTCATCGGCGTAAATGCCGTGGATTACGCCGGTTATCCTGATTGCCGGCCGGAATTCATCCAGGCGTTCCAGAATCTCGCCAACCTCGGTACACGTGCCGGGCTTGAAGGGCGCGGCTTCCGGGTGCACGCACCGCTCATCAGCCTGAGCAAGGCCGAGATCATTGCCACCGGCGTGCGGCTGGGCGTGGATTACGCGCTGACCCTGTCCTGCTACGAGCCAGACGCCGCCGGGCGGGCCTGCGGAACCTGCGATTCCTGCCGTGTGCGCGCCCAGGGCTTTGCCGCCGCCGGTATTCCCGACCCTACGCCTTATATGAGTGGCCGCCCGCCGGACTCTTAGCAGGCCGCTGAAGAACTCGCCGAAACATCGAATTCCGTCATTCCGGCGAAAGCCGGAATCCAGAATGTCGATGAAACCATTGATATTAAATCCTGGACACCGGCTTTCGCCGGTGTGACGAACACTTTTTCAGCAGCCTGTTAGGTGCCCGTGGTGCCAATGGAACAAACTGGGTAAAATTCGCCCAGTCTTAAAGTAGATTTTCACCTACTCCCCCTCTCCCGCATCAGCGGGAGAGGGCAAGGGGTGAGGGCTTCCTTAACGGCAGGCTGAATCCATGGGACGCCTGCTGACGTTCAATTTCCGGAGGATTTATGGAGTTCACGATTCATCTTCAAGTACTGGGCCTGGTGTTTCTGGCGGCCATGATTTTGGGCGCCGTCGCCAACAAGACCGACTTCTGCACCATGGGCGCCGTGTCCGACTGGGTGAACATGGGCGCCACTGGCCGGATGCGCGCTTGGCTGTTCGCCATGACCGTGGCGCTGCTCGGCGTGATGGTCCTCGAGGGCGCGGGCAAGCTGGCGCTGTCGGCCGACACCTTCCCGCCGTACCGTACCGGCAACTTCGCCTGGCTGCGCTACGTGCTGGGCGGTGTGATGTTCGGCGTCGGCATGACCCTCGGCTCGGGTTGCGGCAACAAGACCCTGGTCCGTATTGGCGGCGGCAACCTCAAGTCGGTGATTGTGCTGGTGATCGCCTCGACCGCGGCGTATTACATGCTGTGGGGCGATATCGGCGGCGTGGGCTTTTACGACAAGTTCTTCAATAGCTGGATCGCCCCGAGCACCATCGACCTGTCCGCGCACGGCGTGGCCAGCCAGGAGCTGGGCGCGATCGTGGCCGGACTCACCGGCGCCGACGCCGCCAACCTGCACTTCCTCGTGGGCGGTATTCTGGTCGTGCTGATGCTGGCGTTCATTTTCAAGTCCGCGGACTTCCGCGCCAGCTTCGACAACATCCTCAGCGGCCTGGTCGTGGGCCTGGTGGTGATCGCCGGTTGGTATATCACCGGCGGCCCGCTGGGCGCAGAATGGAAAGATTACGCCGATCTCGCCACCGAGATCCCGAGCCGCGTGAACGTGCAGTCCTTCACGTTCATCAGCCCGATGGGCGATAGCGTACGTTACCTGCTGAGTCCCTCCAACCTCATGCTCATCAACTTCGGCGTGATGGCGCTCACCGGCGTGATCGTCGGCTCGTTCCTGTATGCCGTGCTGTTCCGCAAATTCCGCATCGAGTGGTTCGCCTCCGGCAGCGATTTTGTGAACCATGCCGTGGGCGGCGTGCTCATGGGCATCGGCGGCGTGCTGTCCATGGGCTGCACTATCGGCCAGGCGGTCACCGGCGTCTCGACGCTGGCGCTCGGCTCGATTCTGACCTTCGTGGCGATCGTGTTCGGCAGCGCCCTCACCATGAAGGTCCAGTACTACCAAATGGACGAACAGGGCTTCTTCAGCGCGCTGCGCTCGGCGCTCGCCGACCTGCGCCTGCTGCCGCGCAAGGTATAATAATTGTCCTGTGACCACAAAGGCCCGCTCCGGCGGGCCTTTGTTTTCAGGCGCTTTCATTGACAGTCCCGAGGCCGCTCCGGATAATGCCGCCTCCTGCCCAGTCCCTGTACCCCATCGCGGGCCGTTAGCTCAGTCGGTAGAGCAGCTGGCTTTTAACCAGTTGGTCGCAAGTTCGAATCTTGCACGGCCCACCATTTTCATTCAAAGAGTTACAGCGTTTTCCCTCTTCGCTTGTTTGGTGCGCGTAGCCGGATCGTAAGCCACGACCTTCTCGTTCTCAGCTTCGACGACATGTAAATTTCGTGAATTTCGGATTGACGGTTAATCGGCAGCTCTCAACAGACGCACCCGCGCGCAGCATCAGTCAGATGGTTCGGGCCAGCGATGGCGGCGCAGATAACCCAGCGCTTCTGTGCCCATGCCCGCCGAGATAGTGGGTAACCCCTTTTTTCTCTTCTCGTGCGTTTATCCAGGTGTAATCGGGAGGCTCGGCCTACCCGAACAAACCGGAGGAGAGGGCGCATGAAACGGTTGCAGACCAACACGCACAAGACCCTGTTGGGCGCCTTGACCACGCTGTTCGTGCTGCTGGCGGGAGTGGATACGGTATCCGCCTGCCACCAGAACCCGTGTCCGCCGTTCTGCGAAGGGAAGCGGTGCCAGTAGGTTTCGGATCAACAGCAACTCAACAATGAGAAGAAATCCCATGAATAAGCCGATTCTTGGCTTGATGGTTGTATCGTCCACCGTCCAATCTGGCGGTGTCGAGGCGGTGCAGTGGCCACGATTTGCGCCTATATTAAGTAAGTGCTTGCCAGGGGTTCCAAACCCCACAGGTTGCCCATGAAATCGAGCGCCCGTATGGTTTTCGCGCTTATTGCCTGCGCCGTTACCACACTAGCAGAAGCGACGGCACAGATATCGGACCAGATCATGATCGACGGCCAAACTGAAATGCTGTTTAGCGAACCGCTGCAGCCGGCCATGCGGGTTGATCCCGCATTGCAGCACAACCTGATGAGTCGTATGAAGGGCAGATGCACCGCATCGTGGCGCGGGTACGCCGCCGCCTGGGAAATCCGTGCGAACGAGCTCTATCTGGTCACGGTGCAAGTTGACCCCTGCTCCGGCCGCAAGGAGGTACCGCTGGCGGAGCTGTTCCCCGGCGCTACCGGTCCCGTCAAGGCGACGTGGTTTAGCGGCACGTTGATGATCCCGCAAGGCAAGCAAATCGAATATGTGCATATGGGATACGAATCGCGTTATGAGCGTTACCTGTTCTTGGAGATCGACAAGGGTAACGTGCTAAACAGTACGCTTACATCCGGCCCGCCAAAATCCGGATTGCCCAAACCGGCACGCCTGCCCAGTAACAACGAGTGACTGCAGAATTTAGACATTAAGACAAGCAAGGGCGGGCGACACCCGCCGATTACTGCATAACCGAGGAGGTAAATCATGAAGCGCTTGACTCATTTACTGTTCGCCGTCGTCTTGGCCGTTTGCATGCAACCGGTGCGGGCGGACTATGAGGACAACTGGGGCGACCAGAGGATGTTCGGGGAAGATTCAGATTTGTCGTGGCAATATCTAATGGGCGATGTGCGCATGGATATCGGCCGGATCAAGGATGTTTATTGGGCCGAGGCATGGCGCGACGGAAAAGAGACTGGTGTGATGCTGAGGTATATCTACGCCGAGCCTGTGAGTCCGCCGGAATTGCCTGCAGTGATTATTTCCGGTAGTGGTAGCGGCACGAAATGACGTGCACGGCCTTTCCGGCTACCTTGTATACTAGACGGTGTTCCTGAGTGATGCGGCGCGACCAATACCCCGATAACTCCCCGCGCAGCGGTTCCGGTTTGCCGATACCACGGAACGGGTCTGACTCGATGGCCTCAACCAAACGGTTGATGCGTTTGAACACCGGCCGGTTCTCACTGCGCCAGCGCAGATAATCCGCCCAGGCATCATCCGTCCAGCGCGCGGTCACTTAAGCAGCTTCCTCCGGCGGGTTTTTCCGGCCTTCACCTGCGCGACCCCGCGCCGCAAGTGCGCGGCATTAGCGGGGCTTCGCATCAGATAGGCGGTCTCCTGCCAAGACTCAAAGTCTTCGAGCGAGATCAACACCGCTGGCGTTCCCTTCTGGCGGGTGATGAGAATCGGCGCGTGGTCTTCGGTCACCTGATCGATGGCCTTGGCCAGATTGTTGCGGATAGCAGAGTAGGAAAGCGTTTTCATGGGTTCACCCGGCGGCTGGTTGCCTTGTACAAGTAATTGTACAACACTGCCGTCAAAACGTCAGCCGCCCTGCATGTCTTTTTCCGGCCAGTCGAGCCGGCGCGGATTGAAATGGAGATTGCGTCCACAATGTCACCCCGGTCCAATCGGCCGGGTGTTGATGGAGGTAACCTTGATAGGTGATCGTTTTCCAGTCGCGACATAACCAAGAAGTAGCGTAGCCAAATCGTAACTGCGCTAGCTGAGAATACCTGTATTTACGGCTTTCTGAGATTTCGTACCAAACAATGCGGGCGTTGCAGGTATTGATTTAACAAAGGGATTTATCAGTATCCCTGCCTTTTAACCAGTTGGTCGCGTGTTCGAATCACGCACGGCCCACCATTTATCAATGAGTTACATCATTCAATATCGGCGAACTGTCTAATTCGTCTCATTAGCTGTCTAATATTTTCTGTTTTTTGCGTGCCGTGCCGTAGCTGCACTCAGCTTTGCATTCGGCACACGCGTTTTCCGTATGCCGGATGCGATAACAACTAGGGTGATATCCCGCCCGATGGGAGTGATCTGTCCTCTTCCCGGGAGGCCCGTATTTCCGGCGCGTAAGCGTAGCCTCCAAGCGCCAAATTTGAACCCGGAGTGAGCAATTCCAAGGGTGAGTCGCCCGCAGCAACCCTATGGTTGCGAAGTGCAACCATACTCAGCTAGACTCAGCGTAGGTAAAGAGGAGACCGATATGGCCATCTTGCACGTGCGTAATATCCCCGAGAAGCTCTACAAGCGCATCCAGAAGCTCGCGGAAGAAGAGAATCGCTCGGTAACTGCCGAAGTCATCCAGCTTCTCAATCAAGGCCTTCAGGCGCGCGAGGCGCGTCGGGGTGCGGCCGCGATCATCGAGCGCATCCGGCAGCGGGCGCGGAAGATCGAGCTGCCCCGTGGCTGGAAGGATTCGGCCGAACTGCTCCGCGAGGACCGCAGCCGGTGAATCCGGCCCCGTTCCGGGCGGTGGTGGACGCCAGTGTCGCGGTGAAGATTTTTGTGCCCGAGGCGCTTTCTGCCGAAGCACAGGCGGTATTCTCGCGCTTCGCCTCGGAAAACGGCGCCGAACTGATCGTGCCCGATTTACTTTTTATCGAGTGCGCGAACGTGTTCTGGAAATGGGTGCAGCGATCTGCCTACCCGGCAAAAGCCGCCCAGGAACATCTGCGTGATCTAACGGGCCTTGGCCTGACGGCGATCCCTACCCAGGTTCTGGCCGACGACGCCCTGGACATTGCATTGAAACACCGAGTCACGGCCTATGATGCCTGCTACATCGCCGCTGCGGCCCAACTGCGGCTTCCATTGATTACCGCCGACGAGAAGCTGGTAGGGCAGGTGGCGAAAGGCTCCTATGATGTGCAGTGGTTGGGGGATGTGAAATCAGTGTCACCTTGAGTCTGTAAGTCAGGCAGTGAGGGAGGAATGGCTGTAGTGACCAACACCAAGAGAAAGCAGGCGCCTGTCAAAGCCGCCGAAAAAGACAAATCCCTCGAAACCTGGATCTGGGACGCCGCCTGTTCCATCCGCGGCGCGAAGGACGCCGCGAAATACAAGGAATTCATCCTCCCGCTCATTTTCACCAAGCGCCTGTGCGATGTTTTCGATGACGAGTTGAACCGCATCGCCCAAGAGGTCGGTTCGCGCGCCAAGGCCTTCAAACTGGTGAAAGCCGACAAGAAGCTCGTGCGCTTCTACCTGCCGCTCGCACCCAAGAACCCGGACGACGCCGTATGGTCTGTCATCCGCACGCTCGCGGACAAGATCGGCGAGCAGCTCACCACGTATATGCGCGCCATCGCCGACGCCAACCCACTGCTCAAGGGCATCATCGACCGGGTGGACTTCAACGCCACCACCCATGGCCAGCGCGACATTGACGACGACCGCCTCTCCAACCTCATCGAGGCCATCAGCGCCAAGCACCTCGGCCTGAATGACGTGGAGCCGGACATCATCGGCCGCAGCTACGAATACCTCATCCGCAAGTTCGCGGAAGGCTCGGGCCAGAGCGCGGGCGAGTTCTACACGCCCGCCGAGGTCGGCCTCGTCATGGCGCGCATCATGGACATCGAGCCGGGCATGGACGTGTACGACCCCTGCTGCGGCTCCGCCGGCCTGCTCATCAAGTGCGAGCTGGTGCTGAATGAGAAAATGGCTTCACTCCCCTCTCCCCGTGGGAGAGGGGCCTCCGCTTCTCCCCCTCTCCCTCTGGGAGAGGGTCGGGGTGAGGGTAAGAAGTTCGCGCCCGCCAAACTCTACGGTCAAGAAAACGAGCCCGGCACCTGGGCCATGGCCAACATGAACATGATCATCCATGACA
>CAYHES010000019.1:0-23261 GCA_964355495.1 uncultured Acidiferrobacterales bacterium
TTCATCCATGCCACAAAGACCAGAATTTATCATTTTCCGTGAAATCACTTTTATAATGACGGCAACCGGGCCGCCGGGTAACCCAGAAACTCCTGGTCCCAACATTGGACGAAGCACAGAAGCGCGCTGACAAAACTTAAATTCCGGCAAGCACCGTCAGGCCCATCTCCTGGGCCGCTGCATTCAACGCACGGTCAAAACAGGCAAAGGTAACCGGGTTATGGAATTGCGTATGGATACGAAACGCGCTGGCGAGGTGCAGGCTATCATAACCCCGCAAGCCAAAGCGTTCGGCAAAACCCGCGGCTTCATGCGCCATGGCTTCATCTGGAATGAGGCTGTGCAATGTCTTCCAATCCCGTTCGAATTCGCGCCTGTACCCGGCAAGTTCCGCGCGTCCAATACGGCCCATGCGTTCCACCCGGGCCAACGCGGCACGCATCTCGACGTAAGCAATGAGGTTGCTGCACGTGAGCGCGGCGATTTTTACTGTCTGACGGACAGCAGGCGTGCCTGGCTCATCGATATACAACTTGATAAAGGCGGAGGTATCCAGATACAGAATCACCGGCGATCTTCCAGGACCATATCTGACGCCGATTTATCGCCCGATTTAAGCTTGATGGGATGCTTGGCGCCTTTTAGCTTGCCGCCCTTACCCATCCGCACCCAAGGCATGGTCTTGAGGAGTTCGATAGCCCCGATCGTATCCTCTGCGATGGATACGGGGAGCGGTGGAACCAACCGCGCCACGGGCCGTTTATGGGACGTAATCACCACTTCCTTGCCTTCGGCCACCCGGCGCAGGTACCTGGACAACTGGTTCTTCAGTTCGCGTATGGAAACTTCCATGCCGTGCTTCTCGATGTGGCTACATTTTTTTAAATATAGCTACATTCAGGAACCCCGTCAACACGCCAGTAAACAGCCTCGTTTCAAATCTGGGCGAGCAAGACGTCCTCGCTTTGGTTACGTCGCAGGATCCAGACATCGTACCGGAACGTGGTGCTCCCTTCCCTCTCAGGGGAAGGCCGGGGGGGGGCAGGATTCTCTGATACCCCCCAATCCCACCATTCAAATGCATGGCCAATTCACAAGCGCCCAGATGTATCGGCGGTTATCGCCAGCGCGTAGGGCGGAATAGCGCAGCGTATTCCGCCGGATGGATTCGTAGGTGATTGGTGGGTTAGGCGTTGGTGCGTAACCCACCTTACGAAGCATTCCCCCCCCTGTTCTCCCAGGGCAAGGGGACAAAAGAAACGTCTCCTGATCTGTCCGGCAACTTCGATAACTCAGCAACCAACCACAGCGCCTTGTTCACCGACGTAGCAGCAACATCAGCGTCAGTGGGTTTATGGGCGAAGCAGAAAATCCGCGCTGGAGATAAAACTGCCTGGCCGGTTCATTGAGCGCATGAACCAGCAATGCTCGCACGCCTGCATTCTCGGATACTGCGACTGTCCTCAGGACGGCATCCTTGAGCATCGCCGTTCCCAGTTTTTTCCCCTGACAGGACAAATCGACCGCCAAGCGACCCAGCACCATGACGGGGACAGGATATGGCATGTTGTGTTGTGTTGCGCCGCACCCGTTGCCGCTGCGTGCGCCACGGCGCCGACGGCCAGCGCGTAGTAACCCAGCACACGGTTGCGCTCCCCAACCACCACGAAAGTTCGGCTCGCCCCTGTTACTTGATTGGCGAAAGCGCGCTGTTTGAGCCAGGCATTGAGAACCGGCTCACCGCAATTGAACTCGCTGCAGTCGTGTGCCTGTGTGAGTGGCTGGGGTGCCTGCACCGCGCCGTGCGCCTAGCGAGATTTAGCCGTTTCCCAAGGAGAAACAGTCGCCAGCAACCGCTCTAGCGCCGGGTTAGCCGACGGCAAAGCATCCAGCAACTTTTGAAACTTACGGAAGTTCTTTGCATCCAGGCTAAAAAATACCTGATCGAGCATGACCCCTTGCGCCTTCTCGCAGGCAGCCTCGAGAATGAAATCAGAACGGTTCTTGCCCAACGTCTGCGCCGCACTGTCAATGAGGTCGCGCTGCTCGACACGGACACGAAGGTTAATAGCACTTTTTCGCACGACAGTTTTCCTGGCGCCTTGTGGATTGCGGTCAATCCAGATGATATCTGGACGATCAGACAGCCCGGTCGAGAGCCTCACGGCACGATCTCAATGGCCGACCGCATGTACAAGTTTTCACCGGCACACACGAAACGTAGATGCTCACTCAACGGGACAATGGCTGATTGTCAATTGTATTTACAATCGGCCAATACACAGATGCTGGCTGTCCCTTGCGGTCGCCTTACAGGGCTTCCGGCCGGTTACCGGGCGGAAAATCAGGATTCCGATATCTCTCTCACCTGATGCACCCTCCTCTATCCGTTCCTTTTCTGGACGGGTGCGGCTAACTCTTCGCCGCCTTGATGACAGTCTCGATCGGCAGGAACAGGGTCATGGGCGCATCGGCCAACCCCATGAACCCATAGTGCCGATAGAATTCAACCGCCGCCTCGTTCTTGGCATCGACCAGCGCAACCTTGACCGCCACCACCGATGAGGCTGTGAGGATGCGCTGCAACGCATCGGCAAGCAGTTTTCCCCCAAGCCCTTCGCCCTTTACCGAGCGATCCACGGCCAGGCGCGCGATCCTCACCGCCGGGACTGGAAATTTTGGTACACGCTTGGCGTAGGCGGCTGGCAACGAATCGAACTCGATACTGGCCGATGCCAGACTGTAATACCCAAGCACCCGGTTGTTCTTGTCCGCGGCCACGAACGTTCGGGCAATGTTGTGCTCGTGATTCTGCCGGGCATAGCGCCGCAGGTAGCTATTGAGCGTCTCCTCGCCACAATCGAACTCCTCGCGCCGGTGGTTCTCCTCGATCCCCAGGATATCGAGCGCACCGATATCCGTCATCAGGTGCCAGCCACCCGTTTCGCAAAAAGCTTGCGCAGTGCGGCCACTGGCCGCGGTGGCTCGGCGAGCGCGCCAAGCAGCCGGTCACGATCGCGGTTGGTGAGCTTGAGCCGCTCGTGCTGTTCGATGAGCTCCATCGCCCGCTCCTGAGCGCTTTCCAGAACGAAGGACGTGAGATTGCTGCCGTGCAGGGCGGCGGCCCGGACGAGAATATCCTTGGTACCAGGATTGACCCGGAAATCGATCCGCTCGCCTCGCGCCGTGGCGCGTCGGGCCGAGGCCGTCCGGGATGTTTTGCGCGCGGTCATAGTCTGACTTCCTGTGTTGCCGATGTCCACCGAGTATAGACGTCTGTACGGGTATTGTACACACACATACCCACGGTCAAGTCGGGTACTGCTCAAGTGCGCGGACCAGTTCCTGGGCTCACTCCACTGCCAGGCACAACCAGCCAGGGTGTGAGCTCAGCAACGCTTTCCCAATTCCACCTTCCGCTTACAACGCCTATTTAAAATCGCCCGGATGTCTCGGCGGTCATCGCCGGTCACCCGCGCCTGAACGCTCAAATATATGGACCAGACTCGCCAACAGCGCATAGGCGAAAAGCCAGAACCCGAGAACCGCTGCCTGTACGGTCGCTGAACCGGTTACCGCCCAAACCGCACTCCCGGCGCAGGCCAGCATCAGGACGTACTCGGCAAGCACGGTTTTCCGGTGCCCCCAGCCCAGCTGAACAAGGCGCTGGTAATAATGGGACTTGTGCGCTTGCCAGACACGTTCACCCCGGAATAGCCTGCGCAAAAGCGTGACGCTGGCATCCACAATGAACGGGGAGAACACAAGCAACGCGGCCCAGAACGGGAATAGTCCGTCCCGTGCCCCCCACAGGCCCAACCCTCCCGCCAGCAGCCCCAGGGTCGCGGAGCCCGTATCGCCCATGAAGATTCGCGCCGGGGGAAAGTTGAACAACAGAAACCCGCCCGCGGCTGCCGCGATGGCGAGGCTCAGGGCGGTGAAGAGCAGATTGCCGCCGAGCAGCCCGAAAACAGCGAACGTGCCAAAGCCAATCAGTGCCATGCCGCCGGCGAATCCGTCCATGCCGTCCATGAAATTGTACAGATTCACCATCCACACCAGAAACAGCACAGACAAGCCAAGACCCAGCCATGCGGGCCATGGCACGGACATACCAAGGAACAAGGGTGGCAATGTGAGGCCTGCCCCAAGCACCACAAAGCCAGCGCCGATCACATGACCAAGAAATCGCACAACGACCGGAAGACCGCGCCGGTCGTCCAGAAATGAAAGCGCGGCAATCAGCCCCGCACCAACCAAAAGCCACACGATGGGACGGGCGCCGCCGGTTATGAACAACAACGCTGGCCCTGCGGATACGACACCCGCGAGGATTGCGACTCCACCAGTGCGTGGCGTAGGAAGCGTATGCAGCGAGCGTTCGTTCGGGTGATCGAGAAGATGCAGACGCGATCCGGGATCACAGAATCGCCGAGTCAGGAAGGCAGTAACCACAAATGCGATTACTGCCGCCAGCAGGATCCAAGGCATCATCGGTTCAAGGCCAAATACCAGCTTGCCGTGCGCACCAGCTCCGCGTCCACGGAAGACGGCGGAATCCAGCCGAGCAGTTCGCGCGCCTTGCCGGCGTCGACCTGCAGCGAACCGCACAGGCGTTCGTGGATTCCCGAGCGGCCGGCGATTCTTGTCGCTAAACGCAGCAGGGCGGGAGGAAATGGCAGCAAACGTGCATTCCGGCCGAGTGCCTGTGCGACTCGGCGCAGCAGTTCAGGTGTGGACAAATCCTCACCGTCAGCGGCAAGAAACACCTGCCCGGCAGCGGCCGGATGTGTCACACATTTCTCCATGAGGGAGACAAGGTTCGTGAGGCCAATAAAACTGCGCCGGTTGTCACAGCTGGCCAAGGGTAACGGCCAACCCTGCCGTATCACACGCAGTGTTGACAGAAAATTCCCCTTTACCCCGGGGCCATAGACCAGCGGAGGCCGAATAATCACTACTTCCATCCCGGAATGTTGACCGACACCTTTTAATGCGAGCTCGGCTTCCAGTTTTGACTGCGCGTAGGCGTCTTCCGGTTGCGGCTCGTCCTCGGCATGAAATGGCCGGCCTGAGGTGCGTTCGCCGTTCACCTTGATCGTGCTGACGTAGACGATGCGCCTGACACCTGCCGCCGCGGCTTGGCGCGCCAGGTTTACGCTTCCTGCCGTGTTCACGGCCCGGAAGTCTGCCAGTGGATCGTGCGAGATTTCCCGCATCACGTGCACCCTGGCCGCCAGATGCACGACATGTGTCACGCCTGCCAGCGCTGTCGTCCAGTCGGTACCCGCATGAATGTCACCGACCGCAACCGTCTGTACTGCAAGTGAATGGTTCCTTGCAGAGCCAGCTGTCCGAACCGCGGCTCTCGCTTCAATGCCCTGCTCGGCCAGCCGCTCGCACAGAGCTACTCCAACGAAACCGTTTGCCCCGGTAACCAGTACCTGCATCATTCCATTCAATACCGGATATTGTTATGCAGGAGGCTTCTGCCAAACGACGCGATTAACGTAGTCCACGTAACTGATGATGAGCCGCAACACCTTGGCAGAAACATTCGGAACATCATAATCACGCACGACACGCAGCAACCGTTCCGTGCCTCGTGGCTGGTACTCCAGAACCGCCAGCCCTTGGAAGACGCGTTCCACATTTAGACCAGTCAGAATGACCGCGCCTTCTTCCATTCCTTCCGGACGCTCGTGCGCCTCACGCAGATTGAGCGCTGGGAAGTTGAGAATCGATGACTCTTCCGTGATCGTGCCACTATCTGACAACACCGCGCATGCCTCTTGTTCGAGCTTCACAAAGTCGAGAAAGCCGAACGGCTTGTGGAATTCGACGTGCTCATCAAACTCCGCGCCCAGCGACTCAAAGCGTTTTCGTGTGCGTGGGTGTGTGGAAACGATCACGCGCCGGCCGGTGTCTTTCCCCAGCCGATTAAGAATCGTTACCAGATTATGAAGCTGCCGATCGTTATCGACATTTTCCTCACGGTGCGAACTCACGACGTAGTACTCGCCAGGTTGCAGTCCAAGCGTTCCGAGGACGCCGGACTTATCAATGCCAGGACGGTAATGGTGCAGCACCTCATACATCGGGCTGCCGGTCTTGATCACCTGTTCCGCCGGCAGGCCCTCACGTAACAGGTACTCGCGCGCCAGATCCGAGTACGTAAGATTGATATCGGCCGTGTGGTCGACGATCCGCCGGTTGATTTCTTCAGGCACACGGTCGTCAAAACAGCGATTCCCGGCTTCCATATGGAACACCGGGATCTTGCGTCGTTTAGCGGCGATGGCAGCCAGACAGCTGTTGGTATCTCCCAGGATCAGCAAAGCATCCGGCCGCTCTTGCTCAAGTACCGGATCAATGCGCGCCAGCACCGCCCCGATCGTTTCCATCGCAGTGCTGCCGGCCGCTTCCAGGAAATGATCAGGCTGACGCAGTTCGAGTTGCTCGAAGAAGATCTGGTTCAGTTCATAGTCATAGTTCTGCCCGGTATGGACCAGAACATGATCTGTTTCGCGATCGAGCAACGCGAGCACTCGCGATAGCCGAATAATCTCCGGCCGGGTACCGACAACTGTCAGAACTTTGATGCGTTTCATGGTCACACCGGCTCCGAGTAGGTGTCAGATCTTTTGGGGTCGTAAATCTCATGCGCCCAGAACAGCGTCAGCAACTCCCCCTCCCCGACGTTGGTGATGTTGTGCGTGTGGAACGTGGGCATGTCCACGTAGCCGGGCGAATCGCCGTTGACGCGAAACTCCACGACGTCATTGGAGAACAGTCTTCGTACTCGTATGGTCGCCTCGCCCTGAGCTACCAGGAAACGCTCGATCTTGGCTGCATGGTAATGATTGCCACGCGTGATGCCGGGTTTCGTGGTTGAGAAGAAACACTGGCCACCATGAATGGTTCGTACGACCTCGAACAACGAACCACGCGTATCTGCGTGCCTTTCGAGCGCCACCGGGTAATGCTTCGGAAATAGATATGAACGATAGGTATTGAACAGCTCCAGTCCAAAACGGTCAGTTACCGATGGCAATATCTGACTTTGGTATTCACCGGCTAGCTGTTGCATGCGCGCTAAAAGCGCGGTGACTGTAGTCGTTTGCCCAGTAACTTTGAGCAGTCCGATCTCACCGTCACGTATCACGGAGAGAATCCGCTCAGCGAGCGCCTGAGCATGTACCAGTTCCATCTCGCAATCCTGGATAATCTGCGGTGTCTCCCCGTTGGCGATCTGGTGGCAAAACGTCGACGCCACGGAATTATAGAACGGCCTACCGCCCTCGCCGAATACACCGGGGATAACCAGATTTGTGAACCTGGCGCCCGTTCGTGTCGCCCACGCGGTCAGCATCTCCGCCGAGCGGCGCTTGGAGCGCCCGTAGGCTGTATCGCGACTGGAATGTGTGGAGTTGGCGAACAGAATATGTGGCTGTGCTCGCTCGCGTTCGCAGGCATCAATCAGCATCTGGGTCAGCGCCACATTGGTGCTTTCAATCTCGGCTTCATCGCCGCGATTCATGCCGGCAAGGTGCACAATGGCATCCTTGTCACGAACGAAGGCGGCAAGCACCACCGGGTCGGAGAAGACATCGTGCCCGGCCGGTGTGGCCTCAATGCTTCGATCCGCATGCACATGTGCCCGGATGTGCCACCCGAGAAAACCGAGTCCTCCTGTGATGCCGAGCCGGAGCAATGTGCTCATCCCGGACCCGAACCGGTCCGTGCCAGAGTCTGGCCAATCTCCGGCAGACTGCGCAGCAGCTGCTCAACCTGGCTTACCGAAAGCTGTTGTGTATTGTGCGAAGTATAGTCGTCGACCTCGACTTCCTTCGTGTCACCTTCCGTGAAGTATTTTCCATAGTTCAAGTCTCGGTCGTCCATGCGCACACGGTAGTAGTCACCCATGTCTTCTGCACGTCGCAGCTCCTCGCGCGTGGCCAGAGTCTCGAAGATTTTCTCGCCATGGCGTATGCCGATGTGCCGCACCGGCACATCCGAATGGAACAGGTTCTTCATCGCCGTCACCAGATCAGCCACCGAGCACGCCGGGGCCTTGCGTACGAAGATATCGCCTTGGGCGCCGTGCTCCAGTGCAAACAGCACCAGGTCAATGGCCTGTGGCAACGGCAGGAGAAAGCGTGTCATGGAGGGTTCTGTCACTGTCAGCGGCTTGCCGGCAAGAATCTGTTCGACAAACAGGGGGATGACCGAGCCGCGTGAATACATCACATTGCCGTATCGGACAGAACAGATCGTTGTGTCACGATCCGTCAGCTCGCGCGCGACTGCCTGCGCAACCTTCTCCATCAATGCCTTGGTCATGCCCATGGCATTGACCGGATAGACCGCCTTGTCGGTAGAGAGACACACCACCCGCTTGACCCCGTGGCGCGCTGCCGCTTCGAGCACGTTGTGGCTACCGGTGACGTTGGTGAGTGTCGCCTGAATCGGAAAAAACTCGCAGGACGGCACCTGCTTTAATGCGGCGGCGTGAAACACGTAGTCCACGCCGCGCATCGCCGCCTCGACACTGTCGAAACTGCGCACATCACCGATATGGAATTTCACACGTGCGTCGTTCAGCCGCATCCGCATTTTCTCCTGTTTGAGCTCATCACGGCTGAAGATGCGGATCTCGCGGAACTTGTGGTTACGCACCGCCTCCAGCATCGCGTTGCCAAACGAACCCGTGCCGCCTGTAATGAGCAGCGTCTTGTCTTCGAATAACGATTTCTTCACTATTTCTCTCCGGTCAGTCCGAGTTCGGCTTGTTTCTTCGTCTGGGAACCTTCACATCTTGCCATACTGCCGCTAAGTCTGGGCAGGGATTTATCGCCGCCCTGCCGCCTCCACCATCCACGCCTCGAGCCTGCGAAATATCTGCTCGCGCCCGAAATTCGCAATAGAATAGATACGCGCTTGCGTGCTCATCATGGCCCGTGTCTGCGGGGCCAACTGCACCATTTTTAATACCGCCTCCGCCAGCGCGTGGCCGTCCCCTGCGGGACAGGTCACGCCAGCACCGGCTGCTTCAACGATACGCGCTCCCTCGCCATCGAGCATGGCAATAATCGGACGGCCACAGGCCATATACGCCTGCAGCTTGGCCGGAACCGTCAGCGAGAAAACCGGGTCCGGCTTGAGACTGACCAACATTGCATCGGCGTGCGCGAAGAATTGCGGCATCTGTTCGGGCGGGTAGCTACCCAACAGGTGCACCGTCGCCTCTATTCCCCGCCGGACCACTTCCTCACGCACCCATCCACCCATGCGGCCATCGCCGAGCACGATCCAGTGGATATCCGGGTAGCCCTTAAGTCGTTCGGCAGCATCGAGGATCGCCGGAAAGTCCTGCGCCACACCGATATTACCGGCGAACATCACGCGGAAACCCGGAGACAGAGGCGCTGGCGGCTCGATAGCAGTGCTCGGCTGGAATACTTCTTCCGCCCAGTTGGGAAAGTAGACGATGCGTTCTTTGGCCACGCCCATCGCACTCACTCGCGGAATGAATGCGCGTGACGCTACAAGCACCTTCTCGCAATGACCATAGATCCAGCGCGTGAGTCTCGCCAGCAAAGCCAGCGCCCAGGAGGCGCGCACAACGCCCGCAGCTGTAACGCTCTCCGGCCAAAGGTCAAGCACCCAGAAAAGAATTGGCGCTTGCGTACGCTTGCGCATCACAATGGCCGGAATGCCGACCGTGACCGGCGATGGCTCATGCACAAAAATGACATCGTAGCTCCGGCGGCGTAGGTGAAGCATGCCCAGCAGGCTCGCCATGAATGCAAATGAAATGTAATTCAGTGCGAGCCGCAATCCTCCACCCCCGCCCCGCGGTAGCAGCGGCACCCGCACTACCTCGACACCTTTCCAGCTCTCGTGACGGCGTCGAGAAAGACCGTACCCGGGAAAGAATCGTCCGGTGGGATAGTTGGGAATGCCGGTCAGTACGGTCACCTCGTGGCCACGATCCACCAACCAGGCCGCGAGGTCATTCACCCGGAAGTTCTCCGGATGGAAATATTGCGAAACAACCAGAACGCGCACGGAGTGCTTCGATTTAGCCGAATTACTTACTTGCTCACCGCGCCAACTCCCGGCCTTCCAGGCGCGTCAAGAGCAGCCCCCAAAGAAAGAATGTCACAATGCCGGGATACATCTGACGCATCCCCACCTTGAACAGGTTGTCTGGAACCACCAGAAACAAGACAACCATTGCCAAGACTGCGATACCTGGCGAGGCCATGACTCGACCCCGTTGTTTGTATAGACGCGTCATCGTAATCGCCACCAACGTGAAAATCGCCATGACACCCAACACGCCAAAATTGTACATGATATCCAAATAGTAATTGTGGGCACTGGGGATCGACTCGCGGGCCGGTGGCGCCACATTTCCAAAGACAAGGGTTTGCAGGTTTGAGACAAACCCATGTGCATAGTAGACCCAGTACTCCAATCTGGCCTTGCTGTACAGAAATGCTATTTTTCCTTCCCATATTCCTGGCGCAATCAGTGACGCCTGAACAAACCAGTAACCAATTCCTCCTCCGATCGCCAACAGGAAAATTGCCCGCATCTGCGTTATGGGCCGGCCAATTCTCCGCTCCTGATACCACACGACTGCGGCGCTACCCAAGACCAGCAGACCGGTCGCCAGCATCGAGGTGCTTGCGACAACATAGATACCCATAGGCAATGCAAGCAACAGAAATATTTTATGCCACACCGGAAGATTCCAAAGTACATTCAGCCCAATCAGATAGGCTCCGACAAGAATGACCGGCACATACAGCAGATGTTGATAAATGCTGAATGCGTAAAGATATGGGGAAAGCTGAAGAAACCCCTGCGACCAGGTCGCTACGAGTTGCGCCGGCACAACTACTCCCAACACTATCGCCAGTGCCTTTGCTGCCTGACGATCATCAGTTATCCAGCTCCCATAGGTTTGGCCAAGCACTAACGCAAACATTGGCAACAGGAATTGCATCATAAGTATAAGCTTCTGCAGACCAGCAGTACTGTCAGCGCTGCTGGTCACTACTGTCGACACGACCATCAACAAAAAACTAAAAAATATGGTCGATAATGCAAGGTTGGCTCGGCTGAGGCGTCCGATTAAGGCGATGCCAACAAAACAGGCAACGATGGAAACCGGGACAGGAAGTCGGCTGAGTATCCCCACCGTGTCGTAGGCGAAGTCTGCGCTCCTGAATATTCCACTCCCGAGCTGAAAAAACAATGGGACAAAAATCGCCAAAATAAAGAAGCCTCCCAGCGGCCTCCAGTCCCGTCCTTGTACTCCTGTACGATGAGATTCGGAAAATATGGTTGCCCGATAAATTGCCATCGCAAGTATCGCATTAAACAGGTACAGCGATCCAAGCCAACCTGGACCAGCAAGATAGTATACAAACGGTACGATCGTCACGATCAGAATGTTCAACAATACATCAGGTGCGAAGACATCATCTTCCCTGTCACCTTGTAATAGTCGCAAACGTTCTCGTTGCGCAAACATCATCACGACGCCACCAACTAGCGATAAACCGGCAGCCTGCCAAAAGAACGCAGTCTTCAGGAGCCAGCCGGATGTCCACAGAAGCGATGCACCCACCAACACCGCGCCCAGTGTTGCCGCAGCCAACAGGGTTATGCTTAGCCATAGCGGAGAATACCGGTTGCCAATTCGCTGTTCATGCAAGACCATACTCGGCCCTATGGCAGTGGCAAAAACCGAGCCAATAAGGCCACCGATCGAAAATGCTGTGTAAAGATCCCCGGCTATCATTTTACCAACCAGTAGCAGCAACGTCAGGCGAAATACATAGATCGTGACGCCATGAACCATCGAAGACCCAATATGTGGAAGCAACAGACCGATCGGGACCTGCATGCCCCGACCACGCGATAGCACGCCAAGAAGATGTCGCAAGCTGAGCAACGGTGGCAACAGCGCCCACACCAACAACACCTCTTTGGCGCCCTCCCAGTCCAGACAAAGCGACAATAGCGCCGCAGCAAGCAATACTGACTGCGTCGTAAGGTGTATCAGTGCAAAAATCCTGTCACCTTCCCGTTCTACCTCACAAAGATGTATCTCGCTGAGCCACTCTCCGATCTTTCGCAGCGTCAAAATCATCGCAATTTCGGCGGCAACGTCTACCCCAGCATGCACTGCAAGGATGTATGCGACAACAGCCAACGGCACGGCAAGCAGGAGACGCACCAATATGAGTGGTCGTGTTGACGAACCCCTGTCTTCCCTGAAGATTAGACTTCGGACATTGCCGGAAAACGTGTAATAGAGGGCTATCAGGGCACCCTGAACAATACCGACCTCCGCAGCCAGATGCGGTTTCCCAAACAACCCGAGTCCAACAAGGAGGACTGTCATGCCCATCTGACTGGACATATACGAAGCCGGGTACAGAAGTTTCATGTCAACAGGATCCTGCCATAAGGTATGATCGGCGACGGCTCATGCACAATGAGTGCATTGAACTTTCACCCGATCCATCACGAACCAAAAATGCTCACCGACAGTGCGAACGAAGCATGGCTGAGCGCGAGGCACAACCATCCACCCTTGCTAAGTCGGTTTTGCATGGTGATCGCGGTTACAGAAGAAAACAAAATCTGTCTCACCAGGAAACAAGTCAATGACATGCGCAATGATCGGCCTGCCATCAGTCCCTATCAACGGCTTTGGCAAGACGTAGCCTGCGCGCCGAAAACGCTTGCCAAATCCAGACATTGGAATGGCTATTTGCATAGGGGTTGTCTGGATGCAATGACCGCATCGAACATATTGTGATAATCATCCAAATTGGTGTTGTTTGCGCACCAGGCAGCGACATAGTGCCGGCAGGTATCGCGAACAGTCGCCATGCGGCTTTCATCCATCGTCTGGTACCTGACAAGCTCGCGTAAAAATGCCGCTTCATCTTCAAGCGGCAGGTCTGCCCCAACACCGGCCTGTTTCAGGTTCCGCCAAGGCGTTCGATCGCTAATCACTACCGGTAAACCGGCATCCAGCGCCTCTATGATCGCATGGCCGAAGTTTTCACCGAGTGTCGGCAACAACATCACATCATATTCATGAAGCAAGGCATGAAGCTTTTCGTGTTCCACTTCACCGCGATATCGCACGGTTATATTGGGTGGAACTAGCGATATCTGTTGTTGGCATGCGTCCCAATAAACCTTGTCCTCGAGCGGACCCCACAGGTCAAACTCGACTGTGCCCGACAATTTACCCACCATGCGGATCGCTGCCAGTGTATTTTTCATCGGCGCAATGCGCGCCGCAAGAACGATGCGCAATTTTCCCGGCTGTTTGGTTGCGCGGCCTTGGGTATGGTTCTGCCCTATCTCTGGCAGATTGCTTGCCAAAAACACCCTGCTCTTTTCGGGCGAGAAAAATCTCTGTACCTGATCAGACTCGGGTCTTGAGCAGGCATGCCAGTGGACATCATTGTAGAGGCCGGCAGCCCTGGAGACAGACAGGAACAGCCGTTTTCGTCCGGCCTTCAGTCCCAAAGCCCCGGGCGACAGTTCTCCCCTGGGGGTCAGAAGCATCGGGGTTCCGCGGCCACGGCCCAATGCCAGGAACGGTATCATTGAGAACGCCCGGTCGAAGAGACTGTTGAGATAAATCATGTCTGGCCCGGTTTCGAGAACCATTCTCCTGCAAAAAGCGAAACCAAGCTCGTGGGGGGCCGAATATCGAATCCTGGCTTCTCCCTGTCTGTGCCATTGTCCGACCGGTACATTGAGATGTGGATGATTTGTTCCGTGGTCCCGGTCAAAACAAACGACTCGGAAGTCATATGCCGAGCCAAGCGCGCGCACAAGGTTCGACAGGCTCCGGACAGGTCCTCCTGCCCTGTAACCGGGCAGGTAATAGCGCACGAACACCAGGATCACCGGCTTCCTGGTTATCTTTAAATTACTCATCGCGCATAAACTGCTTTTGATAAAGCCAGAGCCCAGCGCCTACTGTCCGAACCACCTTGGGTCGTCACTGATCCGGCCGACACCGCGGTAGTACTACCCAGCGCCCCGCTCATCCATGCGCCCAACGGGATGCCAAACCCTGTCTTCGTACGCTCTACAATGCTGCGGCTCAATGGCGTTGCCGGGCTAGCGGCCAGCATATGTTTTCCTTTCAACCGCCCGAACGACCTGAGCACAGGCATAAGATCCCGTAACAGCCACGCGTCCACCAGTGGCGTGCGCAACTCGACACTGTGATCCATGCTGGCCCAATCGCTGTCGCGTAAGAGCTGATTGCGCAAATACGCCATGGACTCGATCTGCCCAACGGCCGCCATGGTATCGGCCGGCAAGGCCCCCGCCATTGTTTCCAGTAAAGACCCGGGGTTTAGGCTTCGCATCGCCTCACGGGGAAATTCCTCCCCCATCAGCTCAGGTAATTCATCGGGGGCGAATAAACCCCTGCGTAACCAGTACGCCCCATACAGATCGCCAGCCTGTCGCGGTAGCCAGCGCCAGCGCGGATTCCCGCTTTGGCGCGCGAGCAGCGCAAACGCCAGATTCGCCGCCGGGCGGACGCCCGGGATGCGCGACAAACGCTGCCAGCGCGATACAAGTCTGGGTAGCTGTTGAAAGCTGGGATAGCCATAGAACAGCTCATCCCCACCCACTCCTGAAATTACGACCTTGAGCCCAAGCTCGGCGACTGCCTTGCTCGCGTACCAGGTATTGATACCATCGATGCTGGGCTGGTCCATGGCCGACAGGATGCGCGGCAAGTCGGCCTCAAACTCCTGCCGGGTAATGGTGCGCACGTGATGGCGGATACCGTAAATTCTGGCAATTTCGGCGGCCACCGGCGCCTCGTTTTCATGCCTGCCCTCAAATTCATTGAATGCAATCGTAATGCCCTGCATGCCTGAGGCACCGATATCCTTTATCAGGCCAGCCAGACTACCGGAGTCAATGCCGCCGGACAGAAACACACCGATTGGAACGTCCGCAACCAAATGATTACGGACCGATTCAGACACAGCTGCCCGGACAATTTCCTGCGCTTCGCCCGACGTCAGCCGGCATTCCGGCGCGTCGCGCCAGGAATTACCGATATCCCAATATTTGTGCGGACCAGTAAGCCGCCCATCGGCCGTGATGCGGCACCAGCAGCCGGCTGGCAGCGCACTGATATCCCGGAACCAGGTGCGTGGCTCGGGAATGCTACCAAAGAGCCAGAACCCCGCCTGTCCTTCCGGATCGTGGTCAGAGGATACAAGCCCTGAGGCCAGCAGAGCCTTTACCTGGGAGGCAAATACCCATCCATCCTTGATGTGCCCAAGATACAACGGTTTGATGCCATAGGGGTCGCGCGCCAGAAAGAGTGAGCGTATCTGTCGATCCCAGATGGCAAATGCGAACATGCCGCGTATTCGGGAGAGCATGCCCTCGCCCTCGCAGGCATAGAGCTTGAGCAATACTTCTGTATCACTTTGCGTGCGGAATACTTCGCCGGCGGTCTCCAGCATCTTGCGCAATTCACGGAAGTTGTAGATCTCGCCGTTGTACACGATGACATAACGCCCGTCATCCGAATGCATCGGCTGGTTGGCGCGGGGATCGAGATCAAGAATTGACAGGCGGCGATGACCCAGACTCAAGCCGACCTCTGTATCGCTCCAATAACCTACAGCATCAGGGCCACGTACCTGCATGCGATCACACATCCGACGCACCACTTTTTCAACGTTTGCGCCGCTTTGTGTTTCTCGAAAATGAAATGCTCCCGATAATCCGCACATTTACGAGGTCTTTTCTCTCAATTCGCCATGACAATGCTCAGCACCACCCAAACATGACCGTAACAATCCTGGGTTCACAACCAGACTGAACTTGCTTCACTGACTTACCCCTGCCCCACACAACATCATCAGCACGCTATGAGTGTACGCCATCGGATTTTCAATGGAATAGCGCATTCCAGCTTGGGCTCCATGATTTACTACGCGATGCGGCCTATAAATCGCAAAAGCTTGCTCCATTGCAACGCGGCCACCAAGTCGATACGCAAATGGGTGTAGCCGGGATGATCCACATACCTTGCCAACCGCGCCTCCTTGAGACTTGGGTCGTAGTGATCGCTGTGATTATCAATGCAAATAACCATGTCTCCGCGTTCAAGAAGATGAAGCGTCAGCGCAGTGCCAATTAAACCGGCTGCACCGGTAGTTAATACATTCAAGAATCACTCCCGAACAAATCTCGACTATAGACTTTCTCGGCCACATCGCGAATTTCATCAGTGATACGGTTAGCCAAGATGACATTGGATTCACGTTTGAATCTCAGCAGATCTTTCTCTACCCTGGAGTGAAAAAACTCTGACTCACTCAGAGCCGGTTCATAAACGATGACCTCAATGCCCTTGGCCTTAATGCGCTTCATGATGCCCTGGATGCTAGAGGCGCGATAATTGTCTGCTCCCGCTTTCATGATCAGACGGTATATGCCAACAGTCTTTGGATTTTTTTTGATGACCTCTCCCGCTATGAAGTCCTTGCGGGTGGCATTGGCTTCTACGATGGCGTGGATCAGGTTCTGTGGTATATCTCGATAGTTGGCCAGAAGCTGTTTCGTATCTTTTGGCAAGCAGTAGCCGCCGTAGCCGAAACTGGGGTTGTTGTAATAGTTACCGATACGGGGATCTAGGCAGGCCCCATCAATGACCTGCCGGGTATCCAGCCCGTGAGTGGCTGCGTAGGTATCCAGCTCATTGAAATAGGCCACTCGCATGGCCAGATAGGTGTTTGCAAAGAGTTTGATAGCCTCGGCTTCTGTACTATTGGTCAACAGCGTAGGGATGCTCTGCTTGATGGCACCTTGCTTGAGCAAATCTGCAAAAGCCTCCGCCCTCGACGAACGCTCACCCACCACAATGCGCGAAGGATGCAGGTTGTCATACAAAGCGTGACCCTCCCTGAGAAATTCGGGGGAAAAAATCAGATTAGAACACCCCAGTTTTTCACGTGTGCGAACCGTATAGCCAACCGGAACCGTCGATTTGATGACCATCACGGCCTGCGGGTTGATCGTCATAACGTCTCGGATAACGGTTTCGATCGATTCCGTGTTGAAGTAATTACTTTCCGGATCGTAGTCAGTAGGCGTGGCAATGATGACGTAGTCGGCCCCCCGATAAGCCTCCTGCCTGTCTAGCGTAGCTCGAAGCTTCAGAGGTTTGTTCCGGAGAAAGTCCTGGATTTCTTCATCCTGAATCAATGATTCCTTGCGATTAAGCATCTCCACCTTTTCAGGCACGATGTCTAGCGCGACCACATCGTTGTGCTGAGCCAACAAAACGGCGTTGGAGAGGCCGACATAGCCGGTTCCAGCGATAGCAATTTTCATTTTATAAGTCCGTCAGAATTCTGTTCACAGTCATTTCCATTTTTGAAAGATATACCCTATCAATTGCCGCGGCTTGGCCATCACCCGCTTCCGCAGACATATTTCAACCTCCAGTTTGGATTTACTCGAACGCAAGCGGGTCCATTGATAGTCAAAATACTTGAACGTTAAGTTTCTTGTCGGTCGTATTCATGAGCAACTAGATGATGGTTGAATCACAAAGTATGAATTTCCCACCCTTTTTAACGAACGCCTGTTCTTTTGCAATAATGACGTCCGCGTAGTTTGGGGCAGTAATGAAGAAGTAGTCCGGGAGGCGCTTTTCAGCGTCTTTGCGGGCGATAACCGGAATGTGGGTTACAGGCGTGAACTTACCCTGCTTGGCGGGGGAGTCGTCGACAAAGTAGTCGACATGTCGCTCATCGATACCGGCAAGCTGAAGCACCGAGAAACCTTTGGCGGCCGCTCCGTATCCGGCAATAGTCTTGCCCTCCTTCTTCAGCTTCGCGATCACACCATGGAGTTTCTTGGCCTCTTCTTTGCATCCTTTACCGTAGGCGACTGCGGCTTCCTTGGTATTAAGTTTCGTCCTCTTTTCCTCAGTGGCGAGATTAAAGAAGCGGTCTGTCTTCTTTTGCTCCTTGTCCCGGGAAGCGTAGAAACGCAGAGAAAGTCCGTCCCCCTGTGCTTCAGTCACGAATGCATCAAAAATTTCGAGTCCGTGTTTGCGGCAGATATCAATCCAATTCTGAAGAGAGAAGTAGGAGTAGTGGTCGAGATACACCAGCGCGTAGTGGCGGTGCTTCACCATACCGCCCCAGTAGTTGACTTCTGCCCAGAACACGCCATCAGGAGCAAGGAGCGTGGTTACGCCATCCATAACGCTGTGGATGTCGTCGATATGAGCGAGGCAATTTGCGCCGCCGATAACTTTTGCCATTCCGTATTCCTGCTTGATGGAGCGCGCTACCGGAGCAAGGAAGGGGGCGCACACGGTGGGAATGCCACGCGCGAGCGCACGAACAACAACGTTCGTCGACGGATCGACACCAAGAATCTTTCGGTCCTTCGCCATCTTTCCGATGATGGTCCCATCATTGCTGCCGATCTCGACGATTAAATCCCCCCTCTTTGTATGACGGTCGTGCACCTCTGAAATTAGGCTGTCAAACGCTTTCATGTACTGGCTCTGCTGGGGCATATCACCCGTGTAGTACAAATAATCCTGATCCTGATAAATTTTGTGGGAATCGACGATGGTCTTCAGCTGGGCGAGAGAGCACTTGCGACAACGGACGACGACAAGCGGGAAGGTGCGCTCTTTCTGCTTCAAATCCTTCTTTTCGATCAGGGAGTTGACAAGCGGCGCTTTACCCATATCAAGCACAGTATCAAAAGCCGTGTTACCACAAATTCTACATTTCATGTTGATCTCCGATGCGATTTGTTAAAACCAGTTTAGCGCAACCAACGTTCGGCACCAGCCGAACACGGCGAGTAAATTTATCCGAAGGGACGGTTGCGGCAGTTAGCCGACTCCTACCACATGATGCCCGTTTATTTGAAGAACTGAATCACGAGTTAAGCGTGAAAGACCGCTGACCCGGTTGATATATATTGGGTGCTTGCACAGAAAAACGCCGCGATAATAACACACGCTCGCACCACTTTAACGAAGCAGCATCTTACTTTTTCTTCGGGAGGCTCCGGTAGCAGGGAGCTCCCCCATCTGGCACGCGAACGCCCTCATCACGGACATCGGGCTCGACAATTCGTTCGGGGCAAGTGGCTCTGCGCAGCCGATAGGCCCCTTGCAAACCCTGCCAAGCACATTAGCTCGCGCGCTCTCTCGCGGCCAATATGGTAATTGCGTAACCGGTCAGAATAAGTCCGATTCCTTGAAAGAAGGTATTTATACCGAAGGATCCAGGATTGCGAAATAATGCTTTTGCGGAAATGCCGAGATAAATATACAAATAACGAAACATCCAGAGCGTCGCTAGTTTTTTTTGCTTGATTTGCGGGAGCATAAAATGTGCTGCAATTGAAAGGTACCCAAGCGGGTTGTGTAGGGCTTTGTCTTTTTTGAAATGCAAACCCCCTTCAGACAATCGTTTTGGATCTACCTTTTTATAATATATCCCTGTTTTTTTATGAAAAATTAGGCTGCTAGTATTGGACGACAACGCTCTTAATATCGCCATATTGTCGTTTAAAAATCCAGATCGTTTTAGTGGCAATGTCAAAGGGGAATTGGGAATACACCTCATTATTTGATGTAGCGTTTTGTGACTAAGCACTTGCTTAGACCAGATAGCAACAAACAAATTTCCCCATTCATGTTTGTGGAATGTTTTTACAACCTCACAGCTTGATATTTTATTAGGAACACCATCTTCACGGAAGGAATTTGGCCAGGTATTAGTGACCATCCCTTCTGGGGTAATCGTAGCGATGTCAGTAAAAATGCAAGCAACGTCCTTCAACTCAGCAGTAATTACATCAAATTCGTCAAGATAGTTATTGCTGAGCAGATCGTCGTGGCCCAAGAACATGAAAAAGTTGGTTGGGCAGATTCTTAGTAGAATTTTAATAGTTCGAAAATAGCCGCGATTCTTCCTTCCATCAATTACGCGAACTTTATGCTTTGATTTTTCAGCGTGTTCACACGCCACAACATGTGAATTATCAACACTGCCATCGTTGTATATGATGACATTTGTTTGGCCATTAAGATCTTCCAGCGATCTCAGTATTTCATATAAATCCTCGCCTCCGTTATAAACGGGCAAGAGAAGAGTAAGGTTGTTGTAATATTTCACTCAGACCAGCCTGAATTCGGCTCTTGAAACAATGAATCCACTACCCTTATGGCTAACTTTGCATCACTATTTTTTAGTATTCGGCGTAATTTGGCATCAGGATAATAAATGCATTGGGCGGTGGATTTTCTGCCTCCTTCCTGCCCCTCTTTGTTTCTTGGCTCGCCAACCATGGATCGAAGATTTTTGTGAGATTCTAGATCCACGCATTCTGCAATATTGGTCCTTGATAATGTCATCTTTAAGCTTCTGATTTCTTGCGGACAAGTTCTTTTAGCCAACTAACAAAATCGATCTTGGCTTTCCAATTGAGTACCTTCTGCGTTTTGGTCAAATCTGCCTGATGGCATTCGACTTCGTAATTTCTTCGCGGTATGTACTGCACCTCACCGCCAATAATTTCAGCTACAACAGCTATTTCTGTAGGTATGCCAGTGGCAATATTAAATGCAGGACCTTCCTCTTGTAAGTCTTTGCATTCAGCTGCGGCCAAAAATGCGCGGGCAACATCTTCCAAATGAATGAAATCTCTTCTGGCAGTTTTGTATTTTGATCCAGGGGCTGTTTCAGTTAGGGTGATCGGTCGCCCTTCTCGCTTGGCCCGGAGAAAAATTGATATTACACCATCTTGTCGAGGATTTTCGGCATAGACTTGAAAAAGCCGCAAGGTAACGGTCTCCAAACCATATCGTTTTGTCCACATTTTCAATAAGATTTCTGTTGCGACTTTTTGGAAGCTGTATGGCTCGATTGGGTCTCCAGGCATGTCCTCCGTCCAGGGAATCGGATTATTCCCGTAAAGTGAAGCAGTGGAAGGATACAGAAATCGGCGGATTTTGGCTTCGGTAGCAACCTTAAGTAGCGTTACTGTCATGCCAATGTTTTCGTCTGTGGTGGAGCAAGGGGATAAAATGGAAAATGGAATATTTGTTAGAAAAGCAAAGTGTCCAACAACATCAACGCCCTGCAGGTCACTAACAGTTATATCGCGAACATCTTTTCTAAGGTACAAGACACCATCAATCTTATCTTGTACTTCTTGTTTGTCCACCGCAATAACGTCATATCCATTATTTTTGAATTCGTTGATAACGTAAGGTGCGATAAAACCGGCGGAGCCGGTAATCAGTGCTTTTCTTTTACTCATTTCACTGGCCTCATTTTATAGTCGTTAAACATGCTAACCCATATGTAGTTCAATATAGAAAAGTAAGATGATCGGTCCCAGTCCTTTCTATGCAGATAATTATTGAAATCTATAGTAAGACCTGTTTTCTGCGGTTTGACAACAAATCCAAGCTGACGCCCGACGTCGTGCAAAATCCTTTTTTGGGACCCGCTGTGGCATCTGTATTCGGGAGGGAGATTAAACGCGAAAGAGATCACTTCTTTGTCTAAATAAGGGCATCGGTTTTCTAGGCTGAATCGACTGGACATACGGTCGCCCATGTTCAATAAACTTGGCATAACATATTTGAAGTCAAAATATTGCATTGCCGTAAGCAGGTCAGGTGTCATGCCCCTGATTTTCTGAAATAACTCTTTTACAAGCTCCTCGCCATCGCCTCGGCATGTAATCTTGGAGAAGATAGTTTCAGGGTCGGGGACAGCTTTTGAGAACAATGGCCGATAATTAGACTTTGACTCCCAAAGCTCGTCTACGGCAAGTGGAAGCAGATACCTGACATACCCACCAAATAACTCATCCGCTCCTTCGCCCGAAAGCACCACCGTACATTTATCCTCTGCCGCCATTTCGGCTAGCCTGAACAAAGGATAGGAAGATAATGAGGCAATAGGGAAATCCAGCGATCTGGTAATTTCAGGGAGCTTGCGGTAAATGTCTTTTTCCGAGTCCCCGGTGGATGTGTATGTATAAGTATTCTCAAAGCGTCCAACTAAGCTAAGCACATTGGAGTCCAGCCCATCACTCAAGTAGAGACCGTATTTTACTTCTGCATTGCTATGTCGCTTTACTGACTGCGTAATCAATTCTCGAAGTTCCTCCGTGGCATTGTCGTAAGAGCCACTATATGCTCCAAAAGATGGGGTCCAGTACTCATGCTCCACAACTTTATTTGTAATGTGGTTGTATTTTACAAATGTTGCGGGCAGTACTTGGAATACATTTTTATAAAGCGATGTTTTGTGGATATGTTGGAAGTTTTCGTAGAATTCATTTTCTGTGATTTCGGTGATTTCAAGCTGGATAGGAAGTTCCTGGAACGCCTTTGCCTCAGACGCTACGGCGAACAATCTGTCTGTTAGGTAGTAATGGAGTGGTTTTTGTCCTGAGATATCTCTTGCAAGATATATGTCATGGCTCTGCAGATCGTAAATTACTGCCGCGAACATTCCATTGAAGATGAGCAGTGCTTTTTCTTGCCACTTTGCCCAAGCCTCATAAAATACTTCTGTATCCGTGTCAGTCTGGAAGATGATGCCATCACTCTCGAGTGATTTCCGGATTTCCCTGTAGTTGTAGATTTCGCCGTTATAGGCAAGAACGAATTGCCTGCCGCTCTTGTAGAATGGCGTAATATTGTTACTTCCCCTCCCAATTACGCTGAGTCGGTTTGCACCGATCGTAAATCCTGAGTCAACTTGAAAGCTTAAATAGCCTCGCTCATCAGGACCACGGTGCGTAATAGCCGAAAGCATTTTTTCTGCTATTGCTTTCGAGTCAAACTCAGTATCTTTGGAAAGTGCTGCAACTATTCCGCACATTCTGCCTCCCGTATTTGTGTTAGCGACCGCTTCAAGAATTAGTAATCTAGAATAAACAGAAAATTATTGTGAGAAATCAGTAGTGTCCCGGCTGGTCGCCACCCGTTTCCGTAGACATATTTCGACTTCGAGATTGAAGTTGCTCGAACGCAAGCGGGCATCATTGGTTAATGATGACTGTACCTACGGTACTCGATTGTAAAACCTTCAATATAATTAAACCCGTCTGACTTAGGAGCTGTTAATAAATAAAGGTATCATCTGTTCTCTGTAGCTTTGGGCTTT
>CAYHES010000020.1:0-23209 GCA_964355495.1 uncultured Acidiferrobacterales bacterium
TCGCCGACTCCAAGGACATGGATTTGGAGCAGATTTCGGCGTGGCTCATCGAGAAAGCCGCGGCGCATGACACCGTGGTGCGCTTGCAGACCGGCGATCCGACGCTGTACGGCGCGCTGATCGAAATGATCCAGCCGCTGGATGCCGCGGGTGTCGAGATCGGCGTGGTGCCGGGCGTGTCCTCGGCCATGGCCTCCGCGGCAGCGGCGGCGGAAAGTCTCACGCTGCCGGAAGTGACGCAGACCGTGATCTTCACGCGCGTTGAAGGCCGCACGCCCATGCCCGAGGGCGAATCGCTGCACGAACTCGCGCAGCACCACTGCACGTTGTGCCTGTTTCTCTCCATCACCTTGCTGCACAGGGTGACCGACGCATTGCGCACCGCCGGCTGGCGCGCTGACGCGCCGGTGCTGGTGGTGCACAAGGCGAGTTGGCCGGGCGAAGAGCGCATCGTGCGCGGCACGCTCGCCGACATCCGCGACAAATGCCGCGCTGAAAAGATCACCAGCCAGGCGATGATCATCGTGAGCCCCGCGCTTGGCGCACGCACGTGGCCGACGCTCAAAAAATCCAAACTCTACGACGCGACGTTCACGCACCGCTTTCGTCGCGGCGTCAAAACCGAAACCGGGAGGCAGGCATGAGCGACACAATACTGCTGGTTGGACACGGCTCGCGCGATGCGGCCGGCAACCGCGAGATCGAGGAATTCACCCGTCTCTGGCGCGCCCGCCGGCCAGGATGGAACATCCAGGTCTGCTTCATCGAGTTCGCCGAGGTGCTGGTGCCCGAAGGGCTGGATCGCGCCGCCGCGAACGCCGGGCGGGTCATCGTGCTGCCGCTGATTCTCAATGCCGCCGGGCACGTGAAGATGGAAATTCCGGAGCATATCGAAGTGGCCCGCGCACGCCACCCGAAAACCGAATTTGTTTACGCACCGCACCTCGGTGCCAGCGACCCGATCCTCGCCATTCTGAAACGCCGCCTTAAGCAGGCGATGCACGCGCTCGACATGCCGGACCCGACCGTCACCGGCATTGTTTTGCTCGGCCGCGGTTCGTCCGATCGCATGGCCAACGGCGAGGTCGCGAAGATGGCGCGCTGGCTTCAGGAGGAAGGGGATCATGAACTCATCGACATCGCCTTCACCGGCATTACCTGGCCGCGCCTGGAGCGCGTGGTGCAGCGCCAGGCGCAACTCGGCATGACGCAGATCGTCGTGCTGCCTTATTACCTTTTCACCGGCACGCTGATCGAGCGCATCAAGCGCCAGGTCGGCAACCTGCAAGGCCAGTACCCGCAGATCCGTTTTGCGCGCGGCGATTATTTCGGTTCCGAGAATGAAATTTTCGAGTTGCTCGATGAACGCGTTCGCGGGATACAGCGCGGGCACGCCGCGGCGCTCATGCCCTGCGACGGCTGCAAATTCCGGGAGATCGCGCACGAACACGGCCATGGGCATGCCCACGACCACACCGATGACCATGACGGTCAGCCTGCGCATGACCGTCATGAACAGCATCCGGAACACGAACAGCGTCCGGCGCGGGCGGCGCAAGCGACATGAGCAACACCGTTACCGAACAACTGACCCAGGCCGGCCGGCAGATCGAACACGATTCGTTCGCCATCGTCGACCGTGAGGCCGGTGCGCACCGCTACACCGCCGCGCAGTGGCCCATCGTGCGGCGTATGATCCACGCCACGGCGGATTTCGAGTTCAACGGCCTGACGCAGTTTCATCCCGACGCGGTACAGGCCGGCCTTGAGGCCATTCTGGCCGGCCGACCCATCGTCGCGGATGTAGAAATGATCGGTGTCGGCGTGTCACGTCCGCGGCTCGGCCACTTTGGCGTTACCATCCACCAGTTTATCGGCGATGACGATGTGATTGCGAAGGCGTGCGCCGAAAACAGCACGCGTGCCGTGCAGGCCATGCGCAAGGCGCATGACCGGGGCTTGCTGGAAAATGGCATCGTTGCCATCGGCAATGCACCGACGGCGCTGCTCGAAACGATTCGCCTGGTACGCGAAAAAGGCGTTCGACCGGCGCTCGTCATCGGCATGCCGGTGGGTTTTGTGTCGGCGGCGGAATCGAAGACGGCGCTCACGGAGATTAAAGACATCCCCTGGATCGCGACCGAAGGCCGCAAGGGCGGCTCGACACTGGTTGTGGCCGCGCTGCATGCGCTGCTGGCACTGGCCGAGGCGCACGGTAATTCCGCGTCCGCTGCAACGAACCGATAACGAACCGATCCACGCGCCGCATGATGGAAAGCACGAAAAAGAAAGGCACACGCACCGGCTTCACCACCGGGGCCTGTTCTGCGGCCGCGGCACGCGCGGCAACGCTCGGCCTTGTCTCCGGCGCGGTGCCCGCCAGCGTGGAGTGCCTGTTGCCGAACGGACAGCCGGCGCAGTTCAACATCGTCGAGGCCTATTGCGAAGGGACACATGCGCACGCGGTGGTGATCAAGGATGCCGGCGACGATCCGGATTGCACGCACGGCGCGCACATGACGGCCGACGTGCATCTGCAACCGGGCACGCCGGGAGTCGTGATGCTCAAGGGCGGCGACGGCGTCGGCACCGTGACCATGCCCGGGCTCGGTCTCGAAGTCGGCGGGCCCGCGATCAATCCGGTGCCGCGCCGCAACATCGAAGCGAACGTGCGCGCCGCCGCCGGCGATCTGTTGAAGAACGCCGGACTGGAAGTCGTCATCTCGGTTCCGGACGGCGACAAGATGGCGAAGAAAACATTGAACGCACGGCTTGGGATCCTGGGCGGCATTTCGATTCTCGGCACGACCGGCATCGTGCGCCCCTATTCCACCGCGGCGTGGCGCGCGAGCGTCGTGCAAGGCATCCAGGTGGCGGCGAAGCAGGGCCAAGGCACCGTGGTGCTGACCACCGGCGGGCGCACGGAGAAATTCGTCATGCAGGAGTTGCCGCAACTGCCGCCCGCCTGCTTTGTGCAGATGGGCGACTTCCTGCGTTATGCGCTCGATACCGCAGTCGAAGAAGGAATCCGCCAGGTCGTGATCGGCGGCATGGTGGGCAAGCTCACCAAGATGGCCCAGGGCGAAACCATCACCCACGCGGGCCGCGCCGAGGTCGATACCGGTCTGCTCGCCGGGCTGGCGCAGCAGGCCGGCGCGCCGGCCGAGGTCTGCGCGGCCATCCGCAACGCTGAAACCGCGCGCTACGCCGCCGAACGCATGGAGGAATTGGGATTGGGCGATGCCTTTTACCGGGCGCTCGCACAGCGAGTGATCGATACGATCGCCGGGCGTTATCCCGGAAAGTTTCAGTTGAAGGTGCTGGTATGCGATTTCGAAGGCAGGAAGATCGCCGAGGCGATGGGGAACACGCCATGAACAATCCCTGTCGCATTGTCGGCGTGCTGGACAACGGCGCGGATGGACTGTCGCCGCGTGCACTGGCGCACATCGAAGCGGCCGATCTCGTCATCGGCGGAACGCGTGTGCTCGATCTCTTCGCCGGGCGATTTTCTCCGCACGCCGAACGCCGCGATCTCACCGGCAAACTCAATCAGGTGCCGGATTGGATACGCGCCGCGCAGGCCGAGGACCGGCGCGTCGTCGTGCTCGCCACCGGCGATCCGCTGTGTCACGGCATCGCCGGGTTTCTGCAGGCGCGGCTGTGCATCGAGGCCTGCGAAGTCCTGCCCAACGTCACGACGCTGCAACTGGCCTGCGCGCGCCTCGGCCTGCCGTGGCAGGACATGAAAATTCTTTCCGTTCACAGCCGCGATGCGGGCGAGTGGCAGGCCGGCGCCGACCCCGAACACGGCCTCTACGGAATTCTGCGCGACGTGCAACGCCACGACCGTCTTGCCCTCTTCACGAGCCCCGACAACACGCCGGACCGCATCGCGCGGATGCTGGTGAGCGAGGGGCTCGATGCACAATTCCGCGTGGCCGTGGCCGAGCGACTGTTGCAGGCGGACGAAAACGTCGTCGTCGATTGCAGTGTCGCCGAGGCCGCCCAGCGGCGCTTCGCCGATCCCAACGTGATGCTGTTGTGGCGCAATGAGCCGCGGCCGCGCACGGTCGCCTTCGGCCTCGCCGACGACACCTACAAACAGCGCCGGCCTGACAAGGGACTCATCACCAAACTGGAGGTGCGCGCGGTGTCGCTCGCGCGCCTGCAACTGTGCGCGGACAGCATCGTTTGGGACATCGGCGCCGGTTCGGGCGCGGTGGGCCTCGAAGCGTCGCGCCTGTGCCCCGAGGGCCACGTCTACGCGATCGAAAAAAATACCGAAGACGCCGCCATCGCGCTCGACAATCGCCGCCGCCTGCGTGCGCACAACTACACGCTGATTCACGGCAAGGCGCCGGAGGGTCTGAAGGCCTGGCCCGATCCAAACGCGGTGTTCATCGGCGGCTCCGGCGGCGAGCTGGACGAGTTGATCCGTATTTGCCTGCAACGCCTGAAACCGGACGGCTGGCTGGTGATGAACTTTGTCACTTTCGAGAATCTCGCAACGGCCGTCGACGCCCTGAAACAAATCGGCGCTTCGTGGGACGTGACCCAGCTCCAGGCGTCACGCAGTCAGCCGATTCTGCACATGCACCGGCTCGCGGCGGAAAATCCGGTATGGATCGTCGCGGCCCAGAGAGGACAACCATGACCGCGACACGCAAGGGAAAATTGATCGGCGCTTCACTGGGACCGGGCGATCCGGGGCTCATTACGCGCCGCGCCTGGGAAGTGTTGCAAGGCCCGGCGCACTGGACCTACCCGGTCCGCCGGAAAGGCGACGACAGTTACGCGCTCGACATTGTCCGGCGCGCGGGGCTGGCCCTGCCTGCGGCACACACACCGCTGATTTTCCCCATGACGCACGACGTGGAAATCCTGGCGCGCTACTGGTTGCAGGCGGCGCTGACCGTGCATGAAATTCTCTGCACCGGTCGCGACACAGTATTTCTGGTCGAGGGCGATGCGTCTACTTACTCCACGTTCACGTATCTGGCGCGCAGCCTGCGCGCTCTCGATGGCACGATCGAAGTGGAAACCATCGCCGGCGTGCCCTCGTATCACGCCTCCGCGGCGCACATCGGGCAGCCGCTGGTCGAAGGCGACGAGACGCTCGCGATCCTGCCCGCCGGTTATGGCGTCGACACCGTCGAGCGATTGCTGCCGGAGTTCGACACCCTCGTGCTGCTCAAGGTCAAGCCATTGCTCGACGATCTGATCGACATGCTCGCGCGCCGCGGCGTGCTCGCGCACAGTTGCTTTCTGGAGAAGGTCGGCACGCCCGAAGAACGCGTCGTGCGCGACCCGTCGCGCCTCAAGGGCGAGAAGGTGAATTACCTGTCGTTGCTGCTGGTAAAGAACCCGCAACGCCCGCGCAACGCCCTGCAGCGCGGCTGCCGCAAGAAAACCGCCGAGGTGCCAGCATGAATGCCGAAGCAACACCGAAGCCGCCGCGCGTGGCGCTGGTGGCGATCACCAAACACGGAGCCGCGACGGTGCAGCGCCTCGCCTCGGAACTTCCCGCGGCGGATGTGATTGTCTCAGACAAATTTTCCGGGTCGCTCACGAGCCTCGGCAACCGCGTGCTGCCGTACACCGGCGCGTTGAACGCGCAGATGGCCAATCTTTTTTCGGCCTACGATCAAATTGTATTCTTCGTTTCGCTTGGCGCGGTGGTGCGGCTTATTGCGCCGCATCTTAAATCGAAGGACGAAGACCCGGGCGTGCTGGTGGTGGATGACGCCGCGCAATTCGTGATTCCGGTTCTCTCCGGTCACGTCGGCGGCGCCAACGCCTATGCCGAACGGGTCGCCGCCGCGCTCGGGGCGACCGCGGTGCTGACCACGGCCTCGGATGCCGGCAAGACCATTCCGGTGGACATCCTCGGGCGTGAACTCGGCTGGCAGGTGGAAGCGCCCAAGATCAACATCACGCGCGTCTCGGCGCATGTCGTGAACGAAGAACCGATCGCCTTTGTGCAGGAGGCTGGTTCGAAGAACTGGTGGACGCGCCCGACCGCCTTGCCGCACAACATCCACCTCTTTACGAGTTTCGAGGATGTCGATCTTGCCGCGCACCGTGCGGTGCTGTGGGTGACGCATCGCGAAGTTTCCGCCGCGTTGTGGCAGCAACTGGAGGAACGTCTTGTGGTTTATCGTCCGCCGGTGGGACAGGACGGATGCGCGTGATACTCGGCGTGGGTTGCGACCGCGGTACGCCGTTCGAAACGCTGGAGACCGCGGTGGACCAGGCGCTGGCCATGAGCGGCCTCGGGCGCGAGACGGTTTGCGGGCTTGCAACGATCGACAAAAAGAATGACGAGGCCTGCATTCTGACGCTCGCCGCGCGCACAAACTGGCCGCTGCATTTTTTTTCCGCGGAGGAACTGGTCCGGGTGCCGGTGCCGAATCCCTCCGCGACGGTATTGAAGTACATGGGCACACCGGCGGTCGCCGAGGCGGCCGCGCTGCTCGCGGCACACGCTGGCCTCGATGCGTTGCTGGTCGAGAAACACAAACACCGCGGCGCGGACGGAAAAAACGCCACGGTTTCCATCGCGAGGACAGAAAATGAGGGCAAAGGATGAATAAGGGAAAGATATATCTGGTGGGCTTCGGTCCCGGTGCACAGGAACACATGAGCTACCGCGCGCGTGCGGCCATCGCTGAGGCCGATGTCGTCATCGGCTATTCAACCTACATCAAGCTGGTGCAGGAACTGCTGGACGGCAAGCAAGTCATCAAGAAGGGAATGACCGAAGAACTCGATCGCTGCACCGAGGCCTATGAGCACGCGCGCCAGGGCCGGGTCGTGGCGCTGATTTCGTCGGGCGACATCGGCGTCTACGGCATGGCCGGGCCGACCTATGAGGTCCTGCTGCAATCCGGCTGGCGCCCCGGTTCGGGTATCGGGGTCGAGGTCATTCCGGGTGCCACGGCCCTGTCCGCCTGCGCGGCCCTGGTCGGCGCACCGCTCACTCATGACTTCTGCTCGATCTCTCTCTCCGACCTGCTCACGCCCTGGCCAGTGATCGCACGGCGGCTGGAAGCGGCGGCGTACGCGGATTTCGTCGTGGCGCTGTACAACCCGAAGAGCGGACGGCGCACCGGGCAGATCGTCGAGGCACAGCGCATCCTGCTGCAGCACCGCTCGCCGGACACGCCGGTGGCGGTGGTCAAGTCCGCGTACCGCAGAAAGCAGTCGATCCAGCTTACGCGCCTCGCGCAGATGGCCGACTGCGAGATCGGCATGCTCACCACCGTACTCATCGGCAACAGCAACACCTTCGTGCAAGACGGCCTGATGATCACGCCGCGCGGCTACGCCAATAAATACCAGGTCACCGGCGAGGTGAAAGACGGCGAGCAGGCCGGACGTTCACTCAGTCTCGGGCTGCACGGCTGGAAAGTGAATGTACGCGAGCGTTTGTCGCAGGGCCAGACGCCGGATGAAATCGCCCGCCATTTTGATCTGCCGGTAATCGAAATCGAGTCGGTGATGAACGAGGAGCCTGCACATGTCTGATCCCCTATTTGTGGTCGTGACCCCCGCGGAACTCGCGAAACCGAAAATGCAGCATTACAAACGCCATCTATTGGTTTGCGTCGGACCGCGCTGCACGGAAAATGGCGAGTCGCAGGCACTGTTCGACAGCATCGGCGAAAAATTCAAGGCCGCCGGCATCGACCAGGGCGAGGCGCGCGTCAAACGCACCCGCACCCATTGCTTCGCCACCTGCACCTCCGGGCCGATCGTTTGCGTGCAGCCGGACGGCATCTGGTATTACAACGTGACCGACACGAATCTCGACCGGATCATCCGCGAACATCTGGTAGGCGGGAAACCGGTACAAGATTTGATCTATCACCAGGGACCGGATTGTGCATCCGCCTGAATCCGGATTTTCCGAAACCGAGCGCGCTACCCTGTACGCGGTCCTGAGTGCGCGCCGCGACATGCGCCATTTCCTGCCGGACCCGGTGGCACCGGACGTGCTCGCGCGTCTTCTGGTGGCGGCGCATCGCGCGCCGAGCGTCGGGCTCATGCAGCCGTGGCGCTTCCTGCGCATCACCGACCTGGCGCTGCGTCAACGCATCCATGCCCTGGTCGAGCAAGAACGTGCGCTAACCGCGGCGGCGCTCGGCGAGCGCGGCGACGATTTCATGCGCCTCAAGGTCGAAGGGATATTGCAGTGCGGTGAGCTGTTCGTGGCCGCGCTCATGGATCGGCGCGATGAACACATCTTCGGTCGCCGCACCTTGCCGGAGATGGATCTCGCCTCGGTCGCCTGCGCGATTCAGAACCTGTGGCTCGCGGCGCGCGTCGAAGGCCTGGGCATGGGCTGGGTGTCGCTGTTCGACCCGGCAGCACTGGCGCAGTTGCTGGGCGTTCCTGCCGGCGGCAAGCCCGTGGCGATCCTTTGCCTCGGACATGTGGAGGCTTTCTATCCACGTCCGATGCTGGAACAGGAAGGCTGGAAGCAAGGCCGTCCACTACACGAATTTCTGTTCGAGAATATCTGGGGCAAACCCTGCGAAACGACCGCGACAGAGGCCCCTCATGACAGAAAGTGATGAGGCCACGCGCAATGCGCACTACCGCGAACGCATGCGACGCAAGAAAGCCGTGGTCGATACCAAGATCGCCGAGGCGACGCACGATCAGGGCGTGTTGCTGGTGCATACCGGCAACGGCAAAGGCAAAAGCAGCGCCGGCTTCGGGATGGTCGCGCGCGCCCTTGGGCACGGCATGCGCATTGGTGTGGTGCAGTTCATCAAGGGTGCCTACAGCACCGGTGAAGAAACATTCTTCCGCCGCTTCCCGGAAGTGGACTACCACGTCATGGGCGAAGGCTTCACATGGGAGACGCAAGACCGCGAGCGCGACATCGCCGCGGCGCAGGCGGCGTGGCGGATCGCGGCTGGCATGCTCTCCGACGACAGCGTTCAGCTGGTGTTGCTGGATGAACTCAACATCGCGCTCAAATATCACTACATCGACACGAACGAGGTTATCGCCGCCCTGTTGAGCCGTCCGTCGATGCAGCATGTAATTATCACCGGGCGCGGTGCGCCGGCGGCGCTGATAGAGGTTGCCGACACCGTCACCGAAATGAACGTCATCAAGCACGCCTTCGCCGCCGGTATCCGCGCGCAGAAGGGGATCGAGCTGTGATCGGCCTGCATGCGCTCACGGTGGCCGCGAGCGCGTTGCTGCTCGACCGGTTTTTCGGCGAGCCGCGCCGATTCCATCCGCTCGCCGGTTTCGGGCGCGCGGCAAGCTTCGCCGAGGCGCAGTTGAGAAACCCCGCCGCCGCTCCGTGGCGCCAGAAAATTTCCGGTCTGAGCGCGGCGTTGCTTCTTCTGCTGCCGCTTGTGCTGCTTAGTCTGTTTGCCGTTCAGGCGCCGGTTGTCGGTATCGTCGCAGAGATTCTGCTCCTCTATCTCACGCTCGGTGGACAAAGTCTCAGCGAACACGCACAACGTGTCGCCACCGCCCTGCGCGTGAACGATCTCGACGATGCACGGCGGCAGGTGAGCATGATCGTAAGCCGCGATACCGCAGTCATGCAGCCCGGCGACGTGGTGCGCGCGACGGTCGAGTCGGTGCTCGAAAATGGCAACGACGCGGTGTTTGGCACACTATTCTGGTTCGCCGTGGCCGGCGCGCCCGGTGCGGTGTTCTACCGGCTGGCCAACACACTGGACGCCATGTGGGGTTATCGAACGCCGCGTTATCGCCATTTCGGCTGGGCCGCGGCGCGGCTCGATGACCTGCTCAATTACATTCCGGCGCGCCTGACCGCGCTGACCTATGTTGTCCTTGGCCGCTCCGCACAGGCCTGGCGGTGCTGGCACGCACAGGGCCGTCTGTGGGAAAGCCCGAACGCCGGGCCAGTGATGGCGGCCGGCGCTGGCGCGCTCGGGATCACGCTCGGCGGCCCCGCATTTTACCACGGCCATTACAAACAGCGTCCCGCTCTGGGCGAAGGCAGACCTGCATCCGGTGGTGACATCGAGCGTGCCCTGCGCCTCGTGCAGCACGGCGTATTGTTGTGGCTTGCCGTGGGATTGTTGCTGGTGCTGGTGCTGGGAGGAGAGACTCTTGCTTGAGCACGGCGGGAGGTTGCGTGAGGCCTCGGTGCGCTACGGCATTGCGCTTGAGCGTTGGCTCGATCTTTCGACCGGCATCAACCCCTGCGGCTGGCCGGTACCGGCATTGCCCGCGGCCGCATGGTCCCGTCTGCCGGAGGACGAGGATGGGCTCGATGAGGCGGCGCACTCCTATTATGGTGCGCGCGCCTTGCTGCCCGTCGCCGGTTCGCAGGCGGCGATCCAGGCGCTGCCGCATCTGCGCGCGCCGTGCCGCGTTGCCGTGATTCATCCCGGTTACGCCGAACACGCTTACGCATGGCGACGCGCCGGGCATACGGTAACGCCGGTCACAGCGGGGGAACTGGATAACGCCGTTTCGCGATCGGACGTGCTCGTGTTCATTCACCCCAACAACCCCACCGGCGCGCGCTTCTCACCACAACAATTGCTCGACTGGCACGCGCAGCTTGCCGCGCGCGGCGGCTGGCTCATCGTGGACGAGGCGTTCATGGATGCCACACCCGAACGGAGTCTTGCACCGTATTGCGATCGACATGGTTTGATCGTGCTGCGCTCACTCGGCAAGTTCTTCGGACTGGCCGGCGCGCGCGTGGGTTTCGTGCTCGCCGAACCGACGCGGCTCGAGCAGCTGCGCGCGCAGCTCGGTCCCTGGACCGTCGCAACACCTGCGCGCTGGGTAGCGGTGCAGGCGCTGCGCGACCGCACGTGGCAGGAGACGGCCCGCCAGCGACTCGAAGCAGACGGCGAACGGCTCGCCACATTACTGCGACGGCACGGACTGGCGCCAGCAGGCGGCTGCGCGCTGTTCCAGTGGATCTGCACGCCGCGTGCCATCGCAATTCACGCGTACTTTGCTAGACGAGGCATTCTTGCGCGGCTGTTCGACGACGCGCAGGGACGCGCGAGTGTCGCGGGAGGCACGACTGCATGGATGCAGGAGGTAGAGCAACGCAGGGAGCGGTTGCCGAGGACGCCGGGAGCGACTGAGCCCCCGAGCCTGCGCTTCGGCCTGCCGGGAACCGAGCCGGACTGGATGCGACTGGAGGCGGCACTCGCCGACATTGATGCACACGATCTTCCCGGAGAGTGCGCATGACCGTACGCACGCTCATGGTTCAAGGAACGACCTCCGACGCCGGCAAAAGCACGCTGGTCGCCGGCCTGTGTCGCGTGCTCGCGCGCCGTGGCGTACGCGTGGCGCCGTTCAAGCCGCAGAACATGGCCCTGAACAGCGCCGTGACCGTGGACGGCGGCGAGATCGGGCGCGCCCAGGCGGTGCAGGCGCAGGCCTGCGGTCTGGAACCGCACACCGACATGAACCCGGTGTTGCTCAAGCCGAACACCGATATCGGCGCGCAGGTGATTATTCACGGGCGCGCGCTGGCTTCGATGGACGCACGCGCCTATCACGACTACAAGACCACGGCAATGCAGGCCGTGCTGGAATCGTACCAACGACTGCGTGCGCAATACGATGTCATTATCGTCGAAGGCGCGGGCAGCCCGGCGGAGATCAATCTGCGCAATAAGGACATCGCCAACATGGGCTTCGCCGAGGCGGTGGATTGCCCGGTGCTGCTCATTGCCGACATCGATCGCGGCGGCGTGTTCGCGCATCTCGTCGGCACGCTCGCGCTGCTGTCCGAATCCGAGCAGGCGCGCGTGGCCGGTTTCGTCATCAACCGCTTTCGCGGTGACGTCGGCTTGCTGATGCCGGGCATCGAGTGGCTGGAGACGCGCACCGGCAAGCCGGTGCTGGGCATACTCCCGTATCTGCACGGCTTGCATCTGGAGGCCGAAGACGCGCTCGCACGCGCGCCGACCGGAACCGGCAATGCGCTGCGTGTGCTGGTCCCGGCCTTGCCACGCATCAGCAACCACACCGATTTCGACCCGCTGCGCCTGCATCCGCAGGTGGATTTCCGTTACCTGGGACCGGGCGAGGACATGGCCGGTGCTGACCTTGTTATCCTGCCGGGCAGCAAGAGCGTGCGTGCCGATCTCGCCTGGCTGCGCGCCAACGGCTGGGAGGAGGCCTTGCAGCGGCATTTGCGTTACGGCGGCAAGCTGCTTGGCATCTGTGGCGGGTTTCAGATGCTGGGGAAAACAATACACGACCCGCTCGGTCTTGAGGGCGAACCCGGAACCAGCACCGGGTTACAGTGGTTCGAACTCACGACAACCCTCGCTGCCGAGAAGCAACTGCGGCGCGTCAGCGGTGTGCTTGCTCTGGATCGGGCGCCGGTAACCGGTTACGAAATTCACCACGGCGCCACACAGGGCCCGGCGCTCAAGCGCCCATTGGTGAATCTGCCGGAGCGGCACGATGGTGCGATCTCCGACGACGGCCAGATTATCGGCAGCTACCTGCATGGTCTTTTCGACACGCCCGCCACCTGCGCGGCACTGCTGCGCTGGGCCGGCCTTACCGAGCTGATGCCGTTTAATTACCCGGCGCTGCGCGAGCAGGGCATCGAGCGCCTTGCCGATGCCGTCGAGCAGCATCTCGACATGCGTCGCATCGATGCGATCCTGCAACCGGCCCGGGAGAAGATGCCCGTATGAAGGAATTGATACTCGGCGGTGTGCGCTCCGGCAAAAGCCGGCTCGCCGAACAGCATGCCTTGGCGAGCGGTCTCGCCGTCACCTACGTGGCCACCGCCACGCCTGGCGACGCGGAAATGCAGGCACGCATTATCGAACACCAGCGCCGCCGACCGCCAACCTGGACGCTCGTCGAAGAACCGCTGGCGCTCGCCCGCGTGCTGCGTGCACAGGCGGCGCCGGACCGCTGCCTGCTGGTGGACTGCCTCACGCTCTGGCTCACGAATCTGCTCTGTGCGAATGACGACATCGTGTTCGCTACGCAGCGCCGCACCCTCGTCGAACTGCTGCCACAGTTGCCTGGCCATATTATTCTGGTCGGCAACGAAACCGGCATGGGCGTCGTGCCGCTCGGCGCGCTGTCGCGCCGCTTCTGTGACGAGGCCGGTTGGTTGCACCAAGACATCGCTCAACTCACAGACCGGGTCATTCTCACGGTCGCTGGACTCCCTCATTTTCTAAAAGGAAAACCGACAGCATGAATGGTGAATGGTTGTACATGCCTTGCGCATCTTTGAACGACATGGCCCGTCGCGAGGCCGAGCAGCGCCAGACCCAGCTCACCAAGCCGCCCGGCGCCCTCGGTCGCCTGGAATCGCTCGCCATCCAGCTCGCGGCCATGCAGGGTACATCACGCCCGACACTCGATCGGGTCCATATTGCGGTGTTTGCCGCCGATCACGGCGTGGTCGCCGAAGGCGTGTCGGCTTTTCCGCAGGCCGTGACGACCGAGATGGTGCGCAACTTTGCGCGCGGCGGCGCGGCGATCAATGTGCTGGCTCGCCAACTGGGCGCCACGCTGGAGGTAACGAATCTGGGTACGGTGGTGGATGCCGGACCGCTGAACGATGTCTTGCATCACAATCTCGGGCCCGGCACGGCGAACTTCGCCAAAGAGCCGGCGATGAGCGCCCATCAGCTCATGCGTGCCGTGCACGTCGGGCGTCAGGGCGCCGAGCGCGCCAAGACGGCCGGCGCGCAGCTTTTTATCGGTGGCGAAATGGGCATTGGCAACACCACGTCGGCGGCCGCCATCGCCTGTGCGCTGCTCGGCGTTCGCGCGGAATTGCTGGCCGGTCCCGGCACCGGCCTCGACACGCAGGGCGTTGACCGGAAGGCAGCGGTAATCCGTGCAGCACTCGCCTTGCACGGCGATCATGCCGGGGATCCCATGGAGATCCTGCGCCGTTTCGGGGGATTCGAAATCGCGGCACTGGTCGGCGGTTATCTCGCCTGCGCCAAGGTGGGGTTGCCGGTGCTCATCGACGGTTTCATTACCACCGCGGCGGCGCTGGTCGCCACGCGGATTGCCCCGGGCTGTGACGAATGGTTCTTCTACTCGCATGCCTCCGCGGAACCGGGCCATGCGCACATGCTTGCGGCCCTTGGGGCCAGACCGTTGCTCGATCTCGGCATGCGTCTCGGCGAAGGCAGCGGTGCGGCCGTGGCCGTGCCGATCCTGCGGCTCGCCTGCGCACTGCACAATGAGATGGCTACTTTCACCGAAGCCGGCGTTTCCGGGAAATCATGACGAGTACAGAGATGGACGAGGCAGTACGCACCGGGGGCTGGCGGTCAAGCTGTGTGCGGAGCGCATGACGCGCATCGACCTTCTGCGCCATGGCGAGACCGTGGGCGGCAGCCGTTATCGTGGCAGCATCGACGACGCCTTGACGCCGCAGGGCTGGGCGGCGATGCGCGCCGCACTGGGCGAAGAACGTGACTGGGATTGCATCGTGAGCTCGCCGCTGCGCCGCTGCGCCGATTTCGCGCGCGATTTGGCACAGCGACATGCGCTGCCACTCGTGTTCGACGCGCGTCTGCGTGAAATTCATTTCGGGGCATGGGAAGGGAAGACCGTCTCCGACCTTCTGGCCGCGGAGCCGGAAGCGGTCGCGCGTTTCTGGCGCGACCCCGTGAATTATCCACCGCCCGGCGCGGAGGATGTGCGTGCCCTGGAAGCGCGCGTGCTGCTGGCCTGGGAAGAGCTGGTGATGCGCCACGCTGGAGAACAGGTGCTGGTGGTAACGCACGGCGGCCCATTGCGCATTCTTCTCGGCCGCGCGCAACGACTCTCCCTGACGGAGTCATTGCGACTTGAGGTTGCGCAAGCGCAGCGGTTTCGCATGCAGGCGCGGCAGGAGCCGGCGGAAGCCCATTGTCCTTCATTTGTGCTGCTGGCGGAGAAGTCCTGATGGGGCGTTCGCTGCTGCTCGCGTTGCAATTTCTCACGCGCCTGCCGGTTCCGTCGATGGCTGCGGTTGAGGAGCGCGATGTCGGCCGGTCGCTGCTCTGGTATCCGCTGGTCGGGCTGTTCATCGGTTTGGCGCTCGCCACACTCGGCTGGATGCTGATCTCGGCATCCCCGATACTGCGCGCCGCACTGGTGCTCGCGGCTTGGGTTGCGATCACCGGTGCGCTGCACCTCGATGGATTGGGCGACAGCGCCGATGCATGGATGGGCGGACCCGGCAGCCGCGAGCGCACGCTCGCCATCATGAAAGATCCATACAGCGGGCCGGGCGCGGTGGTGGTATTGGTGATGGTTTTGCTCATCAAGTTCGCGGCGCTCGAAACCATTCTGGTTGCGGGCGACTGGAGCCTGTTGTTGCTGGCGCCGACTCTGGGGCGCGTGGCGTTGCCACTGCTTTTTCTGACAACGCCCTACGTGCGCCCCGGTGGCCTCGGCGCCGCGCTCGCCCGGCACCTGCCGCGTCGAACTGGCGTGGCGGTAGTGTTCGTCAGTGCGCTGTGTGTAGCGGTGACGATGGGCAAGGCCGGCATTGTTTCCCTCGTGGCGGCGGCGGCGATGTTTCTGGTGCTGCGGTCCATGATGTTGCGCCGCATTCACGGAACCACCGGCGATACGGCCGGCGCCATGGTCGAACTCATCGAGACGACAGTGCTGGTGGCTGTTGCTGTGGCCATTTTCTGATCCGGGAATTACCCGAGTATTTTCTGATCGAGCAACAGATTGAGTGAGAAACGTACACCGAAACCGGTAATGTCGGTCGGGATGTGGGCCAGCCCGCCTTTATGGTTGCCGGCCGACAGATCGATATGCACCCACGGCAGATCGCCTTCGATGAACTTTCTCAGGAACGAGGCAGCGAGGATATGGTCGGCGTCGCTGTCCAGGGTGCACTGCTTCACGTCGGCGATGCCACTCTTGAGCGCCTTGTCGTAATCCTTTTCCAGCGGGAACGGCCAGACGCGCTCGCCGCTTTCCCAGCCGGCTTCGATCACGGTCGGCACCAATTCCATGCGGTTGGTTACGGCGCCGCTCATGCGCGTGCTCAAGGCGCCCACGCAGGCGCCGGTGAGCGTGGCGTAGTCCATAATAAGGCGCGGCTTGGCACGTGACGCGAAGGTGAGGGTGTCGGCCAGCACCATGCGGCCTTCGGCGTCGGTGTGCATGATCTCGATGGTGGTGCCGTTCGCGGCCGTCACCACGTCGTTCTGCTTGTAGGCCTTGGGGCCGATGTGGTTCTGGGCGAGCGCCAGCCAGCAGTCCACCGGGAAATCAACTTTAAGTTCGGTGAGCGCGAGCAGGGTGCCGAGCGCCACGGCGCTGCCTTCCATGTCCTCGTGCATGCCGTGCATGTGGCGCGCGGGCTTGAGGTTGGTGCCGCCGGTATCGAAGCAGATGCCCTTGCCGACCAGGGCGAGCGACCCCTTGTTCGATTTCATCTTCGCCGATGGGATCGAGGCGAGGGCCGCGCGCGATGGATCGCGCGGTTGCGGCTTCGGCACATAGCGCAGATGCAGAATGCCGGCGTCCGGTTCCGGGCTGCCTTGCGCGACCGCGAGAAACGCCCCGGCGCCGCGGCCTTTAAGTTTTTTAATATCCAGAAAATCGGTCTTCCAGCGGTATTCACGTGCGAGTTTCAGGACGCGCTGCCGGTAGTTGCCGGGCGTGAGTTCATTCGGCGGCAGGGCGGTGAGGAAGCGCGCGAGGTTGTTGCCGCGCGCCTCGGCCAGGGTGCGGGCATAGTCGTGCGCCACTTTGTGACCATATATACGGATTTGTTTGAGGCGTGTGGCCGGTTCGCGCTTGCTCTTGAAATCTGGCATCCGGAAGTCGGCCGCCAGGGCCGCGGCAATCAGTGCCTCGCTGGCGCGTTCCGCCTGTTTCGCATCCAGCCCGAAGCAGGCAAGGATCAGGGTTGTGGGTGACGGATGGCGCTGGCTGGCGACGATTTTGCGTGCCTGGGTTAAAAGCTCAAAGCTGGACTGGGTCGGGTCGACCGTCAGCAATGAAATCAGCGTGCCCTGCGCGTTCGGAAGAATGGTATGAAAGGATTTCTCCGCAAGCTTGTGCTGCGCCGTCTTCAGCCGCTGCTGCAGCGCGGCACCATGCGGCAAACGCTTCACATCATAGGCAGGAGCGAGCAGAAAAATGAGGTTAGAGCTGGAATCGACGTCTTTTGCGCTTAACGTGCGGGCATCCTGTGTGATCTTGGCGATATCGAGTTGCATGCGTGTTGTCCGGTGAGTGCCCGTGGCGGGAAATCCTGCTGTTAAGTCAATGCCTTGACCTTAATATCTAAAAAACCGATCATACGCCGCCTAGAACGGCTAGTTTTGTGCAAGCCTGCCTTCGCTAATTTACCAGAATTGATCGAGGGTAGTTGCCCTGTCCAGCAGCACTGTCCTCACCGATTCTTCGGATTTGTGACGCCAAGAGGGTTTGCAGCCAGAAGGTTCGGTTGAGCGATGGGGCTTTCACCCGTTTTTCGCGATCCGCTCGATACTAAATTAATCCAAATAAATTGTTCGTCGACTTCGCCGTTTCCGGCGAATCGAGATGAGGAGAGCAGATTATGGCCGCCGTCCCAAGCCTTCCCCCACAGACCGACGTGGATGCCCAGGAAACCCAGGAGTGGCTCGACGCCCTCGGCGCCGTCATTCAACAGGAAGGCCCGGAGCGCGCCCATTACCTGATCGAGAAGCAGATCGAGCTGGCGCGCGCCGCCGGCATCAATGTTCCGTACGCGGCCAATACCGCCTACATCAATACCATTCCACCGGATAAAGAGGTGCGTTCTTCCGGCGATCATGCCATGGAGGATCGCATCCGCTCGTTCGTGCGCTGGAATGCGCTGGCCATGGTGCTGCGCGCCAACAAGGGCGACTCCAACCTCGGCGGCCACATCGCCAGCTTCGCCTCGGCGGCGACGCTCTATGACGTCGGCTTCAATCACTTCTGGCGCGCGCCCAGCGAGAACCACGGTGGCGATCTGGTGTACGTGCAGGGGCATTCCTCGCCCGGCATCTATGCGCGCGCTTTCATGCTCGGCCGTCTGACCGAGGAACAGATGGATCACTTCCGGCGCGAGGTCGACGGCAAGGGACTGTCGTCCTACCCGCACCCGTGGCTGATGCCGGACTTCTGGCAGTTCCCGACCGTGTCCATGGGCCTCGGGCCGATTCAGGCGATTTACCAGGCGCGCTTCATGAAGTACCTGCACGACCGCGGCATCGCCAATACCGAAAACCGCAAAGTGTGGTGTTTCATCGGCGACGGCGAGGTGGATGAGCCCGAGTCGCTCGGCGCCATCGGCATGGCCGCGCGCGAGAATCTCGATAATTTAATCTTCGTGGTGAACTGCAACCTGCAACGCCTGGATGGACCGGTGCGCGGCAATGGCAAAATCATCCAGGAACTCGAAGCCACGTTCCGCGGTGCCGGCTGGAACGTCATCAAGCTCATCTGGGGCGGTTACTGGGATCCGTTGCTGGCGCGCGACCGCATGGGTCTGCTGCGCAAGCGCATGGATGAATGCGTGGATGGCGATTACCAGACCTTCAAGGCGCGTGACGGCGCCTATGTGCGCGAGCAATTCTTCGGCAAATATCCCGAGCTGAAGGAGATGGTGGCGAGCTGGTCGGACGACGACATCTGGCGACTCAATCGCGGCGGACACGACCCGCACAAGGTGTATGCGGCCTTCCATACGGCGGTGAACCACCAGGGCCAGCCGACCGTGATCCTGGCCAAGACCGTCAAGGGTTACGGCATGGGCGAATCGGGCGAGGCGCAGAACATCACTCATCAGCAGAAAAAGATGGGCACGACCTCGCTGCACGCCTTCCGCGACCGCTTTCATTTGCCGCTCAGCGACGAACAGATCGAGAGGCTCGACTACATCAAGCCGGCCGAGGATTCGCCGGAGTACCAATACATGCATGGGCGGCGCATGGCGCTCGGCGGCTTTCTGCCGGCCCGCCGCCAGAAAGCCGCGTCGCTTGAGGTGCCGGCCTTGTCCGCCTTCGAGGCGCTGCTCAAGGCCTCGGCCGAGGGCCGCGAATTCTCGACCACCATGGCGTTTGTGCGTCTGCTCGGCATCCTCCTGAAGGACAAGAACATCGGCAAGCACGTGGTGCCGATCGTGGCCGATGAGTCGCGCACCTTCGGCATGGAAGGCCTGTTCCGCCAGATCGGCATCTGGTCGTCGGTCGGCCAGCTGTACACGCCGCAGGACAAAGACCAACTCATGTTCTACAAGGAAGACAAGAACGGCCAGATTCTGCAAGAGGGCATCAACGAGGCCGGCGCCATGTGCTCGTGGATCGCCGCGGCCACCTCGTACTCGACGCACGGCGTGCCGATGATTCCGTTCTTCATTTACTACTCCATGTTCGGCCTGCAGCGCACCGGCGACCTGTGGTGGGCGGCGGGCGATTCGCGCGCGCGCGGTTTCCTGCTCGGCGGCACGGCGGGACGTACCACGATTAATGGCGAAGGCCTGCAGCATGAAGACGGCCACTCGCACCTGTGGTCGGCGCAGATTCCGAACTGCATTTCCTACGACCCGACCTTCGCCTACGAACTCGCGGTGATCCTGCACGACGGCCTGCGCCGCATGTATGCCGAGCAGGAGGATGTGTACTACTACCTCACGGTGATGAACGAGAACTACGCGCATCCGGCCATGCCGGAAGGCGTGGAGACGGGCATCCTCAAGGGTATGTACCTGTTCCGGCAGGGTGGGCAAGGCAAGGGGCCACGTGTGCAACTGCTCGGCTCGGGCACGATCCTGAACGAGGTGATCGCCGCCGCCGACCTGCTCAAGCAGGACTGGGGCATCGAGGCCGACATCTGGAGCTGCCCAAGCTTTACGCTGCTGGCGCGCGATGGCGTGGCCACCGCACGCTGGAACCTGCTGCACCCGACGGCGGAGCCGCGCAAGCCGTATGTACAGCAGTGTCTTGAAAATACCGAGGGACCGGTGATCGCCTCGACCGACTACGTGCGCGGTTTCGCCGACCAGATCCGCCCCTATGTGCCGGGTCGTTATCAGGTGCTGGGTACTGACGGCTTCGGCCGTTCCGACACCCGCGAGAAACTGCGCCACTTCTTTGAAGTTGACCGTTACTGGGTCACCACCGCCAGTCTGGCGGCGCTGGCCGAAGAGGAAAAGCTCGATCCCGCCAAGGTGGCCGAGGCCATCAAGAAATATGGCATCGATGTCGACAAGCCGAATCCGTTGACGGTTTAAGAGAGACAACACCTGCCGCAAAGGCGCAAAGAACGCAAAGGGTAAACAAGAAACAACCGAGATTTTCTTTGCGCCCTTTGCGCCTTTGCGGCAGGTTTACCCGTTCTTAAGGATGTATATGTCACAGACCATCGAAATCAAAATCCCCGACATCGGCGACTTCAAGGAAGTTGCGGTGATCGAGGTTCTGGTCAAGCCCGGCGATGTCATCAAGGCCGAAGATTCGATGGTCACGCTCGAATCCGACAAGGCGAGCATGGATGTGCCATCACCATCCGCCGGCACCGTGAAAGAGGTCAAGGTCAAGGTCGGCGATATGGTCGCCGAAGGCACGGTGGTGCTGACCCTTGAGGCCAGTGACGAGAAAGCGGCACCAGCGAGCAAGCCGGCACTGGCAGCGAAGGCAGCGGCGCCGGCGGTTGCGGCCGCACCCGAACCAGCAGTGCGCAGCGCTTCCACCATGGCAATGGGCGCACCACCGGTGCCTGGTAAAGCCGAGGGGCCGAGTGCTCCCCCTCCGGTGGTATTGATGCCGGGGCCGGCGGAATTTATCGCAGCCTCGGCAGGCGGACACCGTTCGCACGCAACCCCCTCGGTGCGCCGCTTCGCGCGCGAACTGGGCGTGGACATCTCGCGGGTGAAAGGCAGCGGCCCCAAGGGCCGCATTCTGCAGCAGGACGTGCAGGCCTATGTGAAGGCGGTGCTCAGCGGCGCGCGCCCGGCCGCCGGCGGCGCGCTCGATCTGTTGCCGTGGCCGAAGGTGGACTTCGCCAGATTCGGTTCGTTCGAGACCAGGCCGCTGTCGCGCATCCAGAAACTTTCCGGTGCCAATCTCGCGCGCAACTGGGTGATGATGCCGCATGTCACGCAGTTCGACGAGGCGGACATCACCGCGCTGGAGCAATTCCGGGTCGAGATCAACCAGCAGGCCGAGCAGAACGGCGTCAAGGTGACGGTGCTCGCGTTCCTGATCAAGGCGAGCGTCGACGCGCTCAAGCAGTTTCCGACCTTCAACAGTTCGCTCGACGGCGAGAACCTGATCGTCAAGCATTACTATCACATCGGTTTTGCCGCCGACACGCCGAATGGCCTGGTGGTGCCGGTGATTCGCAATGCCGACCAGAAATCGCTGCTGGCGATTGCGCGCGAGGCCGGGGAACTGGCCAAGAAGGCGCGCGAGGGCAAACTTTCTCCGGCCGAAATGCAGGGTGGCTGTTTCTCCATCTCCAGTCTCGGCGGTATCGGCGGTACGGCCTTTACGCCAATCATCAACGCCCCGGAAGTTGCGATTCTCGGCGTGTCGAAGGCCGATACCAAACCAAAATGGGACGGCAAGCGCTTTGCGCCGCGCCTCATGCTGCCCTTGTCGCTGTCCTACGATCACCGTGTGATCGATGGCGCCGCGGGCGCGCGCTTCGTCACCTACTTGGGGCAGGTGCTGGCCGGCATGCGCGAGACGTTGCAGGGCGAGTTTCCGGCGCGTAAAAAGAGGAACCTGCCGCAAAGACGCAAAGAACGCAAAGTAGTAAAGAAATCGAAAAGCAAATCGAGAAAAGAATAGAAGAAATAATCTGAGATTTTCTTTGCGCCCTTTGCGCCTTTGCGGCAAAGAATTAGTTAAAGGAACAGCATGCCCCAGACCATCGAAATCAAAATCCCCGACATCGGCGACTTCAGCGAAGTCGCGGTGATCGAGGTCATGGTCAAGCCCGGCGACCGGATCAAGACTGAAGATTCAATCGTCACGCTGGAGTCGGACAAGGCCAGCATGGATGTGCCTTCGCCGGCCGCGGGCATCGTCAAGTCCGTGATGGTCAAGGTGGGCGATAAGGTTGCGCAAGGTGCCGTGGTGCTGCTGCTTGAGACCTCGGGTGCGGTTGAGAAAACTACTGTGCCCAAATCGGCCATGGCCCCCACGCCAACAGCGACCCCCTCCCTAACCCTCCCCCTGACAGGGGGAGGGGAGGGAGGGGGTGTAGCGCCGGCCGCCGCTACATTCACGGGCAAAGTCGACGTCGAGTGCGAACTGTTGGTGCTCGGCGCCGGTCCCGGCGGCTACTCGGCGGCATTCCGCGCGGCCGATCTCGGCCTGAAGACGCTCATGGTGGAGCGTTACGCCGCGCTCGGTGGCGTGTGTCTGAACGTGGGGTGCATACCGTCCAAGGCTTTACTGCACGTGGCGGCTGTGACGGAAGAGGCACAAAAACTCGCTGAGCACGGCGTGAGCTTTGGCACGCCGAAATTCGATCTCGACAAGCTGCGTGCCTGGAAGACCAAGGTGGTGGGCAAGCTGACCGGTGGCCTCATGCAGATGGCCAAGGCGCGCAAGGTGGAAGTCGTGCGCGGTGTCGGCCAGTTTCTCGATGCGTATCACCTTGAAGTCGCGCTGAGCGTGGGTGAGGGACAGCAGCCTACCGGCGAGAAGAAGGTGGTGCGTTTCGCCAAGGCCATAATCGCCGCCGGATCGCAGGCTGTGAAGTTGCCGTTCATTCCCGAGGATGCGCGCATCCTCGATTCCACCGGCGTGCTCGAGCTGCAGGCCGTGCCGAAGAAAATGCTGGTGCTGGGTGGCGGCATCATCGGGCTCGAAATGGCGACCGTCTATTCGGCGCTCGGCAGCCGCATCGACGTGGTGGAAATGCTGGACGGACTCATGCCCGGTGCGGACCGCGACCTGGTGCGCGTCTGGAACAAGATGAACAGCCAGCGCTTCGATCGTGTGATGCTCAAGACCCGGACCGTGAAGGTCGAGGCTTTGAGAGAAGGCGTGAAAGTGTGGTTCGAGGGCGAACAGGCCCCGGCCGAGCCGCAATTCTATGATCTCGTGCTGGTGGCGGCGGGTCGCGCGCCGAATGGCAGGAAGATTGCCGCCGATAAAGCCGGAGTCGCGGTCAACGAGCGTGGCTTCATTCCGGTCGACAAGCAGTTGCGCACCAATGTCCCGCACATTTTCGCCATCGGCGATATCATCGGTCAGCCGAT
>CAYHES010000021.1:0-22756 GCA_964355495.1 uncultured Acidiferrobacterales bacterium
CGACACCGGTGTCGGACAGGCCGATAATGATCTTGCCATCACCCTGCGGCCCGCGCCGGAAGTCGATGCCCTTGAGGCTGTGCTTGCCGGGGCGCGCCGCGCTGGCGAAGCGTGTGGTTTTGGCCGCTTGCGTGCCGGCCACCGCGCCTATCGGGTTTTCCACCGTGATGGTATAGCTGCGGCTGTCCGACGTGCTGGTGTAGGCGGCTGGCTTCACAAGATTCAAAACCACGCGCGTGCGGTTCTGAGCCTCGACAGCGTTAATGCTGGTAATGGCGCCCACGCCCACCTTGACGCTGGTCTTGGCCATGCTGACCCGGGTGTTCGGGAAATCCAGCGCAATGCGCGCCGGATTGCTGGTCGTAAACACGGCGGGCTTGGCGGGTGTTCCGGACATGCGCAACTGGATCTGGATGCGATCGCCCGGAAGTTTTGCGTACACGATGTCTTCGATCGCATTCTGCGGCTCCGCGGGTTTGGCGGCTGGTGCGGGCGCCGCCTTAGGCGCCGCTACCGGTACGGCGGCCACGGGGGGAGCCGGCTTAACCGGTGCTGCGGCCGGGACAACGGCTTTCGCTTCCGGCTTCTCGATCGCTGCCGGCTGCGGCGCTGCCCCGCCACCCACCTGCGCGACCACACGATAGCCATAACTTGCTGACTCCACCTTGAGCTCGCCCGGTGCGGTCAGAAGAAAATCGATATTGACGCCGGTGCCGGTGTCGGAGAGATACGGATAGACGCCCTTCACGGCCCCGCGCCCTTCGACATCCGTCACGTCACGCAACACCGTATCGGAAAGCCGCAGGCGCAGGCGCTGTCCGCCGTCGAGTGTCTGGATTTCGTATGCCGGTGCGCCGCTCACCCATACCTGCAGACTGGGGTCAGCGGTGTTTTCCTCCCAGGACAATGCCGTCAGGTCGCCGGCCAGGGCGGCACCGCTCGCCAGGAAAAGGAGCATTGTTACGCCTCGCGCCAGCGTCCGCATCAGCGTTTTGCTCCCGTCAAAGCAGTTCATTCTGTACTGGATCATGATTGCATCCTCATTATTCCTGTATGGCGATGCTCGCTTCGCGTTCCACCCACTCTCCCAGCGCGCCCTGAATCAGTTCGATGAGATCGATTTTCTCGTCGCTGACGCGCGTGATGCGGCCGAAGTTCTGGCCAAGATGGTTTCCTTTCTGCACCCGGTACACAGCCCCGTCGGTTGTCTGGATGATGCCCCAGGACTGTTTGCCTTTACTGAGCGTGCCGACCATCTTGAGCGAATCGAGCGGATAATCCTCGAGCGGCTCCTTGCGCCGGTTCATGTCCGGCCGTGGGCCGCTCAACTTCGATTGCGCGGTCTGGGGCCTGAGATTCGCCGGTGAAAACGGATCGACGAGATCGGAGGCCGCGTACGCGAACGCCTCATAGGGCTTGATCTCCGGCAACGGTTCGATTTTCGGTTTGCGGTTGGCATGCGCGGTTTTCACGAACTCGCGCAAGTCGTCGAGCCCGTCGCTGCCGCAACCAGAGAGCAGAACGAACGTCAACACAAGCGGTAACCAGGCGCGCTTCATTTTGCGCCCCCGGCCGGCGGGGCCGCCGGCTTGGCCGTCTTCGGCTTGAGCGCCTCGATTTCCTCGGGCTCAAGGTAACGGAAGGTGCGGGCCACCGCCGACATTGTCAGCAGACTGCTTTTTGCATCGGCGGTGATATCGATGTTTCCGATGGTGACAATCCGTGGCAACGCCGCCAGATCGCTCACGAACTGCCCGAGCTCATGGTAACCGCCGGTCACCTTGATGTTGATCGGCAGCTCGGCATAGAACTCTTGCGGCTTTTCTTTTTCGGGCTTGAACAGCACGAAGTTGAGTCCGCGCCCGAGTCCCGCCTGGGTTATGTCCACCAGCAGGTTCGGTACCTCGGTCTTGTTCGGCAACTGGCGCAGCAGCGTGCCGAATGCCTGGTGCATTTCATCCATTTGCAGTTTGTAAGCCGAAAGGTTGATGGCCATGCCCTTCTTGTTGAGATAGGTCTCCCTGAGGCCCACCTCTTTCTTTTGTTCCTGGTCGTACTGCTCAATCTCGTCGGCGATCAGAAACCAGTAACCGCCGAACAACAGCAGGCCACAAATGATCGCAATACCACCGATCTTGACTGGCAGCGGCCAGCCGGGAATATTGTTAATGTCGATGTTCTTGAGATCGTCCAGCGTCATGGCACGGCACCATCTTTTTCCAGCTTGACCTTCTGGTCGACCCGCAGGGTGAACTCGCTGACCCGGTCACCGCCCTTGGTCTTGACGTTGATCACGTCCAGATCCGGCTTGGTGTACCAGTCGGATGCATCGAGATTGCGCATAAATGCCGACACGCGCGCGTTCGATTGGGCGTTGCCGATGAGCGTGATGGTCTGACCCGCCTGCTTGAAACTGGTCAGGTACACGCCCTCGGGCAGCTTGCGCGCCAGGTCGTCGAACAGGTGCACGACCTGGGTGCGATCCATCTGCAGCTGCTGGATCACCCGCATGCGCGCCAGCAGCGCGGCGCGTGCCGCCTGCAGCTCCTTGATCTCCTTGATCTCCTCATCGAGCTTCTTGGTTTCTTTGACAAGGAACTCATTGCGTTTCTGCTGGCCCTCAATCAGGCCGCTGACATGCAGGTGGGCATAGAAAATAACGAGGCCCATCAGGATCCAGACGCCGACCGCAATCGACAGGAGCTGTCGATCCTGCTCCTTGCGGCGCAGGTCGCGCCAGGGAAGAAGGTTCAGGCGCGTCATGCGTCGAACCCCCGCAACGCCAGGCCGCAGCTGATCATGAGCGAAGGCGCATCCGCAGCCAGCATCTGCGGCTTGATGCGCGTGGCCAGCGACATGCTGGAGAACGGGTTGGCCACCGCCGCCGCCACGCCAACGCGCGCCGCCAGCAGTTCATCGATGCCGGCGATCTGCGCGCAGCCGCCGGCAAGCAACACCTGGTCGACGCTGTTGAACGGGCTGGACGAATAGAAGAACTGCAGGGCGCGCATCGCTTCCTGGCAGAGCGCTTCCATGAACGGGCGCAGCACATCGGTTTGATAGTTGTCCGGCAGCCCGCCCTGCTTCTTGGCCAACCCGGCTTCTTCATAAGACAGGCCGTAGCGCCGCTGGATTTCCTCCGTCAACTGGCGTCCGCCGAAAGTATGATCACGTGTGTACACCGAGCGGCTGTTGTGCATGACATTGATCGTGGTCGTGGTCGCACCGATATCCATGACCGCCACGGTCTTCTCCATGCCCGCGCCCGCCATGTTCCGGGCGATCAGCCCGTAGGCGTTCTCCATGGCGTAGGTCTCGATGTCGATCACGGTCGGCGTGAGCCCGGCGCCATCCGCCACCGCCGCGTAGTCGTCCACGATCTCCTTGCGGCAGGCGGCGAGCAGCACATTCACCTGCTCGGCGCCCTCGGACGCGGCGCCGAGCACCTGGAAATCCATATTCACTTCGTCGAGCGGATAGGGGATGTGGCGGTCGGCTTCCATCTCGATCTGGGTCTGCATGTCGCGGTCGCTGAGACCCGCCGGCATGCTGACAATCTTGCTGATCACATGCGAACCCGGCACGGCCAGCGCCGCGTGCTTGAGCCGGGTGCCGGAACGTTTCACCGCCCGCGCAATGGCCTGCGCCACCTGATCGACTTCGGTAATACTGTGCTCGACCATGGCGTTCTGCGGCATGGGCTCGACCGCATAGCGCTCCACGCGAAAGTGTTCGCCGGCCTGACTGAGCTCCAGAACCTTGACCGAGGAAGCGCTGATGTCCACCCCCAGAACCGGTGGTCTTTTCTTGACCAGCAGTTTGCCCAGGAAGGCCGTGACGGCTGGTTTGCTCCCTGCCTGCGGCGCGGGTTTTTTCTTGGCCAGGAACTTACCCAGCATATTTGTTATTTTCCTCTTGTTCCCAGTAGCTTATATAGAATATATGCAATATTGCATTAAATGCTACCTCCAAATATAGACGAACACAAACGGAAATGACAAATGCCATTTGGCCAAACCGCAAATCTGTTTATACTGCGGAAACTCTGAGCGGGATCCCGGTCCAACCCCTGACCTCACCTCCGGCAATCCAGACATCGGTAGCATGAAGCTTCTGCACAGCCTGTTCGCCAGGCTCAAAATTACCCCTTTTCTCCCGCAAAAACCCTGGCAAATCGCGCTATTTGCCGTCACCGGGCTGTTCGTATTGGGGGTATTTCTGGCCGCCACCGTGGCCTTGGTGCTGACCCCCACCTTGCCCTCCCTTGAAGACCTGAGCGGCGACCGCCTGAAAGTACCGCTGCGGATTTACACCAGCGAAGGCACGCTCCTCGCCGAATTCGGCGAGGAGCGGCGCATCCCGATCAAGGTCGCCGAGGTTCCCCCACAGTTGATTCAGGCGATTCTGTCCGCCGAGGACGACGCGTTCTACTATCACCAGGGAGTGGACTTCCAGGGCATCCTGCGCGCCGCCATCAACAACCTGCGACGCGGGCGTACCTCGGAGGGCGCGAGCACCATCACCATGCAGGTGGCGCGCAATTATTTCCTGTCTCCGGAAAAAACCTATACGCGCAAGATCAGGGAAGTGCTGCTCGCGTTCAAGATCGAACGCGAATTCAACAAGAATCAGATTCTCGAGCTCTATCTCAACAAGATATTTCTTGGCAGTCGCGCCTACGGCTTCGCGGCCGCCGCCCAAATTTACTTCGGCAAGAATCTGAACGAGTTGGCGCTCCCGGAAATGGCGTTGCTGGCCGGGCTCCCCAAGGCGCCCTCGCGTTACAGCCCGCTCGCCAACCCGCTGAGCGCACTCGAGCGGCGCGCCTACGTGCTGCGGCGCATGCTGAAACTCGGGATCATCGATGAAGCCGCATTCACCGACTCCATGAATGCGCCGCTCGGTACCAGCCGGCACGCGCTGCGTTTCAGCGTGGACGCGCCGTATGTCGCGGAGATGGTTCGCCAGGTCATGGTCGAGAGGTACACCGAGAGCAGCTACGCCGACGGTTATCACGTCTACACCACGATCCGCGCCAAGGACCAGCAGGCCGCGGACGCGGCGCTGCGCAAGGCGCTGCTCGCCTACGATCGGCGCCACGGCTGGCGCGGCCCGGCCGGGCACGAAAACATCAGTCGCAAGACCGAGGCCGGTCGTCTCGATGAACTGCTCAAGGATTACCCGAACGTGGGCAGCCTCATCCCGGCGATTATCAAGCACACCGATGAAAAACTGGCCGTTGCCTATACCCAGGACGGCACCAGTATCGAGCTTGGCCTGCCGGCGGTGGCCTGGGCGGCGCGCTACATCGATGAGGACACACTCGGGCCGAGTCCCAAGCGGGTCACGGACGTGCTGCGGGTCGGCGACGTGATCTACCTCGAACGCATAAAGGTGGATGAAGCGGACGACGAATGGAAACTGGCGCAGGTGCCGGACGTGGAAGGCGGCTTCGTGGCGCTCGATCCGAAGAGCGGCGCGATCCTGGCCTTGGGCGGCGGCTTCGACTTCCGCCACAATCAGTACAACCACGTGGCGCTCGCGCAGCGCCAGCCCGGATCGAGCTTCAAGCCGTTCATCTACTCGGCAGCGCTGGAAAAAGGTTTTACGCCGGCAAGCCTGATCAGCGGCGCACCGATCGTGGTCGAGGATGTGTCGCTCGAAGACGAGTGGCGCCCGGAGGATTACTCGCGCAAGTTCTTCGGACCGACGCGCCTGCGCAAGGCACTGGCGCTGTCGCTCAACCTGGTGTCGGTACGCCTGTTGCGCGCCATCACGCCCGAGTATGCGGTCGAGTACATGGAGCGCTTCGGTTTCAATCCGGCGAAGCTGCCGAAAAATCTGTCACTCACGCTCGGTACCGCCGACGCCACACCGATGCAGATGGCGAGCGCCTTTGCCGTGTTCGCGAACGGCGGCTACCGTATCGAACCGTACCTGATCGCACGCATCGAGGACGCCAAGCACAATGTTCTCGAACAGGCCAATCCGATCGTGGTCTGCCCGGGTTGCCCGGCGCCCAAGAGCATCGATCCGGCCAAACCCGCGCCCCGGCATGCGGAACAGGTGATCACGCCGCAGAACAGCTTCCTCATGAACAGCATCCTGCGCGACACCATCAGCTATGGCACGGCGCAATCCGCGAACGTGCTCAACCGCAAGGACCTGGCCGGCAAGACCGGCACCACCAACGACCACCGCGACGCCTGGTTCAACGGCTTCAACAGCGATCTCGTCGCCATTTCCTGGGTCGGTTTCGACCGCAACCAGCCGCTCGGCAAGGGCGAGACCGGCGGGCGCGCCGCGCTGCCCATGTGGATCGACTACATGCGCGTGGTGCTGGAGGGCGCACCGGAGAAACCGCTGGTGCCGCCATCCGGCATGGTCACCAGCCACATCAATCGCGAAACCGGAAAACCGACCACGGCCGCCGACCCGAACGCGATGCTCGAATACTTTATCGAAGGCACGTCTGAATCCAGCACGGATGTGCTCGAAGGCGGAACCGTGCCAGCGCCGGAGGGCGTGCGCGAAGGCCTGTTCTGATGGCGTGTGTAGCGCTTCGTTTTTCCTGGAACGTAACGGGTTACTGGAATTGCAGTAGGTCGCCCTTCAGGGCGACGTGTCGGCCTAAAGGCCGACCTACCACACGATGCAATCCATGCTCTGTCAAGAATGAAGCGCTACTCTAGCCACCGCCGGCCGGCATCACTCCCGCACGGTGCCGAAGAAATCCGCCAGCGCATCAGCCGCGAGGCAGCACGCATCATGGCCGAGGAAGGGGTGCGCGATTTTCATGCCGCCAAGCGCAAAGCGGCGGAACGCCTGAATCTGCCGGAGGCCCGGCACCTGCCATCCAATCAGGAGATCGAGCAGGCGCTGGTCGAGCATCTACAGCTCTTCCATGCCAAGAATCTGCCCCAGACCTTGCAACACCTGCGCCGCCTGGCGGTAAAAGCCATGCAACTCCTGGAACGCTTCGAACCGCGCCTGGTGGGCGCGTTGCTCACCGGGAATGTCACCCGGTTTTCCGAAATCCAACTGCACGTGACCGCCGACAGCCCGGAACTCGTGGCATTTTTCCTGCAAGAACAACGCATTCCCTACGAGGAGAGCAGCAAACGCCTGCGCTTCGGCGGCGAGCGCAGCGAGATGGTGCCGGTCTACGGCTTCCTGGCCGAAGACACGGCCATCGAAGTCAGCGTGTTTACGCCCAAAGCGGCGCGCGAAGCACCACTCAGCCCCGTGGATAGCCGACCGATGAAAAGAGCAACTTTGAAAGAGGTCCAAACTTTATAGCAGTGCCGGTTCCGGCCTTGCCAAAGTCCAGACTGTGAATTACATTAAAATTCATGGGTTAGCTGGACAAGCTTAACCAGATTCTGAGTAGATGTTCGAGGCGCACCCGAACATCTGAAAATAATGAAAAATGAGGCCAGCGAAATGATCAAAAAGTCACTGTCTGTCGTTCGGGTTGCGGCTTTCTGCCTGCCGCTGGTGTTGGTGGCGAGTTGCGGTACGGGGTCGGAGGCGGTTCAGAATACTGTGGTCAACATAGATCCGCCTGACATAGCACAGAATGTTCTCGCCGGCACTACTTCCTCTATTACGAACTCAAAATACAGAATAGAGGTTAAGTCGCCAACCGGTTATCCACAAATTGGTGTCAGCCTGGTGATTTCTAGCCCCGGGATTTTATCCACCGTGGACACATCCGCTAGTCCCGCTATCTTTACGCCCATGGGTGCAGCCGGAAATACCTACACAGTAACTACTGATAGCAACGGGACCTATACAACGGCTGTTAGCTTTACCTCGCCAGTTTCAGCCGATGGTGAAGTCACCATACTCAGTGCATGGAGCGGCACGGGCTACAACAGGGTAAACATAACCTACACATGCGTTGATAATGGCGCAACGCTCTGTCCGTGAAAGGAAAAGGGGACGCTACCCTTTGAAAGGAAAAGGAAAAGAAAGGAAAAGGGGACGCTACCCTTTATTCTTCATGGCTTAAAGAGGAATAAAGAGGAAAAGGGGTAGCTACCCTTTATTCTTCATGGCTCGTGCAAGTGGCAGGTTCCCAAGGGGCAAGGGAAGAGCTGATGGCCAACATTCGCGAGGCGATCGAGGGCCACCTTGAGGCGCGCGAACAGACCCGCGCCGTGACTGTCACACCCGGAGCCACTATACTGAAATCAGGCGTATCTCAGGGCGGTCCCATGAAACTCCGCGCATTCATCGTCCACGAAAAGAACGGCGGTTATTCCGCGCAAATCCCCGCGTTGCCCGGCGTGTTCGCCGCAGGCCGTGACATGAAAGAATTACGCGCCTGCCTGCGCGAAGCCGTCCGGCTTTATCTTGAGGTCAAACAGGAAAAGCCGCCACGTGTGAAGCGCGGACAGCAGGTGCGTGAGCTGGAAGTGCGGATCTGAAGAAGGAGTACGTCACCGGCGATTACCTCGCGGCACTGGCCGCGATTCATGGCTGGCGATTGCGGGCCAAGACCGAATTGCTGTGGGTCTTCGACCGGCCGGACAAGCCGGACCTGGTCGTCACGATTCCGCGCGGTGTTCCCGCGCCTCTCGGGGAAAATGCTCGCGAGTGGTTGATGCGCGCGTTGGGGCTGACGGATGCCGATCTGTGACAGAACTTGTAGGGCGCATTAGGCGACAGCCGTAATGCGCCGAATGCGAGCACGTAGCACGTAGGGCGGAATAGCGAAGCGTATTCCGCCGCATGCGGCGAACCGGCCCCGTGACACAAATGTTCGGCGGATTACGGTGCTGCGCACCTAATCCGCCCTACGTTGTAATAGCCTGCTCGAACCAACGAGGCATACGGACATGCCGAACTATCGCCGCTATCGCGTTCCCGGTGGTTGCTACTTCTTCACCGTAAACCTGCTCGAGCGCCATCCAAACGACCTGCTCGTCCGTCACATCGACCTGCTGCGCGCGGCGGTTCGGCGCGTGCGACGTGCCCATCCGTTTCACATCGATGCCTGGGTGGTGTTGCCGGACCACTTGCATTGCATTTGGACCCTGCCGCCGGGCGATGATGATTTCTCCCTGCGCTGGCGGTTGATCAAAACCCTGTTTGCCAAACAGATCCCGGCGCGCGAGCGACGCTCAAAGGTACGCCAGGCGCGCGGTGAACGCGGCCTCTGGCAGCGGCGCTTCTGGGAACATGTCATCCGGAGTGAGCAGGATTACGCCGCGCACTTGGATTACGTGCATTACAACCCGGTCAGGCATGGCTATGCCGTGCGTGCCGCGGATTGGCCGTTCTCTACATTCAGGCGTTGCGTGGAGCGGGGAATCTATGCGCCGGACTGGGGCGGCGACGGGGCGAAAGACTTGGCCACTGGCGAACGTGGAGGCTGAACATGCGGCGGAATACGCTGCGCTATTCCACCCTACGTGTGGGACTTGCCGGACTTGTAGGGCGCATTCGGCGACAGCCGTAATGCGCCGCATGCGGGGCCGAACCGATATCGCATGCAGCGATTTCCCCATACTGCATGCGGCGGAATACGCTGCGCTATTCCGCCCTACGTTTTAACGCACCTGCTCGATCTGGGTGACCAGGCGCTGCGCATCGGCCGCGAGTGGGTGCGTGCGATGCTGCTCGGCGAACGCCTTGAACCGGGCGGCGCCCTTGGTGTGGTCGCTGCCGCTCACAGCCAGCGCCAGAGCAAACTCGGCGTTTGGCTTCAGGCTGCTGGCCGGATAATCCTTGAGAAATTTTTCGAAGGCCGCGGCGGCGGCCGGGTAATCACCGCGCTCGGCGAGCGCCTGCGCGCCGTTGAACGCGTTGACCTCGGCCACAAACGCCGGATCCCTGGTCTTGTCGCCTTTCCAGTAGGGGGTGAGCGTGCTCGCGGTGCTTTCCGCGCCGCGCACGCCGGCCACGACCGTGGTCTTCTCGGTTTCCTTCACGCTCAGCTTCGGCCCGTACTGGCGCAGGCGCGACCACATTTCGTCCAGTACGTTTTGCAGGCCGCTGCGTTCCTCGGCTTTCTGCACCTCGACGCGCGGCGTCGTGCGCGACGCATCGGCCTTGGGCGGCTCGGCAGCCAACGCAGCGGGAACGAATAACAGCGACGCCAACAGCAATGTGTATTGCATGATCCACCTCCGGAACCGCTGATTTACGCAGGGTGCGTTCCACGCACCGTTGCGACCGACCAAATTTGAATCGGTGCGCAAAGCGCACCCTGCATTATTTGAGCAACAGCTTTTCGAACGCCTGATACTGGCCGGCCAGCGACTTGTTGAGGCCCACCGCTTCACGATACTTCTCTACCGCTTCCTTGAGCCGCCCGCGCTGGTAATGCACCAGCGCCAGATTGAGCTTGATGCCGCCGTCCGCCGGATCGAGTTCTTCGGCGTAGGCATAGGCCTCGAAGGCGCGCTCGTAATCATTCAAAGTATAGTAAATATTCCCGCGATTGTTGTGCGCCTCGGCGGAACGCGGGTTGGCGGCGAGCAGCTTGTCGAACTCGCGGAACGCCAGGTCGTACAGGCCGTTCTGCGCGTACAGGATGGCGATCTGCAACAGCGCGCCCGGATCGTTCGGGCTGGCGGCAAGCATCGCGCGGTACGGGGCGACGAAGCGCTCCAGGCTCTTGCTGACCAGGATGCGGCGCTCGCGTTCGATGAGCGGCTGCACCTTGTCCGGCGTCGGCAGGTTGATGGTGTAATTGGCGGGCGCGAGCGTCACCGGCTGGAAATGCGTCCAGGCCTCCTTGAGCGGCACCACCTTGAGGGTCTTGGCCTTCAGCGCCTCCTGAAACTTGCGCGCGCCTTCCGCCCAGCTTTCCGCGAACGACGTGGCGATCAGGGTCGATTCCAGCGGCACCCACACCTGGTTGGCGCGGATTACCAGCTGGTCGTCCTGCAGGCTGATGCGGTCGCGCTCCGCGGCCGGCACGCCGGTGTTGAACAGCAGGAACAGGTGGCCGGGCACGTCCACGAGCGCGGTCTCGATGCCGAGATTCTCGAGCGCCGCGGCCAGCAGCACGGACAGGTCGTCGCAGTCGCCGCTCTTGAGCCTCAGGGTCTCGCGCGGGAACTGCACATAGTCCACCTGCTCGCCGCTCACCTTGGAGTACGGACTGTTCGGGTCGGCCTGATAGCGCAGGCCGTGCGCGGCGAGCACATCGAACAGCGTCATCGCCTGCAACAGCGGACGGTTGAGCGCCGCGACCGGCTGGTACTGGGTGACCGCCTGACGCACGAAATCCTTGAGCGTGTCGTCCTTGGGCGTCACGAACGCGCCGACGCTGCGGAAGTCCGCCCACTGGATGGCGTTCTTGCCATACAGGGTCAGCGGCCGGGTGAGTTCTATGGATCCGGGCTGGCCGTCCTGGGCGTAACTGAGCTTCACCTCCACCTGCACGCCGGTGTCTTCGTCGATGCCGAGCACCTTGTTGTTGAACGCGGCGTGCAGCGGCAGGGTCGTGCTGCCGCCGGCCGGCAGCAATGCGATCTCCTGACTGTGCGGGAAATCCATGTAGCCCTTGATGTGGAAGGCGAGCTTGAGGTTCTTGTAATCGGTGCCGCTGGCGTTGCTCACCGTCACCGCGCCCACCGGCTGATCGGCGTAGCGCTTGTAGGAGGCGGAGAACACGCGTTCGAGTTTGAGGTCCTGCAACAACAGGCGCGGCGCGTTCGCGCTGAACTCGAGCGATTTCTTCTTCTCGGCGTAAGCGCTGTCCAGATGCTGCTTGTACTCCGCTGCGCCGCCCAGTTCCGTGGCCTTGGTAAACGCCTTGATCGCGGCATCGAACAGGCGGCGTTCGCGATACATGTTGCCGAGCAGGTCGTGCGGCAGCGGATTCTTCGGTTCGAGCAGCGCGGCACGCTCCAGATGGGTCTGCGCGGCGTCGTACACATCGGTTTCGAGATACACCCGTCCGAGTTGCAACTGCGCGGTGGCGGAATCGGCGCTCAAGGCGACGGCCTTCTTCAACACCTCGATCGCCTCGCCGTATTTGCCCTGGGCGCGTGCGCCCTCGGCGATGCGCAACAGCGGTTCGATGCGTTTCGGCGCGAGCTTAGCGGCTTCGCGCGCGCGTTCGGTGGCGTCGCGGAAGCGTTCGAGCGCCAGTAGCGAAACCGCCAGTACCAGGTGCGCCTCGGCGTTGGCCGGCTGCAACGGGATGGCTTTCTCCAGAGCTCCGACCGCGGCCGCATGCTGACGGTTATCCTGCTCCAGCACACCCAGCCGGAAGTAACCTTCGAACGCGGCCGGGTCGGCGCTCACCGCGCGTTGCAGCGCCGTGCGCGCCTCGGCATCGTTCCTGAGCGCGCGCTGCGCCTCGGCCAGCGCCAGCCACACCGCGCTGTTCTTCGGGTCGCGGTTCGCCGCCTTGCTCAGGGCCAGCACCGCCTCCTGCGGCTCCTTGAGCGCGAGCGCGATGGCGCCGAGCAGATACTGGCCGGCGGCTTCGTCCGCGCCGCCCACCAGCGTCCGGGCGATGGCGCGCGCCGGCTCGTATTCCTTGAGCGCGATGTGCGAGCGCGCCGCGCCCAGGCGCGCGGCGGAGCTTGCGCTATCCAGCGCCAGCGCGCGCTGAAAGCGATCGATGGCTTCCTTGTGACGACCGCTGGACTGCCAGGCTTCACCGGCCTTGCGCCACAACGTGGCACTCTGCGGTGCCAGGGTGGCCGCCGCATCGATCTCGCTCAGCCCGTTGCCCACGGCGCCCATGCGGATATACACCTGCCCGAGCGCAAAGCGCGCTGGCGCGTTGTCGCGATTGAGTTTCAGCGACTGCTCCAGACAATCGGCGGCGGTCACGGTATCGCCGAGCGCCAGCGCCACCTGGCCGCACAGCGAATAAGTAACCGCATCGCCGCGCCGCGCACTCACCAGCGGATCGAGCAGCGCGCGCGCCGCCGGGTAATCGCGCGCCTGCCACAAGGTTTCCACCTGCAGGTTCACGCCCGTGATACCAAAGCCTTCAAGGCGCGCCAATTCCTGAAAATGGCGTACCGCCTCGGCAGGGGTGCCCTGCGCGGCCAGGCTGCGGCCGAGATATTCCAGCGCCGGCGCGTGCGCGGAATCCTCTTTCCAGGCCTGCGCGAAAAGCTTTGTGGCTTCGACATGGCGTTTTGCTTCGTAATGCGCCAAACCGGACTGGAATAAATCCTCGCGCGCCTGCGAGGCAATGCCCTCCACCCCGTGGCCGCTCAGTGCGCTCACGCGGTAAAACAGCGCCTGCTGCACGGCGTCGCGTGCCAGCACGAGCGTGGTGTCGGCGGTGTCCGTGAGCGGCAGATACGGGCCGGTGGCCGTAACTGCACCGTACACGCGGTAGCGCGTTACCTGACTGCCCGGCGCCTTCTGCCAGCGCAGGCGCACATCCTTGAGGCCGCCCTGCACCGCCAGACCGCCGACCCGGCTCGGCACCTGCAACCAGGCAAATGTCTTGAGCTGGCGCGGGCCGGCATCGAATACCGCGATCAGCGGTTGCGTTCCCGGAACCAGCGACAGGCTCGTGGCATTGACGAAACCCGGAGCATTCTCCATTCCCGAACCGAAACGGAACACCAGCTTCGGGCCGGCATACACCTGCACCGCCTGGCGGTTGGTGGCGGTCGTGACCAGCGCATGCAGGTATTCATCTGCATCGAGCGCCAGCGCCCGGATGGTCTCGAAGCCCTGTGGCGATTTATCGTCCACGCCGATTTCGTACAACAGCGCCTTCTTGTCCGTAAACACACGGATGCGGCGCGCGCCGTTGTCAGCAACATACAGGTTGTGCTGCGCATCCACCGCCAGCGCGCCCGGCTTGCGCAGCCATTCCTGACCCTTGGGATTCACCAGCTTGTCGAGAAATACGCCGTCGCGTGTAAACATTTGTACGCGTCGGTTGCCGGTGTCGCTCACATAAATCCGGTCGGCCAGCAGCACGGCGGCGGGCGCGTCAAACTCGCCATCGCCCGAGCCGCTGCGGCCGATGCTGAAACGCTGGCGGCCATCGAGCGCGAACACCTTCACTTCATCGCCATCCACAACTGCCACGTCGCGCGCGTCGGCCGCGGCGAACAGCGGCTTGCGGAAAGTGCCGGCCAGGCGCGCAATGACCTTGTTGTCCTTGCCGAGGCGCGTCACGCTGCCGACCGCGTGGCTCAGGCACAGCAACTCGCCGGCCGGCAGGGCAAAGGCCTGATCGCAGCCCGGCGTTGTGGATTCCACGCTGCGCACCGTCGGCAGGCGCAGCGCCTCCGGCGGCGGTACGGTCGCGCCCGCCGGCAACTGATAAATCTCGACCTTGGGATTGCCGCTGTCGCCGACCGCCAGCATGCCGCCGGCATTGAGCGCGAGACCTGTCACCTCGGTAAACTGACCGCGTCCGCGTCCGCGGCTGCCGAATATCTGTACTGATTTTCCGTTCTGCCAGTCGTACTGGACCAGCTTGCCGTTGGCGCGGTCAGCGACCACCAGCAGTCCCTGGGCATCCACGGTCAGAGCACTCAGTACCGATCGTGTCTCGCCGCCGCCGAACTGGCGCGCGCCGATCTGCTTGAGCAGCTGGCCGTTATGATCGAAAACCGAAACGCGCCCGTCACCTTCTGCGTCGAGCACATAGATGCGTTCTTCGGCATCGACCGCAACATGCGAGGGCTTGTTCAATGCCGCGGACTTCGCGCCGCCCGTCAAGCTGAACAGATACAGCCCCTCGTGGGTGTACACGCTCACGCGCTGATTGCCGCGGTCGGCGACATACAACCGGCCGCGGGCCGAGGCGGCAAGCCCGGCGGGTGAAGACAAGCGGCCTTCGTCGCTGCCGCCCTCGCCCAGCACGAAACGCGGCGTACCCCTGTTGTCCGTTACCGCGACGCTGTTCTCGCCCGGGCGCGCCACCGCGAGCAGGTTGTCGCCGAGGCGCACGACACCACCCAGCACGCGCCCGCCGAACAGGCGCTGCTTGCCGCCCGCCACAAAGGACTCCCTGGCCTCAGCTTGCAGGCTGAGAACCCGCCCGGATGCGCCATCCGCCAGAATCACTGCGCCGTTCGCGTCGAGCTGCAGACCGGCGATGTCGGTGAATTGCTGGCTATCGCCAGTGCCTGGCGTCAGCACCTGCAGGAGCTGGACGTCCGCAGCGAATGCCGGAACGCTGGCGAACAGCACTGCACACGCAACACCGATGCCCCGCTGATAACATGATCGAAAGGGCCTTCTGCTAGACTTTACAAAAAGGCGCATTTCCAGAAAAAGAGACGCGAGCGCTGCTTGCATGCCGAAATCCATTCCAAAGGCCGTGCCAGGTTCAAGTGCAAAAAACAGCCCGCTGCGGGTATCCGCGCGTACGGTGGGGCTGGCATTGCTCGGGGTGGTGCTCGGGTTGTACCTGGTGGGCAACCCGCTACTCGACATTATAGAACTTAAAACCTACGACATCCGGCTGGCCATGCGCCCGGCGCCGCCGGGCGATCCGGCCGTGGCGATCGTGGCGATCGACGAAAAGAGCCTGGCCGCCCATGGCCGCTGGCCGTGGAGCCGCGCGACCATGGCGCGGCTGGTGGAGCGGCTGGACGCAGCCGGCGCGCGGGTCATCGCCTTTGACGTGTTTTTCTCGGAGGCCGAGAACCGCACGGCGCTCGACCAGATCGAGCGCCTGGAACGCGAACAGGGTGTAAGCGGCGCGGCCAGCCCCTATGCGCGCGTGAAGCGCGCACTCGCCGCCGATTCGTCCTTCGGCCAGGCCATCGCCCAAAGCGGCAAGGTGGTGCTGCCCATGGTGTTCCTCATGTCCGAGGAAGAGGCGCGCCATCTCAGCAAGGCCGACGCGGCGCGTGGCCTTGCTGCCACGCAGGAGCAGGCCATCAAGCTGATCCGCGACCGCGGCGACGGGCGTCTCGATTTTCCCATGCCGCGGATCGCCGGCCTTCTGACCAACCTGCCGGAACTGTCCACGGCGGCGCGCGCCAGCGGCCACATCAACAGCCTGCCGGATGCGCGTGACGGCAGCGTGCGCTGGGCGCCGCTGGTGCTGCGCTACCAGGGGCTGTTCTTCCCGTCCGCGGACGTGCAGGCGGTGCGCCTGTATCTGCGCGATCCGGTGTTCGCGCTGCACACCACGCGTTACGGCATCAGCGGCCTGCAGTTCGGCGAGCGCCTGGTTCCGACTGATGAATACGGGCGCGCACTCATCAACTACCGTGGGCCGCCGCGCAGCTTCCCGACCTGGTCCGTGACCGACCTGCTGGCTGGCCGCATCGACACGGCACAGCTGCGCGACAAGATCGTGCTGGTCGGCGCCACCGCCCAGGGCCTCGGCGATTACCGCACCACGCCGGTGGGCGCGGTATTCCCGGGCGTCGAGATCCGCGCCAACACCATGCAGAACCTGATCGACGGCGACTTTATCCAGCGTCCCGGCTGGATGTTCGTATTCGACGTGGCGCTGATGCTGGTGCTCGGCGGGCTGCTGGTGGCGCTGCTGCCGCGCCTCGGGGTGCGCCTGGGAGCGCTGGTGACGCTTGCACTCGCCGGCGCCTACCTGTTGCTGGCCATTGTCGAATTCCGCACCCAGCTTATCTGGATCAACGTGGTCTACCCGGCGCTGCTGCTCGTGCTGCTGTACGTGTCCTCGACCCTGGTGCACTACTTCGCCGCCGAACGCGAGAAACGCCAGATCAAGCATGCCTTCCAGCATTACGTGCCGGTGGCGGTGGTGGACCAGATCCTGCACAACATCGACAACCTCGGGCTGGGCGGCGACAAGCGCGAGCTCAGCGTGTTGTTCTCCGACATCCGCGGCTTCACCGGCATTGCCGAAGGCCTGTCGCCGGAGGCGCTCGTGCAGCTGCTCAACGACTACCTCACGCAGATGACCGACAAGGTCTTCCAGCACGACGGCCTGCTCGACAAGTACATGGGCGACGCCATCATGGCCGTGTACGGCGCGCCCATCCCGCACCCGCAACATGCGCGCCTCGCCTGCCGCACCGCCGTCGACATGATGCAGGAACTGCGCCGCATGCAGGCCGACTGGAAACAGCGCGGCCTGCCGGGCATGGATATCGGCATCGGCATCAATACCGGCCCGATGGTGGTCGGCAACATGGGCTCCAGGACGCGCTTCGACTACACCGTGATCGGCGACGCCGTGAACCTCGGCGCGCGCATCGAGGCGCTCAACAAACAGTACGGCACGCATATCCTGATCTCGGAGTTCACCTACCACCAGGTGAAGGATGAGTTTCCGCAGGCGCGCGAGATCGACGTGACCACGGTGCGCGGCCGCAGCGAGCCGGTGCGCCTGTATGAGCTGATGCTGGCCGAGGACTACCCGCATCTCGACTGGCTGCCGGAGTTCGCGCGTGCCTACCAGCTGTTCCGCGCCGACCAGCGCGCGCAGGCGCGCCCGCTGTTTAAAAAACTGGCCGAGACCTATAACGACCCGGTGAGCCGTTACTATGTCGAGCGCTGTCAAACCGCGCGCCGGCGGCGCGGAGACTGAGTGCTTTGCGGGTGCGCGGTCAGGGGCTAGACTGGGCTGCGAAGCAGGCTTCCGTGAATGAACCGAAATCATCCACCATCGCAAGGAGACCGCCATGACTACACATCGCTCACACCACGCATTGTCTGTCGTCGCACGCCTCGTGCTGTTTACGGCCTGCGCCAGCCTGCCGTTCACCAGCCTCGCCGCTGGCAGCATCGCCATCGCCAAGCAGGCGCCGTATGCCCAGCAACTGAGCGTGCCGGATGCGGTGCGGGCGGAATGCAATCTCCCGGTCCGGGTGACCGAGTTCGTGAAGGAATACGCCGACAAGAGTCACGACAAGGTGGTGCTGGCCGACAACGTCTCCGCCAGTACGCCGGGGCAGGCACTGTCCATGAAGATCGTGGGCTTGACCGGCACCGGCGGCGGCGCCTGGTCCGGCCCAAAACACGTGACGGTGGAAGGCACGCTGTGGGAGAACGGCAAGGTCAAGGGCACGTTTACCGCCACACGCTACTCCGGCGGCGGGGCGTTCGGCGGATACAAGGGCACCTGCGCCATTCTCGGCCGCTGCGTCAAGGCGATCGGCAAGGACGTGAGCGAATGGCTGCTGGCACCGAAAATGAACGCCAAGCTCGGCGACGCCAAATAAGCGCACCCGGTATCCGGCAAAAGGGCGAGGCGCTGGCCCCGCCCTTTTTGTTTTGGCGCGCCGCTTCTCGCCCCTGCGACGCGCCGGTAGAATAGCGCGCAGTCCGTACCCTCCGACCCACAAGGACCCGGTTTGAAAGCGCACATTGAAAGCCTGCTGAACGCGGCCATCGCCGGCCTGCAGGCCGAAGGCGGCCTGCCGCACGATGTCGCCGTGCAGGTGGAAATCGACCACACACGCTCCAAAGAGCACGGCGACTTCGCCTGCAACGTGGCGCTGGCGCTGGCCAAGGCCGCCAAGGCCAAGCCGCGCGAACTGGCCGAGCGCATCGTCAAGGCGCTGCCGGCCTCGCCGCTGGTCGCGAAGGTCGAGATCGCCGGGCCGGGATTCATCAACTTCTTCCTCAAACAGAACGCCTACCAGCAGGTGATTGCGCAGATTCTGGATGCCGGCACGGCCTACGGCCGCTCGACGGTCGGCGCCGGCAAGCGCGTGCAGGTCGAGTTCGTGTCGGCCAATCCGACCGGACCGCTGCACGTCGGTCATGGACGCGGCGCGGCGTACGGCGCGGCGGTCGCCGATCTGCTCGCCGCCACCGGCTTCAGCGTGCACCGTGAATATTACGTCAACGACGCCGGCCGGCAGATGGACATTCTGGCCACCAGCGTGTGGCTGCGTTATCTGGAATTGTGCGGCGAGAAATTTGTTTTCCCGGCGAACGCCTACAAGGGCGATTACGTTTACGACATCGGCGCCACGCTGCACCGCGAGAATGGCGACCAGTACCGGCATCCGGCCGACAAACTGTTCGCAGGTGTGCCGGCCGACGAGCCGCAGGGCGGCGACAAGGAAAAGCACATTGATGCCCTGATCGAACGCTGCAAGGCGCTGCTCGGTCCACAAGGCTATCGCACGCTGTTCGATCTCGGCCTGAACGTGATTCTCGACGACATCCGCCAGGATCTGAAAGAGTTCGGCGTGGTGTACGAGGAGTGGTACTCGGAACGCGCGCTGGTCGAGACCGGCGCGGCCGATCGCGCCATCGAGCGTCTCAGGAAAAGCGGGCACGCGTACGAGAAGGACGGCGCGCTCTGGTTCCGTTCCACCGACTATGGCGACGAGAAGGACCGGGTGCTGGTGCGCGACAACGGCCAGAAGACCTATTTCGCGCACGACATCGCCTACCACATGGACAAGCTGGAGCGCGGCTTCGAGCGCGTGATCGACATCTGGGGCGCCGATCACCACGGCTATGTGCCGCGCGTGAAGGCGGCGCTCGCCGCGCTCGGCGACGATCCGTCGAAGCTCGACGTGCTGCTGGTGCAGTTCGCAATCCTGTACCGCGGCGGCGAGAAGGCGCAGATGTCCACGCGCTCCGGCGAATTTGTGACCCTGCGCGAACTGCGTGCCGAGGTCGGCAACGACGCGGCGCGCTTCTTCTACGTGCTGCGCAAGTGCGAACAGCACATGGATTTCGACCTCGACCTGGCCAAGTCGCAATCGAATGACAACCCGGTGTTTTATATCCAGTACGCGCACGCGCGCGTGCACAGCGTGTTCCGCCAGCTGAAGGAGAAGGGCTACGCGCGCGACCGCGCGCGCGGCGCGGCCGGCCTCGACCGCCTGAACGAATCGCACGAGCAAACCATGATGGCGACGCTGGCGCGTTACCCGGAGGTGGTGGAAGGCGCGGCGCTCGCGCACGAGCCGCATGTGCTGGCCTATTACCTGCGCGAGCTGGCGAATGATTTCCACACTTATTACAACGCGCACACCTTCATCGTCGACGACGCGCAGCTGCGCGATGCGCGCCTCAACCTGATCGACGCGACGCGCCAGGTGCTGGCCAATGGCCTCGGCCTGCTCGGTGTCTCGGCGCCGGAAACCATGTAGAGTTGCGCTCATGGCCAAGACACGCCGTTCCCCGTCCCGTTCCAAAAAGAAGTCGCGCGGCATCCTGTGGCTGATCGCCGGCCTGGCACTCGGCGCCGCGCTCATGTGGGGCGCGCAACATTATTATTACCGCAACAGCAAACCGTTCGCCGGCTTCGCCAACCTGTTCTCGTCGAGCAAGAAGCCCGCGGACAGCGAAGCGAAGAAGCGGCCGGAGGCCGAGCCTCTGCCCAAGCCAAAGCTCGATTTCTACACGATCCTGCCGGGCGAGACCGTGCTGCCCGAACCCAGGGGCGGCAAGAAAACCGCCAAAGTCGAGTCGACCGATGTCGGCATAAACTACATTCTGCAGGCCGCCGCCTACACCAACAGCGAGGATGCCGACCGCCTCAAGGCCAAACTGGTGCTGAACGGCATGGAACCGCACATCGAGAAAATCACGGCTGGTGACAAGGGTACGTACTACCGTGTGCGACTTGGACCCTACAACAGTCTCGACACACTCGATGCCGCCAACGCCAGGCTCTCCGGGTTCGGCATCAAGGCGTTGCGCATCAAGGTGAAGAAGGGCGCGGGGTGATTGCCTGTGTCCCATGCGGTGCGCTCCGGATGTTTAAATCCCCGAGAATCGAGTCATTGTGGAGGTGGCGTAATGAGTCTATCGAAAGGCACAATTCTTCTCGCTGTGGTCGTTGCCATGTCTACAGTTACTGCCTGCACGGGCACACCCTGGAAACAAACCACCCTGTACAATCCGGAACCCATTTTGATACCGGCTGGAAAAAGCGCCGCGCAAATCGATGGAGCGATAAGGCGATCACTACTTGCAAAAAAGTGGCTTCTTGTTAAAAACGAAGATGGTCACATTGAGGCAAACTATAAGAAATCGAAAGAAATACGCGCTACCGTTGACATACGGTATGACAACCAATCGATCCGCATAAATTACAAGGAAAGTGAAGGTCTACATTTCGACAGCGGGGCCGGAACGATCCACAAGTCGTATAACAAAGCTGTTCGAGGGTTAGAGGCAGTCATACGCGGACAGATACGTGACTGATATTTCAAAATAACTTTATTTCTATCGGCGCTTGTCTTGGAGAACCTCATCGGACTTCATGGCAGAGGAGATTTTATCCGCAATCTCACCCGCCACCTTATTTTCTGACATCAGTTTCTTGCTATCTCTGTTAGAGCCTTCTTCAATACGCGACGTCAGCGATGCGACCCACACGTTCTTTTGTGTGCCAAGATCATACAACGTGGCACTGGTTGTAATGTCGCGCCCTTCCAGCCTTCGAGAAATAGAATTCTCAGATGTCTTGGCGCCACCGGAGGTAATTGCAATAGATGGTGCGTACACAGAGCCTTTGTACCCGCCGTAGCCGGCGGTGTTAAAGACGGATGTTGCCGCGCTCCCGGATGTTTTTGCGGTGGAGGTTGACGCAATGCCTACATCTTTCATCTGATCATTTGTAACTGAAACGATGAGTATGGCTGCAAAGTCGTAGCCTTTGATTACGTCCTTAATTTCATTTTCAGAGTACTGGCGGGTCGGAGGAAACAATTTTGTGAACTGTATTGCAACCACGCTATCGCTATTCAGCTCATCGGCCAGCGCATCCTCCATGGCCCCGCGAAGCAACATGTTCTCCACGGGAACCGATACCACCAGATTCTTATATCTTTTCCCTTTTATAGCTGCATCAGCGTAGCTTCGAATTTGTGTATCGATCCTACCTTTTGTCCCGTCATCCTTCGCCATGGCAGTCTGGCCGGTAAAAACCATGGCGGTCATTATCACGAATATGGCAAATACTGCTCTCATTGGGCCTACCTCTAAAATACGGCTATGCAGCCACTTCCACGTATTCGACTTTGCTGCTCGCCGGGGGTGCGGGCTGGCCGTCCTCGCGCATACCTTGCAGGTGCAGGGGTATGGCCTCGCGGATCAGGCGTTCGGTTTCTTCGAGTGTTGCTCCGGCTGCCACACAGCCCGGCAAGTCCGGCACGTAAGCGGAATAATTGGAATTGGCCTTCTCGATCACAACTGCGTAGCGCATGGTATTACCTCGTGTCCTTCTTGATACCGGCCTGTTTGAAAATACTGCCCAAGGTGCCCGGTGAAAGATCATCGCTGGGCTTGCCGGCCACCGTCACCCGACCCGGCTTGTCTGGATGTTTGAACTGGCGATGGCTGCCGCGCGTGACCACCAGAACCCAGCCGTCTTCCCTCAGTCTAGCCAGTATCTCACTCACTTTCATCGGTTGGCATCCTTGCCTTGAGTTTACTGGGAAAATGAGCGGACTTGGCTGCTGAGAATAGCGAAACCAAAGAGGTTTTTCATCTGTATCTGGTGGGGCGGGATCCCACGCTAACGAGACTTAAATTCTTCGCGATAAGGTATTTGACAATACGTTATCCCATCCTTATACCCGACGTTTTTCTTCGCTAAGTACCTAGACAATGAACTCATCGACAGATTGATGCTTGGTGTTGGCCCCAGATACACATGTTGGAATTCTAGCGGGTCATCGGCTCCCTGCACCAGGGAGAACCTGATGTACGGCACAAGCATCGATGGACCAACACGATAAGTGTAGGGGACCTCAGCATAGTTCTTTGTTATCGGGAAAACGGCTCGCCATTCTTGTTCTTCCTTAAAGGAAGAGTGCTTCAGTAATGCCGCAATACTTAGTTCTACTGTGTTAAAAAACATGGCATACTCCGCCTATCTTCAGCCACTGCA
>CAYHES010000022.1:0-3705 GCA_964355495.1 uncultured Acidiferrobacterales bacterium
TGTCCAGACCCTCGAAGCTTTCTTCGAAGAAGGTCTGATGAAATTGTTCGAGGTTGATACTCATGGTCGCTCCCTGGCCGGTTGGTTTAACCGAGGACTTTCTTGATGGTGGCGAGCAACTGGTCCGGATTGAAGGGCTTCACGATCCAGCCGGTGGCACCGGCCGCCTTGCCCTCTTGCTTCTTGCCATCGCCCGCCTCGGTGGTGAGCATGAGCATGGGCGTGAACTTGTACTCCGGCAGCCGGCGCAGCTCCTTGATGAGGGAGATGCCGTCCATGTTCGGCATGTTGACGTCCGTGACCACGAGATCGACCTTCTTGCCTTTGACGGCCTTCAGCGCATTCACGCCGTCATCCGCCTCGACCACGTCGTAGCCCGCGCCCTTGAGGGTGAACGCCACCATCTGGCGCATCGAGGTCGAATCGTCCACTGCCAGTATCGTTGCCATATTCCGATCTCCTGCGTTAAACCGTGCCGGTTCTTGTACTACTTCTGCCAAATCGACATGAATACTGAAGCCCTACTGCGTTCGTCCTTTCATAAGCTGAGCCCTGCGGCACAACGTCCGCCACAAACCTGCATAGGGGAGATCGGTACTTACGCGGAATAACCGGGCATCGCCTTATTGATGATGCGGGTATCCGTGACTTCCGCTCCTTTCCTGTGCCTAACCTCGTCCCTCTTGTTCTTTTTCTGGCGCCACGCCGATGAATGCTTGACGCTTACGTTCTATCGGCCACCCGACCCTGAACTTGAACCAGGCCGCTCAATCCCGCGGCCAGCGGGTCATCCAGAATTAGCACATACACCTATATATAGGTATGCCAACCCGGTACGGCGGAACTTGCCTGTCCGTCGGCGTCAAATTCCGGACACCGGGATTACCCCAATAGGTGCTATTGCAATCCGCATACCACAACGCTCAACCCTCCCGGTTTCCGCTGCCGCCCGGGCCGGCGAGCTGGGCGCGCTCGTCCGATTCGCCCTGCTCGCGCCGGTCGCCTTCATGCCGCTCTTCTTCGCGATAGCGTTCCATCACCTTTTCGAGCGCCGCCGCGCGGGTACGCGTGTCGGTCCAGCGCCGGCGCACCTGTTCATAGTCGTGGTGCAAGCTGGCCAGGCGCTGCTCCTGGTAGACGATCGCGTCATTGAGGCGCGCGAGAATGCGGCGGTAATCCGCCATGCGCGCGGCGTCCATGCCGCCGCGCCCGGCCGTTTCGAAATGGCGTGCATAATCACTCCGGTACGTATTCAGTTCATCGAGCTTGGCCTGCTGGGCGTCGAGAAACCGGCGGAACTCCGCCATCTCGATCGCCGCCCGGCGCTCGCGTTGTTCCGCTACCTGGGCGACTGGTTGCATTCTTTTAGACTTGGTCATTTCATAACCTCACGACTCCCGACTTATGGTCTCGTTCATCGCCCTACGTAGTTGTAGGAGCGACCTCCGGTCGCGAATGAAATTAATCGCGGCCGGGAGGCCGCTCCTACAAAGAGGGGTAGCGCGTTTCACGCACCGCACTACTGCATTGACTGCGACATGCCTCACTCCTTAAATCAAGTGCGGAACCGGAAACGGCTCCCTTCCGATGGGTAAAAAGCAATTCCCGTGCCGGACTTACCCCGCCTGTGTAGGGTGCGTTCCACGCACCCTACGGACTACTCTCGACCAATAACCTCGCTCATCGCCCGCAGGCTTTCTGCCAGCGCCAGCGGCTCGTTCATGTCCTGACGCAGAAACTGCAACAGGCGCGGATGTATCGCAATCGCCTCGTCGATCTGGGCATCGCTGCCCTTGGTGTAGGCGCCGACGTTGATCAGGTCGCGGTTGGCCTCGTAGGCGGAGTACAGTTGACGGAAGCGCCGCACCGCCTGCTGTTGCGGCTTGTCGGTAACCTCGGTCATGGCGCGGCTGATCGACGCCTCGATGTCGATGGCCGGGTAATGACCGGCCTCGCCCAGCCGGCGCGACAACACGATGTGGCCGTCGAGAATGGCGCGCGCCGCGTCGGCGATCGGGTCGTTGTGATCGTCGCCCTCGGTCAGCACGGTGTAGAACGCCGTGATCGATCCGCCGCCCACGTCGCCATTGCCGGCACGCTCCACCAGCGCCGGCAGCTTGGCGAACACCGACGGCGGATAACCCTTGGTGGCCGGCGGCTCGCCGATGGCAAGCGCGATCTCGCGCTGTGCCTGGGCGAAACGCGTGAGCGAGTCCATGAGCAGCAGCACCTGCTTGCCCTGGTCGCGGAAATATTCGGCGATGCTGGTGGCCAGCATCGCGCCGTGCAGGCGCATGAGCGGCGGGTAATCGGCCGGTACCGCCACCACGCTGGCACGGCGCATGCCCTGCTCGCCGAGAATGTTCTCGATAAATTCCTTCACCTCGCGGCCGCGTTCGCCGATCAGCCCGACCACGATCACATCGGCATTGGTGAAGCGCGTCATCATGCCGAGCAGCACGCTCTTGCCGACACCCGAACCGGCGAACAGGCCCATGCGCTGGCCGCGCCCGACCGTGAGCAGGGCGTTGATGGCGCGCACACCGACATCGAGCGGTTCGCGGATCGGACGGCGTGCGAGCGGATTGATCGCGCGCCCGGTGAGCGGCACGCTGTCGGTGGTGCGGATCGGGCCCTTGCCATCGAGCGGCCGGCCGGCGCCATCGACGACGCGCCCCAGCAGCGCCTCGCCAACCTCCGCCACGCTCACGTGCCGGGTCGGAATGACGCGCGCGTTCGGTGTCAACCCGCGGATATCGCCGGTTGGCATCAAATATATTTTTTCGCCGGAGAACCCGACCACCTCGGCCTCCACCGGATGGCCCTCTGGGCCCTGCACATTGCAGCGCGCGCCGATCGGCGCCTGGCAACCGGCGGCCTCCAGCGTCAAACCGACCATGCGCGTGAGCTTGCCTTCGACAATGAGCGGCGGCGGCGTGGTGATGCGTGCGCGGCAGGCCGCGAGGCGTTCGGCCCAGAGCGTGGCGCGTTGCGGATCAGGGCTGGCGGTCATGGCTGCGTTCCCCGCCGAGCACCGTCGCCAGAATGGCGGTCAGGCGTGCTTCCAGGCTGGCGTCGATCTGCGAGGTATCGGTCAGCACCTTGCAGCCACCGCGTGCCAGCACCGGATCCTCGACCACTTTCCAGGCGTGTTCGTCTTCATTCAATTTCATGTGCTCGCGCACCAGCACCGCATCCTCCGGATGCAGGTGCAGGCGCACATTGCGCGCCGCGGCCGGCAGTGCCGCCATCGCCTCGCGCACCGCGGCCAGCACCTGGGCCGGATCGGTCTTGAGTTCGCGCCGCACGATCAGGCGCGCGGCGTTCAGCGCCAGCGTGACGAGCTCCTGCTCGACGCGGTCGTCGAACTCCTTCAGGGGAGCCGCGATGGAGTTCAGGATGGAAGACAGGTGCGCGAGTCGTGTCTCCATCTGCGTGCCCGCCTCCCGGAGCCCATCCGCCTGACCGCGCGCGAAGCCTTCTTCGTAGGCCTGCTTCTGGACGTGCTCCATCTGGTTGGCGGTCAGCAGATGCGGCAGCTCCCAGCGCTGGAAGGCGGTTTCGCTGTTCTCGCCGGCGATGACTTTCGATCTGGGTTTGATGTCGGACATAAATCAGTCGCGAGTCGCAAGTCGGGAGTCGGGAGTCAACGACAAAACACCCGAAGTCGTAGTCAGGGACTCGCGACTCCCGACTCGCGACTCC
>CAYHES010000022.1:3805-22280 GCA_964355495.1 uncultured Acidiferrobacterales bacterium
CGACAAAACACCCGAAGTCGTAGTCAGGGACTCGCGACTCCCGACTCGCGACTCCAGATTCGCGACTCCCGACTCGCGACTCCCGACTCGCGACTCCCGACTCCCGACTCTCGACTCGCAGTTATACATACTGCTCCCCCCCCTTGCCGCCGAGCGAAATCTCGCCGGACTCGGACAGGCGCCGCGCCACGCCCAGGATCTCCTTCTGCGCGGTCTCGACCTCGGACAGCCGCACCGGGGGCTTCACTTCGAGATCGTCGCGCAGCATTTCGGCGGCGCGCTTGGACATGTTCTTGAAAATCTTGTCTTTCATGGCCTCGTCCGCGCCCTTGAGCGCGATGATCAGCGAATCCGAGGAAATCTCGCGCAGCAGCGCCTGGATGCCGCGATCGTCGATCTCGACCAGGTCCTCGAACACGAACATCAGGTCCTCGACATTCTGCGCCATCTTTTCGTCACTTTCCTTGATGCCGGCGAGAATCAGCGCCTGCTTGCTGGCCTCCGTGAGGTTGAGAATATTGGCCGCCGCCTTCAGGCCGCCGACACCCGAAGATTTCACGTTGCTGGTGTTCTGGCCGGAGAACTGCTTTTCCATGATCTCGTTCAGCTCCTGCATGGCCGACGGCTGGATGCCGTCGAGCGTGGCAATGCGCTGAATGACGTCGATGCGCGCGCGCTCCGGCAGGTGCACGATAATGTCCGCCGCCTGATCGCTGTCGAGGTAGGAAAGAATAATGGCGATGATCTGCGGGTGCTCGAGACGGATCAGCTCGGCCACGGCGCGCGGGTCCATCCACTTGAGCGCCTCGAGACCCTTGGAACTGCCGCCGAGCAGGATGCGGTCGATGACGCCGCCGGCCTTGTCCTGACCAAGCGCCTGCACCAGCATCTTGCGAATATACTCGTCCGACCCGATGCCGATCGCGGTCTGGTTGTCGAGTGCTCTGGTGAAATTCTCCAGCACCGCGCCCACCTGGTCGCGCGATACATTGGTGAGCGCCGCCATGGCGGCGCCGATCTTCTGCACTTCCTTGGGTGCCATGTGTTTCAGCACCTCCGCGGCCGGCGCCTCGCCGAGCGACAGCAGCAGGATAGCGGCGCGTTCCACGCCTGGAATCTTCGCGGCGTTCTCAACCATCGGTCGCTACCCATTGTTTCACCACCTGCGCGACCCGCTTTGGATCCTGCTGCGCGGAGCTGCGCGCCGCCGTCATCTGCGCTTCATAACCGGCCGGCATGCCGGCCTGGGTCGGCGCGCTCAGGCTCAGGCGATCGTCCGGCACACCGCCCGCGTGCAGTCCGCCGCCGGCCGGACGCGCCTGCAGGCCGCGCAGCAACGGGCGCACCACCATGAGCAGCACCATCAACGCGAGCAGGCCGCCACCGACCTGGCGGGCGATGTCCCACAGCCATTCCTGTTTCCACAGTGGCGCCTCCGCAACCGGCGCGGCCGCCGCCGGTGTGCTGAACGCGGCGTTCGTCACGTTCACGCTGTCACCACGCTTCTCATCGAAGCCGACTGCCTCGCGCGCCAGCGAGGTCATGCGCGCCAGTTCTTCCGGTGTGCGCGCCTTGCGCGTGACCTTGCCCTTCTTGCTGGTGTTGACGATGTCGTCCACCACCACCGCCACCGACAGGCGCCGGATGTTGCCGGTCGGCTGTTTGATATGACTGATGGTCTTGTCGATCTCATAGTTGCGCGTGGCACGCTTGCTGGTGCTGAGCGCCGCGTTATTCGAATTCGCCGCCTGGGCCGCGGCGGCCGCGGGCTTCTGTCCGGCCGGTGGCTTGGTCGTCTCCGGCACGCTGGCCGCGCCCGGTGGCTGGTTGGAGAGCGCACCGGGAATACCGCCGGCGCTCGCGCCGCCGTTATTCATTTCCTCGGCGGTCTGTTCGCTGCGCACCAGTTGGCCCTGCGGGTTGTAGCTCTCGCGCGCCGTCTCGGTGATGGTGAAGTCGATGTCCGCCGCGACCTGCGCCTTCACGCTGCCGGCCCCGGTGATCGGCGTCAGGATTTCCTCGATGCGCCGGGCGTAGGATTCTTCCAGCTTGCGACGGTATTCGAGCTGGTTGCTGCTGTTCGACAGGTCGCGGGTCGCATCCGAGGACGTGAGCAGCTTGCCCTTCTGGTCGATCACCGTCACCCGGCCGGTAAGCAGGTTGGGCACGCTCGATGCCACGAGGTGCACGATCGCCGACACCTGGTCGGGCTCGATGGCGCGCCCGGAGTAGAGGTTCAGCAGCACCGAGGCGCTCGGTTGCTCGCGCTCGCGGATGAACGCCGATTGGCGCGGGATGGCCAGGTGCACGCGCGCGCTTTGCACATTGCTCAGCGTCATGATGGAGCGCGCAATCTCGCCCTCGATGGCGCGCTGGTAGCGGGCGATTTCCTGGAACTGGGTATTGCCGAAGGCCGGCTTCTCGTCCATGAGCTCGAAGCCGGTGCCGGTGCCGCGCGGCAGCCCCATGCCGGCGAGCTTGAGGCGCGCGCCGTGCACCTGCTTGGCCGGCACCAGGACGGCGCCCGAACCCTCGTCGATCTTGTACGGAATATTGGACTTGGTCAGGGCCTCGATCACGCCGCCCGTGTCCTTGTCGTTGAGATTGCCGTACAGCAGGCCGTAGTTCGGCGTCTGCCCCCAGAAGGCGGCCATGACGCCGAGCGCGACCGCACCGGCGACCGCCACCAGCATCAGGAGTTGGCGCACGGCCGGTGGCAGACCAGCCAGTCCGGCCGGGCCGCGTTGGGAGACAGTCAGTTCGGTAGCCATATTGATATCAGTCGGGAGTCGGGAGTCGGGAGTCGGGAGTCAAAGGCCGGAGTCTGTGATTTTGACTCACGACTCACGACTCGCGACTGCTTTAATTAGACCTGCATGTTCATCACTTCCTGGTAGGCCGAGACCAGCTTGTTACGCACCTGCACCATGGCCTGAAAGGAGATGTTGGCCTTCTGCATCGCCACCATGACGTTCGCCAGGTCGGTATTCGGTTCACCGGCCTCGAAGGCGCGCGCCAACGACTCGGCCTGCTGCTGGGCGCCGTTGACGCCGTCGAGCGAACTCTTGAGCACCGATTGAAAACTGTTCTGCGGCGCCGCGAGTTCGGCCGGCATTACCCGGCCTTGCGCCTGCGTGGATAGCGCGCGCATCTGCGCCAGTATTTCCGTCATGCCGATTTCGTTCATAGGTTCTCCTGTACTATTTGATACATACACAAGTAATTTACACACAGCGGCCATAGCGATTGCCGCGCCACCCTCTCCCCTACCCTCGGCAATTGCTCCCGGCATTGTCCTACCTCCTGCATCCATGCAGTCGTCTCCCGCCCCGGCGGGAGAGGGGGATAATCCCCTCTCCCCGCTTGCGGGGAGAGGGTTAGGGAGAGGGGAAGGCTGTCAATCAAATAAGAAGACATTATTAATCATCCAATCCATTGGAAGCCGGCACATCGATACCGGCATCGCGCATGCGGGCGAGCTTGTAGCGCAAGGTGCGCGGGCTGATGCCGAGACGCTGCGCGGCAAATTTGCGGCTGCCGTGTCCCTCGCGCAGGGCATCGATAATCAGATGCCGTTCGCGTGTCTTGAGATCGTCGCCCAATCCGGCATCCGGCTGGCTGCTGCCGTTCACGGGCGACGCAGCCACGACTGGCGATGGCGTACGCACCTCCTCGAAACGCAAATGCTGTGCTTCCATGGCATCGCCACTCGTGTAGATGAAGGCGCGTTGAATCACGTTATCCAGTTCACGCACATTGCCCGACCAGATGTGCCGCAGCAGCGCCGCCTGGGCATCCGCGGAAAATTTCGGCACCGCACGCCCGGCCAGGCGCGCGTGGCGCTGCAGGAGATTTTCGGCCAGCGGCACGATATCGGCCGGGCGCTCGCGCAGCGCCGGCAGATGCAGCGGGAATACGTTCAGGCGGAAATACAGGTCTTCGCGGAAGCGTCCGGCCGTGACTTCGTCGCGCAGGTTGCGGTTCGAGGTGGCCAGCACGCGCACATCGAGGGCAATCAGCTTGCGGCCGCCGAGGCGCTCCACTTCGCGCTCCTGCAACACGCGCAGAATCTTGGCCTGCAGACCAAGGTCCATTTCGGAAATTTCATCCAGCAGCAGCGTGCCGCCCTGCGCCTGCTCGAACTTGCCGGGGTTCGACTGGTGGGCGCCGGTAAACGCGCCCTTCTCGTAGCCGAACAGCGTCGCCTCCAGCATGTTGTCGGGGATCGCGGCGCAGTTGATGGCCACGAACGGTTTGGCGGCGCGGCGCGAATGCCGGTGTATGTAGCGCGCCAGCACTTCCTTGCCGGTGCCGGACTCGCCGGTAATCATGACGGTGACGTCGTTGTCCGCGACGCGCAAGGCCAGATTCAGGGTTTCGCGCATGCGCGCATCGACGGCCACCGGGTCGGCGTCATTCAGCTCCCCGGCCTTCGACATAAAACGGCTGACCTTGCCGACCAGCGCCTCGGCCTCGAACGGCTTCACCAGATAATCGGCGGCGCCGATGCTCATGGCGGCGACCGCGTCCTGGATGGTGCCGAATGCGGTCATCATCAGCACCGGCAGTTCCGGACGGCGTTCCTTGATGTGGCGCAGCAGTGTCTGGCCATCCATCGGCTGCATGCGCACATCGCTCACCACCAATGCAATCTCGCCGCGGTCGATGAGATCGAGCGCCGCGCGCCCGTCCGCCGCGCTCGCCACGCTGTAGCCGGCGAGCGTGAGCGTGTCGCACAGCGCCTCGCGCAGCGCGGTGTCGTCTTCCACCACCAGTAGTTGCGGGGCGGTCATGGGGTCGGCTTTGCCGAGTCGCGAGTCGGGAGTCGCGAGTCGGGAGTCGGGAGAGGGGCTTCTGTCTTTGAATTTGTAACTCGCGACTCGCGACTCACGACTCGCGACTCAATAACCGGAAGCCGCAACCCGAACGTCGTCCCCTGGCCCGGCTGCGATTCCACCCACGCCGTGCCGCCGTGGGCCTGCGTTACCGCCTGCACCACGGCGAGTCCGAGGCCGGTGCCATCGGCACGCGTGGTGAAGAACGGTTCGAAAATGCGTTCCTGCAGCTCGGCCGGAATGCCCGGGCCGTTATCGCTCACGCGAATCTCGATGTTGCCGTCGTGCACGCAGGCGGCCGCCAGGCGGATCTCGCCGCCCGTGCCGCAGGCCTGTATGGCGTTGGTCACCAGATTGAGCAGCGCGCCGGCCAGCGCCTCGCGGTTGCCGAGCAGCGCGGCATCGCCAACGCACGCATCCAGCGTGAAACGGCAACCGCTGGCCTGCAACTGCGGCTCCAGTGCCTGCTGCAGCTCGTTGAGCAGCGGCGCAAGCGCAATACTCTCCTGGCACAACGCATCGCCGCGCGCGAACACCAGCATGTCCTTCACCAGATGTTCGAGATGACGCAGGCGCGAAAGAATTTTTTCCGCCACGCGCAGACGTTCGCTTTCTTCCAGCTGCGGGCGGTTGAGATGCGAGACATAGAGCAGCGCGGTGGCCAGCGGCGTACGCACCTGGTGCGCGAGGCTCGCTGCCATCTCGCCCAGCGATGACAGGCGCTGGTGACGCGCGAGCTGTTCCTGCAACAGGCGCGTGGAGGTGAGATCGGTGATGAGAATGATCTGGCCCGGCTCGGGATCGAGCGAGCGCGTGGCGACGCCCACCAGGCGTCCGTCGCGCAGGGAAATTTCGTGGCCGTCGTGCGCGCGCGGCATGAAGGCGCGCGCGATGATGTCGGTCCAGGCCGCACCGCTGAGCGGCTCGCCCAGCAGCTCTACAGCCGCCGGATTGCATTCCTGCACGCGCCCGTGACCGTCCAGCACCACCACGCCGGCCGGCAATGCACTCAGCAGATGTTCGATGCGATTGGTGAGACGCCCGTTCTTGCCCTGCTCCTGCACACGCTCGGATCGCGCCTGGGCCAGCTCATCGGTGAGCTGCGCCACGCGCGCTTCCAGCGCCTGATAGGAACTGGCGAGTTGCTCGGACACCTGGCTGAAGACGCCAAAGGCCTCTTCCAGTCCGGCATCCCGGCGGGGGTTGGGTGACACCATGCTGTTCGTGCGCTCCGCGGTCGTTTTCCCGGCGCGCGCCACGGCGGCGCACGCAAGGCTTCTTTACCGGTAGAGAGCAAGAACTGTGCCCGTTACTTTTTACATGCAGAACAACTGGTTAACGATTTCGCGAAAGTCAAAAACCCGACACTTCCTCGGTGCGCGCGAGCCCGTACTTGCGCAGCTTCTCAACCAGCGTGGTGCGCCGCAGGTGCAGACGCTCGGCGGCATGCGCCACCACCCCGCCGGCCTCGTCCAGGGCCTGCTTGATGAGGGTGTATTCGAGATTGTTGAGGTGCTCCTTGATGTCCAGCCCGTCGCGCGGCAGGCGCGGCAGGGACGATGGGTGCACGGATTGATCCTGCGGCAAACCGACAGCGGTCACGGGCGCGGTAAACTTGATGTTGGCGGTGTACTTCGGCGGCAAATCCTGCACGTCCACGAGGCCATTGGGGTTCAGAATGGCGAGCCGCTCGATCAGGTTGGCAAGCTCGCGCACGTTACCCGGCCAGGCGTACTGACCGAGGGCATCCAGCGCCGCACGCGTAAGGCGCACGGACGCGCGCTTCTCGTTGCGGAATCGCAGAATCAGCTCCTCGGCCAGCGGGGCAATATCCTCGCGACGCTCTCGCAGCGGCGGCATGTCGATCGGAAACACATTCAGGCGGTAGAACAGGTCTTCGCGGAATTTGTTCTCGCTGATCTGTTCTTCGAGGTTGCGATGGGTCGCGGCAATGATGCGCACATCGGCGCGAATCGAGCGGTTGCTGCCGACGCGCTCGAACACGCGCTCCTGCAGCACGCGCAGCAGCTTGACCTGCATGTTCAGGCTCATGTCGCCGATCTCGTCCAGGAACAGGGTGCCGCCCTCGGCCATCTCGAAGCGGCCCTGGCGGGTGCTGATGGCGCCGGTAAAGGCGCCCTTCTCGTGACCGAACAGCTCGCTTTCCAGCAGTTCCGACGGGATCGCGCCGCAGTTGATGGGCACGAACGGCTTGTCGCGGCGCGCGGAGAAATAGTGCAGCTTGCGCGCCACCACCTCCTTGCCGGTGCCGGACTCGCCGAGGATCAACACGTTGGCGTCGGAGCTCGCCACCTGCTCGATCATGCGGCGCACGCGCGCAATACCGGCGCTGTCGCCCACCAGGCTGCGAAACAGTTCGAGGGCGCGCCGTGACGCCGAGGTGCCGGGATGCGAGGCGCCGTGCGCGTCATTCAAAAGGCCGATGAGCTGCGCATGCCGGAGGGGCAGATCGACCATGGCGTTCACTTCACCGGCAATCTCCGGCACCACCGTCCCCTGCCGGCTCTTCTCGGCCAGCAACAACACCGGCACGCCGGCGTCTTTCTCGCGGATATGTTGCAGAACTTCAATGCAGGCCTCCTCGGAAGCGCACTGGCCGACCAGCACGGCGCTGAGCGGAGCCGGCCAGACGCCTAACGCGCGCAGTTCCGGTAATGAACCGACCGAGGTCGTTTCATACTCCATGAATTCAAGAACGGTGCGGACGTGCTCGCGCCACTTCAAATCGGGCTCGATGACGATTACGGCTCTAGCCATGGTGGTCCCCTGTCAAAAAATTGCTGATACAACGGAGACCCACGCCGGATTGGCGTATCCGGTGCATCCCCGTCAATAGTCCGCCCCCGTTCTTGTCCTTCGAACGACCTGTACCGGGGCAGACACCCCCACTCCTCTTAATGTTTCATTATAGGCAGGAATTATGCCAGCGGAATGTTAAATATAGTCAAAGACTTAAAAACATGGCAGGCCAGTACGTCAAAAGACCGGCGAGCCGGGGGTGTAGGAGCGACCTCCGGTCGCGATTGGAATGAATCGCGGCCGGGAGGCCGCTCCTACGGGCCGTCATGGAGATTTCGTTATCGCGACCAGGAGAGGCCGTGCGGCAAAGTCAGCAATGGCGCCATTCCCGGATTACGCCGCGCTTCATCCGGGCTACACGCTGACTATCGGTGAATGTAGGAGCGACCTCCGGTCGCGAATGAAAATAATCGCGGCCGGGAGGCCGCTCCTACGGGCCGCCGTGGAGATTTGCGGAATCGCAACACCGAGACAAGAGACGGGGCGACAGGAGAAATCAGCCGCCGCGGCGGGCGGCGGCAATCAGGCGGCGGTGATGGCGGAATATGAGCTTTTCGAGCAGGTCCTGCACGGGCGCGCCCAGATCGTCGAACACCGCGCGCACTCGCCCGCCGGATGAATCTTTTACCGTCGCAGGCAGAAACAGCGGACGCGGATAGCGCGGGCACGCATAAATCTCGAGCAGCACCGAACTGCCGGTGGCCGGCGCGACGGCCGTCTCCCATTCGATTTCATGCGCCGACAAGCGCACTGGCAGCGCCTCGGGGAGCTGGAGCTGGCGCGCGAGCACCTGGCTCACGAGTTCCAGGATCAAATTGATTTTGGTTTCGAGACGCTGTACTTCGTGCGCGAACTCGGGATTCTCGTCACTGGCTTCGACATGGTGCTCGTCGAGGGAGAGAATGACGCGCAGGGTTTCTTCATTCGACAACTGTTGATGCGGCGAGTCGTCCGGCGTTGCACAGACATGCCAGCGCAGCGGCAGCCGGTCCTCCAGCACCAGCCCGGAGCCGAGCGAATCCGGTGTCGGTTCAATCATGGTGATTACCTCAATGACGGCCAGAAGCCCCCCGAGTTCAGCCGTCCCCCGTGGGAGCGACCTCCGGTCGCGAATGAAACCGACCGCGGCCAGAGGCCGCTCCTACGAATCATGGTTCCCGCGTATTTTAGCCACACCGGCCGGATTGCGGCGAGCGGAATCTACTCGCCACCGGTTTCGGAATAGGCCGCCTGAGCGCGGCGCGCCTGGCGCATCTGCCCGAGCGCGGCGGCGAACTCGCCGCGCGCCTGCGTGCCAAGGGCGATCAGCTCGCGGTCGGATTCCAGCACCTGCCGGACCATAGCCGTGAGCGCCTCGGGCGAAGGGCGATCCGTGCCCTCAAACACCGCCTTGAGCAGCGCCTCGCGCGTGATCTCGAGGTTGGCTATACCGATCCAGTCCTGAGCATGCGCCAAGTCGAGCATGGACGCGCTCACGGCGAGTATCTCGTCAAGCACTGTTAATACATCGTCCTTTTGCACGCTTGTCATGATCAGAGTGAACCGGCTCAGGGAGCGGCGCGGTTGGCGGCCGGCGCGATCGCCTCCCAGGCACCCCGGATTTCGCCCAGCAACTTCGCCACCTCATCCAGCTTGGCCGGGTCGTTGCGCAGGTTTGCCTCCAGCAGGACATATTCCATGTAGTCGTACAGATCGCCGAGATTGCGTGCAATTTCGCCGCCTTTGTCGTGATCGAGCGAGGCGCGCAGGCCGTCCACGATCATGATTGCCTTGCCGATGCATTCGCCCTTCGGCCCCACCTCACCGCGCTGCAGATGCCCCTTGGCGGCGGCAATGCGGCTGAGCACGCCGTCCAGCAGAAGCTTGATCAGGTGATGCGGATCGGCGTCGGTCACCGCTGCCTCGCTGCCCATTTGCGAATAGCAATGTGCAGCACCATAAGCATTGGAGCTCATCATGGTCATTTCCTCAAGTCAGTACGTCCGATATATCGGCATTCTCCGCACCGGCCTTTAACATAAACATGAAAGGACGAACGCAGCAGGGCTTCATGAATTGCCGCCCGAACCTGGCAGGCTGGCCAGCTGACGCGACAGGAAATCACTCGTGGTACGCAGCTTGCTTACGAGCGTATCGAGCGCGGTAAACTGTGCGCGATAGCGTTTTTCGACTTCCACCAGACGTCGACCCAGCACTTCGCGCCGGTCGCCGATGTCCGCGATGCTGCGGTTGATCCCATCGGTGCGGCTCGAAAGCGGGCCATTGCTCGCGAGCAATTTCTCGGCAAGCTTGTCGAGTTGCCAGGCATAACCCTGCGAATAGTTGATGGTGCCGCTGGTCACACCGCTGATATCCAGCTTAAGCCCCTCGGCAGCGTTGCCGGTGGCGCCGGTCAAGGTGCGGGCAGAACCACTTGCGGTAACGCCGTTGATCGTTCCGGCCGCATCCACTCCCGCCGCCGTGCCGGCGGCAACCGTTAAACCCAACGTGGTGGCGGTAGTGGTATCCACGGCGGTCACTTCGACGCTGGAAGTGGAACCATATCGGTCGGAGGTAAACACCAGACGGTCGTTGGTACTGTCGAACGAAACCGTCACGCTCACACCGGCGGCCTTGAGCGCGCTGTCGCCGTTGATCTTGGACTGGATTTCGGCGGTGAGCGCAGCGGCGGTGGCGTAATTGGCTTGTGCGAGGGTAATGGTGCCCGCCTGCACCCCGTCCAGCTTCACGCTGAAGGTGTCGTTGTCGGGGACCACCGCAAAGGGCGCGGTAAATGTTCCCGAGCCGTTATCCGCCAGCGCCGCCGTGGTGTCGCCGTTGCGATAACCCCGGCTGGCCACCTGGCTCACAGAAAATGCGTAACTGCCCGGCTGTGTCTTGTCCGTGGCGCTGACATAACTCACCAGACTGGAGCTGGATTTGCCCTGATTCGCAAACAGACCGGCAATGTCGTTGAAGTTCGTATCGATCGCCGTTTGCAGCTTGGCGCCGTCCAGCGCGAGCGTGCCGTCGTTCTGGAACGACACGCCGACCTGACTCAACAGCGTATAACTGCCACTCAATGCGGTGACCGGAGCGTTCAGGCTGCGGCGAATCCGGGAAACGAGGGACAGCGCCGAGGCATCGCCCTGCAGGATCGCACCCTGCTTGGTGGTCGCGTTGTAGCCTGTGAGATCCTTCACGGTTTTATTGATGTCGTTGTAGGCCTTCACGAACGCCTCGACCGAGGTCTTCACGGAGGCCGTATCGCGCACTACGGTCAGCGTGGTGGCAGCACCTGTCTTCACGAGGTTCAACGTGACGCCCTGGATCACATCGGTCACGGTGTTGGTGGTTTTGCTGATATCCACCCCGTCCACTTTCAGCGTCGCGTTCTGGGCGGCGGCCGTCTGGGTGAGGTTCTTGCCGTTACCGAGCGTGCCGGCCGGGTCATAGGCGAGTTGCGACAAACCGTCGTCGTCCACGTTGGTGCCGACGGAATCGCCACTGACGGTGATCTTGACGGCGTTGGCCGCGCCGGTGTCGTTGGAAGTGACGATGAGTTTATACGGCGTGGTGGCCGACCCGTCGTTGATAATAGTCGCCGTGACGCCGGCCTTGGCGGCATTGATGGCGTCGCGGATGCCGCTCAGGCTGTTGTCGGCGGCGGCGATGGTCACCGCCGTCGCCACGCTGCCCTTGGTGATGGTGAGCGTGCCCGTACCGAGCTGGTCGGTGACCGTGGCAAAGCCCTTGGAGGCAAGCTTGTGGGCCTGAGCAAGTGCCGTCACTTCCACGGCGTATGCCCCGGGCACGGCGTTGGCCGCGGCCGAGGCCGTATAGATTGTGCTATCGCCGGATGTCGCCTTGATGGCCTGGAATTTCGACAGGCTGCTCAAACCACGCATCGCACCCTGAAAAGAAGAAACGGCGCCCTTCAAGCTGCCGTAGGCGGAAAGCTTGGCCTGGTAAACCGACTCCTTTCTGTCGAGCGCGGCCAAAGGCTGGCCCTCGACTGCCATGAGTTGCTTGAGAATCCCGCTAACATCCAGGCCGGACCCGAGGCCCGCAGAAGTGATGGAAGCCATGTCTCTCCTTCCTTAACTGATGGTTGACACAATGCAATTCCAAGGCCAGCCTGGGGCGCGACCGCTTGCGGCGTTGACCGGCTATGCCCGCTCGTTCACCAGCAAGCCATGGGACAGTTGCAGGCTCTGTGCCACGGCCATCACCTCTTCCGAGGGAATCTGGCGAATCACCTCGCCACTTTCCGGATCCACAACCGTAACAATGACCCGGTTGCTGTTCTCGTCCACGCGAAACTGCAGATCGCGGCGCAGGCTTTGCGCATAACTGTTCAGGCGGCTGACCGCCTCTTTGACCTCGCTGCTGGTGGCCGGGGGCGGAAGCGTCTGACCGCTGCCCGGCAATTCCTGCCGCGGCGTTGCCGGCGCCGGCGAGGCCGGCTTTGCTCCCGCAGGTCGAACCTGCGGAAGACTCAATTGGGCAATATTATCGATTGGCATATCGTTTACCTCCTGTCACCACGGAGAAAAGCGCCCGGGGATTCCTGCCCCGGGCGCATTCCGTCATGCTTACTACCTTTTACTAACCGTTTACCGCAGCAGCGCCAGCACGTTCTGCGGCAGCGAGTTGGCCTGCGCCAGAATCGCCACGCCCGCCTGCTGCAGGATCTGGCCGCGGGTGAGCGCCGCCGTCTCCGCACCGAAGTCCGCATCCAGGATGCGGCTGCGCGATGCCGTCAGGTTCTCGGAGACCGCGTCGAGGTTGGCAATCACCGACTCGAAACGGTTCTGAATAGCACCGAAGGTGCTGCGCAGGTTGCTCACCGAGGTCAGTGCGGAATCGACTCGTGTGATCGCATTGTTGGCAGCGGCCACGGTCAGGACATTGGACGAAGAAATGGTCGTTGTGTCCCTGGTGAGCGTGAAACCAGCGGTGGCAAATCCCAGATTCGCACCGTCGGCGGTAACAACGATATTGTCACTAGCCGTCAAGGTAATCGTTCCACCATTGACTGCGGCGGCATCCGTGGAATACGCGGTGGCATTCGCGGCGGTACCTACTGTGCCGTCCCGATAAACCACACCATTGACGGTCGTTGCTCCACCAGTGCCACCGCTAACACCGCCCGCTGTGTCGCCTCCAACCGTTTGGCCAATGTTGATGTCGCGACCGTCCGCGGCGCTCAGCCGCAGGACAGCACCGCTCAACGAAGCCGTTACCCCGGTGTTTGAGGTTTGGGAATTGATCGCGTCAGCGATCTGTTGCGTGGTTATCGGTGCGGCGGTGGCTATAACTGCCGCCGCGTAAACATCCCGACCGTTGATGGTGAGGCTATAGGTGCCAGCACCGCCAGCCGACGTCGCATTTACGACGGCAAACTCAACGTTGTTCGTTGCCGTTGTGCTCAGTCCCGGCACGCCGGCGGCGTTGATGGCTGCGGCCTTCGAGTAAGCGCTACCGACTGACTGACCAGCAGCGGTGCCTTGGGTCGAGGCCCCAATTGTCGTTGCGGCATTAGAACCCACCACGATGGTTCCGGTCCCGCCAAGGGCCGTTGTGGTTACCTCTACTGAGGAGGTTCCTGTGGCAATTTGACCGATCTGGGTACTGCGTGAACCGGTGCTCAGATTGACGTTGATGGTCTCGCCCACGTTCGCGCCGATCTGGAAGGCGGCGTTGCCGAACGAACCATCCAGCACCTTGCGACCATTGAACGAGGTCTGCGTGGCGATACGATCGATTTCCGCGATGCGCTGCTGCACTTCGAGGTCGAGGGCGGCGCGATCCGAGCTCGAGTTCGTGGCATTGGCCGACTGCACGGCCAGTTCGCGAATACGCTGCAGGTTGTTGCCGATCTCGGCCAGTGCGGATTCCGACGTCTGCGACAGCGAAATACCGTCGCTGGCGTTACGGCTGGCCTGGTTCAAACCGCGAATCTGGGTGGTGAAGCGGTCGGAAATCGCCAGGCCTGCGGCGTCGTCCTTGGCGCTGTTGATGCGCAGGCCCGAGGACAGGCGCTGCAGCGCCGTGGACAGCTGCGACTGCGAGGTGTTGAGGTTACGCTGCGCGTTCAGCGAAGCGACGTTGGTGTTAATAATCTGAGCCATTGCGTTTCTCCTTTACCCCTGGAGAAACCCCCAGGGCCGGTTGATATTGGCGATGATTCTTCGGGCGCCCCGGGCAGGGGGCCGGAATACTCACCGCTTCCAGACCCTGTATCGGGTAGCGGGGGGAGAAACTTTAGGGGGTGGAGAAGAAATTCTGGCTGAGGCGGGACGGCAGCTTTATACGATAAGTCGTTGTTTTCACGTAATACCTGATGACACCTGTAGGAGCGGCCTCCTGGCCGCGATTATTTTCACTCGCGACCGGAGGTCGCACCTACTGGTGGTCTTCTGGCTGTTCTTGTTGAATACAAATACTCGATAAGGGTACTTTGTAGGAGCGGCCTCTGGCCGCGATTGGAATTAATCGCGACCGGAGGTCGCTCCTACAGACACCGCCCCGAGGCGCGTTTGGAATGACCATCGATGACAAACCGCATGGCCGAAACCTGCGCATCGGCAGACGCTCCCTGCCCGGACATATCTATCTCATAACGGCGGTCACCGAAGGACGCCTACCGCTGTTCGCCGATTTCGCGCTGGGCCGTCTGGTCGTCCAATCCCTGCGCCACGTGCATCAGAATGGACGCGCCGCCACGCTCGCCTTTGTAGTGATGCCGGATCATTTTCATTGGCTGATGCAGCTCGCGAACCACGAGACGCTGCCGTGGGTGATCCGCTCGCTCAAGACCCACACGGCCAGGGAAATCAACCGCAGACGTGACACCCGCGGCGCGCTCTGGCAGGCCGGCTATCACGACCATGCCGTGCGCCAGGAAGAGTACCTCAGGGAAATCGCGCGTTACCTCATCGCCAATCCCTTGCGCGCCGGAATCGTATCCGCTATCGGCGATTATCCGCTGTGGGACGCGATGTGGTTGTAATGTAGGAGCGACCTCTGGTCGCGATTGGAATTGATCGCGGCCGGGAGGCCGCTCCTACAATTCAACCTAAAAAAAGCAGTCAGCCACAGATGAACGCAGATAAAGGCGGATATTCAATGCGCTGCCTGTATTCACCAGCCCACCAAACGGGTGAATGGCCCCGGTGCATCCATGGCATGTTTTGCTTGCGTTAATCTGCGGCTAAAGCCGTTTTTAGGTTCAACGCAGGAAGTTGAACAGCGACAGTCCCTGCACCCGGGTGAATGTCTGCTGTGCGGCCTCGAGCGACAGCAGCTGCCGGTTCAGGCGGCTTGCGGCTTCGGCGTAGTCGAGGTCCTGTACTTCGGACAGCGACTGCTGCGCCTGCAGCAGAAAGGTTTCATTCGTGCCCTTCTGGCTGTCGAGGGTATTGAGGCGCGCCCCGGCGCGTGCACGGATCTCAATAATGTTGTCCATGCCCTGGTCGAGATCCACAATGCCGCGGTTCACGGCATTGTGGAACTGCGCCTGGCCGGCGTTTGTGGTCGCGGACGATTCAAGCGCCGTGACCAGGTTTTGCACGGTCGTGAACAGGTCCTGATTCGCGCTCGGCGCGACGGTGAAGGAATCGGTGTCCGCCGGGGTGCCGGCCACACTCACCGAAACACCGTTGAAGTTGATCTGGGCCCCGCTGCTGTAGGGCGTGCCGGCCGCCACGACCACGCCGCTCACGGCACCGGTCACGGAGTAGGTGATCGGATCGGTGGGCAGCACCTGGGTGAAGCTGATGGTATAGGTGTCCGCGACATACGTGCCGCTGACCGCTCCCGGATCGATGACGCCGCTGCCGCTGTTGGCCGGGTTATCGAGCGTCGTGAATGTGCCGTTGCCGTTGCGGATGCCGACGAACACGTCGCTGCCCGCATCGCCATCCGCGATCTGCTGTGACGGGCCGATCTGCAGGTTGCGGCTGCTCTGGTCGCCGGCGTAGGCGACCTGGCCAGAAGCAGCCACCTGGAACGGCTGGACGGAACCCCTGGAACCGGCGAACAGATACTCGCCGCTCGCATCGCGCAGGTTGGCAAGATCGATCAGCTGCTTGCGTCGTTCGCGCAGCTCAAAGGCGATGTAGCGGCGCGTATCGCTTGACTGGGTATCGTTGTTGGCCTGCAGCGTCAGTTCGCGCACGCGTTGCAGGATATCGCCGACGCTCCCGAGCGTGCTTTCCTCAAGCTCCAGCCGGCCGCGCGCGCTGTCGGCATTTCTCTGATACTGATGGGTGGATTCGATCGCCTGATTCAGGTCGAGCACCGTGGCGCTGCCGGCCGGGTCGTCGGCCGGCGTCAGGATCCTGCGGCCGGTGGAAAGCTGCAATTGCGTCCTGGAGAGGGTCGACTGGTTGTCGAGCATCGCCGTCAGGCTGTTCTGGTAGAGCTGCGCGCTGGAAATTCTCATATTCGTCTCCCTACTTCGCTCGCTGTGCTCGCTGCGTTCGTCCGGCCAGCATACTTATCTCCTCACCACGCCGAGCAATGTCTGGAACACGGTGTCGGACACGGCGACCATCTGCGCTGCTGCCTGGTAGGCCTGCTGGAAGCGCATCAGATTGGCCGCTTCCTCGTCGAGGTTCACCCCCGATACCGACTCGCGTTCCCCGGTCACACGATTGAGGAGCGCCTGTTGAGCGCTGCGGTTGATGTCGGTGCGGTGCGTCTGAATCCCGACATCCGCCACCAGCTGGCCGTAAGCAGCCTCATAGGTAGCGGTGCCGTTGCCGAGCAGCTGCTGGGTACGCAGGTCGGCCAGCGCCAGGGCGTTGCGGTTGTCGCTCACGCCACCGGTATTGTTGGAAATGACAAAACTATCGCCCGTAGCCGGCGTCCCCGACACGCTGAATGAAATGCCGTTGTAGGCCCCACCCAGGGTGAGCGTCGCACCATTGCCCTGGGTCGCCGGGTTGTAGAGCAGCGGTGTCGGTGCGCCGCCGCCGACGACAAAACCCGGCACGCCGACACCACCGGCATCCGGATCGAAGGTGAGCGTGATATTGGCAGCGAGTGGCAAACTGGTGGTATTGCTTGCCGTTGCCGCGCCAATCCGGCCGCTGCCGGTGTTGGTCGGCACGCCGCTGGCATTCGTGGCCTCGGCGGAACGCAGCGGACCGGCGGCAGCGATGCGCCGGGTATCGCTCAGTGCCAGACCGATATCGCGCGCACCGGTGCGGGTCGGCTGGATCAGGAAGCTGTCGCCGGCGACCACCACGCCGGCAGTCAACGTGAACGTCAGGCCTTCGGAGGCGATCGCACCCGGGAAGGCGGCGTTCGAATACACCGCGGCATTATCGCTCAGGCGCGTGACCGTGTAGGTGGCGCCGTCGTAGTCGAGACGGTAGTCGCTGGTCGTCAGGGCGTTGACGTCCGGGACGGACACGCTCACGGTCGCGGCCGATGTGCTCAGTACGCGCGGACTGCTGTTGTCGATGGCCGTGAAGAAGTCGCCGCCGAGCGCATTGTTCAGGTCCTGGCCGAGGCGGTGCTGGTCGTTGAACGTGGCCGCCAGCCCGATGGCGGCGCGGCCGAGGGCATTCTGCGCGCTGTCCAGCATCTCGTTGCGAAACTGCAGGGCGCCGCCAAGGGTGCCGCCGGTCAGCATATCCGAGACGATGGAACTGATCGGGCCGGCCGTGATCGCCACCTCCTTGCGTGTCGGATCGTACGGATTACCCACGACGTCCAGGCGGCTCGCGTTGCCGCCGACAACCAGCGTCTGGCCGTTGCCGATAAAGACGTTCAGCGCACCGTCATCCTGCGGAACGGTGGTAACCGCCACGCGCTCGGCGAGTTGACGCACCAGCTCATCGCGCTGGTCGAGCAGGTCGTTGGGCGGTTGCCCGGCGCCTGTGCCCAGCGCCAGGGCAATGTCACGGTTCATCGCGGCGATGCCGGAGGCAAGACCGTTGATCTCGGACACCGTGTTGGTGATCTGGGTATTCACGCCGTTGCGCAGGGACTCGAGACGCTGATCGAGATAATGAAAACGGTCGGCCAGCGACTGTGCCTCGGACAACAACACCTGGCGTGCCGGAATCGAGGAAGGATCATTCGCGACATCACTGACGGCGCCGAAGAATCGTTGCAGACTGGGTGCGAGACCGGCCTGCGGATCCGCCAGCAGGTTGTCCACCTGGCTGGCGAGCCGGTAGAACTCCTGCAACTGGCCGTTGGCTGCGGTCGCCGCCGTCTGCTGGCCGTTGATGAAGCCATCGACAATGCGCTCGACGCTGTTGACCGTAACGCCGTTGCCGATGAAGCCGTCGCCGGACGGGGTCGGCGGACGCGTGACCAGATCCGCCCGCTGGCGACTGTAGCCCGGCGTGTTGACATTCGAGACGTTGTGTCCGGTAACCGAGAGCGCGCGCTGGAACGCGAGCAGGCCGGAAATGGACGTGCCAAGCAGGTCGCCGCTGGCCATCTCAGCCTCCGCGGCGCACGTGCCATGGGCACGTCGCAGTCTTCGTGTAGGCGGTTGTCATGAATAGCTCCTCAGGCCGGTATCGGCCGGCCGTTTGAAATCTTTAGCTCGGTCGCTGCCGATGTCCCGTCTCCCGCGACACGGGTACGCCCCTGTATGTCGGCGAGCGCGGTGCGCAGCGTCTCGCCCCCCAGGATCGACCGAAGCTTGCGCGCGTAAACCGGATCGGTGGCATAGCCGCCGCGCGCCAGGGATTCGACAAATGCCTGCGCGTCGGTACCGGCGGCAACTGCTTCGCGGTAGCGCGGGCTGTCTTTCAGAAAGCGCGTGAAATCCTCCACGCTGTCTGCAATCGAGTCGTAGGCGCGGAACGTCT
>CAYHES010000023.1:0-21719 GCA_964355495.1 uncultured Acidiferrobacterales bacterium
GCGGGCTGCATCGTTTCATGCACTGGGACGGGCCGATCCTCACCGATTCGGGCGGATTTCAGGTGTGGAGCCTGGGGAAACTGCGAAAAATCAGCGAGCAGGGCGTGACCTTCCAGTCGCCGGTGAACGGCGATCGCATATTCATGGGGCCGGAAGAATCCATGGCCATGCAGCAGGCGCTCGGCGCGGATATTATTATGATCTTCGACGAGTGCACCCCGTATCCGGCCACGGAGGAACAGGCGCGCGCCTCCATGGAACTCTCGCTGCGCTGGGCGGAACGCAGCAAGCGTGCCCATGAAGGCCATGCGGCCGCGCTGTTCGGTATTGTGCAGGGCGGCATGTACGCGCATCTGCGCCGTGAATCGCTCGCCGGCCTCAAGCAGATCGGCTTCGATGGCTACGCGCTGGGCGGGCTGTCGGTGGGCGAGCCGAAGGAGGAGATGTTGCGGGTTCTGGACAGCGTGGCCCCGCAACTCCCGGCCGACCGGCCGCGCTACCTGATGGGTGTCGGCACGCCCGAGGATCTGGTCGAGGCCGTGCGCCGCGGCATGGACATGTTCGATTGCGTGCTGCCGACGCGCAATGCGCGCAACGGCTGGCTGTTTACCCAGGGCGGGGCGGTGAAAATTCGCAACAGCCGCTATGCCGCCGATACCGGCCCGATCGACTCGCGCTGCGACTGCTACACCTGCCGGAACTACAGTCGCGCCTACCTGCGCCACCTGCAGCAGTGCAACGAGATCCTGGGCGCGCGCCTGGCCACTATCCATAACCTTTATTACTACCAGTCGCTGATGCGCGGCCTGCGCCAGGCGATCGAGCAAAAAAGGCTGGATGAATTCGTCGAGAAGTTTTATTGTAGGCGCCGCCAGAACCAGGCCGCCCCGGACGAACCGGAGGACGGCGAAACCCCGGCAGACGCCGCCAATTTCAAGTCCGATTGATTACAGGAACAGCCATGACCGCGCCAGAAAACCTCCTCAGCCTGATTGTGTCCGATGCCCATGCTGCCGATCCGGCCCCGGCCGGCGGCGCGGCCGGCGGATTCATGTCGTTCCTGCCGCTCATCGTTATTTTCGTCATCTTCTACTTCCTGCTGATCCGCCCGCAGAGCAAGCGCGCCAAGGAACACCGCGAGATGGTGGCCAAGCTGGCCAAGGGCGACGAGGTGGTGGCCGGTGGCGGCATCCTCGGGCGCGTGACCGATGTCAGCGAGAGCTACATCACCGTGGAGATTGCCGACGGTGTCGCCATCAAGGTGCAGCGCCAAGCGGTGACGCAGGTTCTGCCCAAGGGTACGGTCAAGGGCGCGTGATTTTGTAGGAGCGGCCTTATGGCCGCGATCATCGCGGCCATAAGGCCGCTCCTACAAGCGAACGACACGCCGCTACGCAACCCATGAACCGCTACCCGCTCTGGAAATACCTGCTGATCCTGGCCATTGTCGTGCCGGGATTCCTTTATTTCATCCCTAATCTGTACGGCGAAGACCCGGCCATCCAGGTCTCGGCTACGCGCACCACCAAGGTGGATGCCACGACTCTGGCGCAGGTGGAACAGGTGCTGAAGCACGCCGGCATCGAAGCCGTCGCCGCGCAGCGCGACGAAAAGAGCCTGAAGGTCCGGTTCCGTGACACCGATACCCAGCTCAAGGCGCGCGATACCGTGCAGCGCGCGCTCGGCGACCATTACACCGTCGCCCTCAACCTGTTGCCGGCCACACCCGCCTGGTTCGGCTGGATCAATGCCAACCCGATGTATCTGGGCCTCGACCTGCGTGGCGGCGTGCATTTCCTCATGCAGGTGGACATGGTGTCGGCGCTCAAGAAGGCCGAGGAACGCTACGTGGACGATCTGCGCAGCGCGCTGCGTGAAAAGAAGGTGCGCTACCTGACGGTAACGCGTCTTGAAAGCGGCGGGCTGGAAGTGCGCTTCCGCGACGCCGCCGAGCGCGACAAGGGGCGCGAAGTGGTGCGCCGCCAGTTGCCGGAACTGGGCCTGGTCGATGGCCAGAAGGGCGATGAGTATTTCCTGCTGGCGCGCCTGACCGAGCAGTCCATGACCGAGAAGCGCAAGTTCGCGCTCGACCAGAACATCGTTGCGCTGCGTAATCGCGTGAACGAGCTGGGGGTCGCCGAGCCGGTCATCCAGCAGCAGGGCATCGACCGCATCGTGGTGCAGTTGCCCGGCGTGCAGGACACCGCCAAGGCCAAGGAAATCCTCGGCCGCACCGCAACCCTTGAAATCATGCTGGTGGATGAAGAGCACGATCTGACCGCGGCGCTCAGCGGTCATGTGCCGGCCGGCGCCAAACTCTACAAGGACCGGCGCGGTCGTCCGATCCTGCTCAAGAAGCAGGTGATCTACTCGGGCGACAACATCATCGATGCCGCCGCCGGCTTCGACAGCCAGGCGGGCGGGGCGGTGGCGCACATCACGCTGGATGCGCGCGGCGCGGCCATCAACCAGCGCGTCACCGGCGAGAGCGTCGGCAAGCGCATGGCGGTGGTGTATATCGAGATCAAGTCGGAGACCCAGCTGGATGCCACGGGCAAGCCGCTGCTGGATGCCGCAGGCCGGCAGGTGCGCAGCCGCGTGCGGGTCGAGGAGGTGATCACCGCACCGGTGATCCGCGAGCAGATCGGCAAGCGTTTTCAGATCACCGGCCTCGACAGCATCGAAGAGGCGCGCGACCTGGCGCTGCTGCTCCGGGCCGGCGCGCTCGCCGCGCCGGTCGAGATCATCGAGGAGCGCACCATCGGCCCGAGCCTCGGCGCGGAGAACATCCAGCGTGGCTTCCACTCCACCTGGATCGGCTTTGCCGCCATTGCCGTGTTCATGATCGTCTACTACCTGGTCTTCGGCGTGACCGCGGTGCTCGCGCTCGGCATCAACGTGGTATTGCTGGTCGCGCTGCTGTCGCTGTTGCAGGCCACCCTGACGCTGCCCGGCATGGCCGCCATCGCGCTTACCGTGGGCATGGCGATCGATGCCAACGTGCTGATCAACGAGCGTATCCGCGAGGAGCTGCGCAACGGCAACACGCCGCAGGCCAGCATCCATGCCGGCTACGAGCGCGCCTTCGGCACCATTTTCGACTCAAATATCACCACGCTGATCGCCGGTGTCACACTGTTCATGTTTGGCAGCGGTCCGGTGCGCGGTTTTGCAGTGGTGCTGTGCCTGGGCATCATTACCTCCATGTTCAGCGGGGTGATGGTGTCGCGTGCGCTGGTAAATCTGATCTACGGTGGTCGGCGCAAGCTCGAGCGCCTGGCCATCGGCAATACCCAGTGGAAGTAGCCTTGTACAACGTTTGAAACTGAACACCTGACAGCGAACAACGCACGCCATGGAATTTTTCAAGATCCGCAAAGACATTCCGTTCATGCGCCACGCGTTGGTGTTCAACGTGATCTCGCTGGTCACGTTCCTGCTCGCGGTGTTTTTTCTGGCGACCCGGGGACTCAACTTCGGCGTGGATTTCACCGGCGGCACGGTGATGGAGGTCAGCTACCCGCAGGCGGCCGAGCTGCCGAAGATCCGCGCGCTGCTGGAGCGCAGCGGCTACACCGATGTCACGGTGCAGAATTTCGGCGGTTCGCGCGACGTGCTGATCCGCCTGCCGGGCAAAGCCAACCTGGCCAGTGCCGCCCTCTCCGATACGGTGATGGAGGTGCTGCATCGCGAAGACGCCGGGGCGCAGCTGCGGCGCACCGAATTTGTCGGCCCGCAGGTGGGCCGCGAACTGTATGAGAACGGCGGGCTGGCGCTGTTGTTCGTGTCCATCGGCATCGTGGTGTATCTCTGGTTCCGGTTCGAATGGAAGTTCGGCATAGCGGCGATCATCGCCAACCTGCACGATGTGATTATCATTCTCGGTTTCTTCGCTTTCTTTCAGTGGGACTTCTCGCTCACGGTGCTGGCGGCGGTGCTCGCCATCCTCGGCTATTCGGTGAACGAATCGGTGGTGGTGTTCGACCGCATCCGCGAGAACTTCCGCAAGATGCGCGCGGCCACGATTCCGCAGATTATCGACAATGCGATCACGCGCACCATGTCGCGCACCATCATCACGCACGGCTCCACCCAGCTTGCGGTGCTGTCCATGCTGCTGTTCGGTGGCGAGACCCTGCACTACTTCGCGCTGGCCCTGACCATCGGCATCCTGTTCGGCATTTATTCCTCGGTGCTGGTGGCGAGCCCGATTGTCATGTGGCTTGGACTCTCGCGCGAAGACATGCTGCCGGCCAAGAAAGAGACGGGCGAGGCCGACACCCGGCCTTAATCTCCTCCTGTTCCTGCAAGCGCGGCGTTCCGCCGCTGAAGTACCGCACGTCTGTCCATCCCTGCCGGCGATCCTGCAATTCCCCGCCTTTATCCGCTCATCCGGTCAGCGCAACGGTATGGGGTCGGTTAGGCCTCATACTGGATGGAAGCTTGTAACGATTCACTTCAGCAGCCTCCGAAAAGGGAGAAAAACTCATGCCTAGCGGGACCGTGTGGATGATCTGGCCGGAAAATCCGGCGCTGTCGGCGGTGGTGCTGTTTCTGATCGCCCTGCCGTTCCTGTACGCCGCGCGCCGGCCGATGCAGGGCCTGTTCCGGTCTCTTACGCGCGCCATCAGCAATCCGCTGCGTCTGGGTGCGCGCTGGCTGGCGTCCAGTGCCGTGCTGTTGCGCCAGCGCAACCGCCAGGTGCTGCTGGCGCACGGCCGCGAGGAGGCGATGAAGTCGATCGAGCGCGAGTTCGAGCGCGTAACCGCGGTGGTGCAGCGCGACCTGCAGGGCTATCCGGCGCTGCAACGCAAGCTCATGGATGAGATTACGCGCATTGAGGAGGACTACCAGAAGTGCGGCGAGGTGCCGCCGCCACCGCCGGAGTGGACCAAGGCGGTGGGCGCGATTGCCAAGATCAAGTCGTCCGGCGATGGCCTGGTGGAGCGGATCCTGGCCGACATCAGCACGTCGATTGACGAGATCTACGACAAGGTTGTCGCCGAATATCGGCGGTCATACCAGGAACGGCACAAGATTCTCAAAGGCTTCCAGCCGTTCTGGCGCACGCTCCAGCAGACCTTGAACAAGGTCGACAAGAATATTACCGGTCTGCAGGGCAGCGCCGCCAAGATCGACGCCCAGGTGGAGAAGGTCCAGCACATCAACGCCAATCTCGACAAGGCCGAACATGCACTTGGTGCCTCGGCATCGATCCAGTTCTCCATCTCCGGACTGGTGATGCTGATTGCGATCGGCGGGGCATTCGTCAACTACAAGCTCATCTCTCTGCCGATGTCGGCGATGGTCGGTGGTGGCGACTACATTACTGACAACCTGCAGGCCTCGGAAGTGGCGGCGCTGGTGATCATCCTGTTCGAGACCCTGATGGGCTTGTTCCTGATGGAGTCGCTGCGTTTCACGCACCTGTTTCCGCTGTCGAACGTGAACGAGAAAATGCGCCGCACCATGATGTGGATCTCGCTCACCATTCTGCTGGTGCTGGCTGGTGTGGAAGTGGCGCTGGCGGTAATGCGCGACCTGATCGTGTCGGCCGACGTGGCGCTCAAACAGTCGCTCGGAAATGCCGCGGTGGCCGCACCGCTGGATGCTTCCTGGATGATGAAAATCCCGACCGCCGGGCAGATGATTCTGGGCTTTACCCTGCCATTTGCGCTCGCGTTCGTCGCCATTCCACTCGAGTATTTCATCCAGTCGTCGCGCACCGTGTTTGGCAATGGACTGGTGTTCACGCTGCGTGGACTGGCATTGCTGCTGCGGGTCGTCGGCGTCATCGCGAAGCAGATCGGCAATTCGCTGTGCATGCTGTATGACGCGGTGATCATTGTGCCGCTCCTGATTGAACGGATGGTGCAAGGCGCGAATACCGGACGCGGGGCGGCAAAGGTATCACCATCTGTCGAAACAGTGCCGTTTCCCAAACGTTTGACCGATAGCGAACACCGTGCCACCGGAGGGCAGGGATGATGCGCAGACTTCTGATCACGGTGACGGTGCTATTTTTCGTCCTGGCCATCAGCGCCTGCGCCGACAAGAAGAGTCATGCCAGGTCGGTCTACATGCTGGTCGACACCTCCGGCACCTACACCCAGGAGCTGGGGCGGGCGCAGGCGCTGACCGGCTATATCCTCGGCACGCTCAACCCGGGCGATTCATTCGCCGTGGCGCGCGTAAAAAGCCGTTCGTTCAGCGAGAAGGACATTATCGCCAAGGTCACGTTCGATAAAGACCCGCTTCAGGCCAATGCCCAAAAACGCGCCTTCCGCGACAAGGTTGCGGATTTCACCAAGGGCGTTACGAAGGGCAGCGCCTACACGGACATTACCGGTGGCATCATCCAGGCGGCCGAATTTCTGAACGAAACCGGCGCCGGGCGCAAGACCATTCTGATCTTCTCCGATATGCAGGAGGAACTGGATTATCAAACGAAGCGTGATTTTCCGATCGACCTGAAGGGGATCACTATCGTCGCGCTCAACGTCACCAAACTCACCACCGACAATATCGATCCGCGCCGCTACCTGAACCGCATGGAATGGTGGGAAAAACGCGTACGTGCCGCGGGCGCGGAAGACTGGCGCCGGGTCAACGATCTCGAGCACCCGGAGCGCATCTTCGACGCGCGCCGCTAAGGAGTCTCTGAACAAGCGCCCAAAAGCAATGTCTCACCCCAAAGAGCGCAAAGACACTTCTCGATGAAATGGTTATTTTATTTTGCGTCCGTCGCGGCTTTGCGGTGATTGATCGTTAATCAGCAGGTTCCCTGCCGTTGCTCGTTAGCGCAATACGCGATTGACGGTACGTATCCAGGCCGCGGGCCAGATCTAGCCCCGCGACGTAAGCTCAACGACTCTGGGACTTCTGGTCGCGATCCAGCATGGAATAATGCAGCACGCTGTTGCGCCCGCGCTGCTTGCAGGCGCGCAGTGCCTCGTCCGCGCATTGGAAAAATTCCCCGGCGGTGGTGATGGCGTGCACGCCCGGAATGGTGGCGACCCCGATACTCACGGTGATGTCTATATTCCGGCCGCCCGGACGGAATGAATTCACAACCAGCGCATCCAGGAGGACGTCGGCAAATCCAACGGCATTGGAAATCGTTGCATTCCTGCAGAGGATGAAGAATTCATCGCCGCCATAGCGGCAGGCGACGTCACTGTGGCGTATGTGTCCGGCAATGACGCGTCCCACGTTGCGCAGCACGGCGTCACCGCCGCTATGCCCATACTGCTCGTTGATGGTCTTGAAATTATCGACATCCAGCAGAATGATGCTGATGGTCTCATCGCTACGGATGGACAGCGCCATTTCGCTCTCCATCAATCTCTCGAAGTGTCGGCGGTTGTAGAGGCCGGTGAGCGGGTCGGTCACGCTCAGCAATTCCAGTTCCTGGTTCAGGCTACGCAGTTCGTTTGCCTGGGTCGTGAGATGTTGGTAGGCGTTCTGCAACTCCTGGTTGGCATGGTTGACGCGTGATTCGAGTTTCTGGCGCGCGTCGTCGAGATGTTCCTGCAGGGCATTGAATCCCCGCGCCAGATCGCCGAATTCGTCCGCAGAATTGAATGGTATGCGCTGCAGCGTGTCGTCACCAGACTCCAGGTTTCCGCCGATGATCCGCGCGCTAACGGTGAGCGGCCGGATGATGAAGGCGGAGACTGCCAGGAAGCCCGCCAGCATCACGACCACGACCGCCAGCAGTTGGCCGATCAGCGCTTCACGCTGCCGGGTCGCGAGAGTCTGGATGACGCGTTCGGTGGACAGGCCAAGATGCAGTTGCCCCAGGGTATCGTCGTTCAGGCGGATGTCCGCGCGGTAGTGCTGTACGTTCTGCGACGCACTGGGCGGAGTGCCGGCCACGGCCATGACGTTACCGCGTGTATTGTCCACGCGCACGTAAACGATGTCTTCGCTCCGAATGATATTCTGGAGCAGGAGTTCCAGGGTGTGGTAGTCGTAGCTCACCACGCTGTACGCGAGGTGCTGGGCGATGAAATGCACCGCTTCGTGGCCGCGCCGGTTGGTTTCTTCGAGAATGTCCTGTTTGTGCGCGCGCAGGGCGAGCAGGCCGCTGACGCTGAGGGTGACCAACAGGGTGGCGAGCAGGATCAGCACGATCTTTTCGCGCACGCCGAAACGGAAGCGTCCGTGCCGCTTTGCCGAGGATGCGATATTGCTCATGTGCCGGATGCCGCCACTCCGATGTTTTCCGGCCGCCTCTCTCTATCTGTCTGACTTCCTGTCGCGCTGATGATCGTTGGCGGCTCTTTGTCTTTAATATGTGAGCAATATCTATGCCATTGAAGTTTATCGATTTTTATCATTGACCAGGAGTCGCAATCGATGCTGGCCGGCAGCCCGAGTGAGCCTGATTTGCAATGAAGATCATGCATTTGGGGTGGGGATTGGCTATCCTATGCCATTTTGAGGGGCAGAACCCCGGCATTCCGCCGCCTGGCGGGATGTGACGCGCAGCGACACAGGAGGCGAAAAATTCCGGATGTTTAGCAAGAACATGACCATTTCCGGCTTTGATGAGGTGCTCTGGCGGGCCATGCAGAATGAGGTCCGCCGCCAGGAGGACCATATCGAATTGATCGCCTCGGAAAACTACGCCTCGCCGCGGGTGTTGGCCGCCCAAGGCTCGGTGCTGACCAACAAGTATGCCGAAGGCTATCCGGGCAAGCGCTATTACGGCGGCTGTGAGTACGTGGATGTCGCAGAGAGCCTGGCCATTGATCGCGCCAAGCAACTGTTCGGCGCGGCCTACGCCAACGTCCAGCCGCACTCCGGCTCGCAGGCGAACGCCGCCGTCTATTTCGCACTGCTCAATCCCGGCGACACCATCCTCGGCATGAGCCTCGCGCACGGCGGGCATCTCACCCATGGCGCCAAGGTCAATTTTTCCGGCAAGATTTTCAATGCCGTGCAGTATGGCCTGAACGACAAGAGCGGCGAGATCGACTATGACCAGGTCGCGCGCCTGGCGCAGGAACACAAACCGAAGATGGTCGTGGCCGGTTTTTCCGCCTACTCGCGCATCGTCGACTGGGCGCGCTTCCGCCAGATCGCCGACAGCGTCGGCGCCTATCTGTTTGTGGACATGGCGCATGTCGCCGGTCTCGTGGCGGCCGGGCTCTATCCCAATCCGGTGCCGCTGGCGGACGTCGTGACCTCGACCACGCACAAGACCCTGCGCGGGCCGCGTGGCGGCATCATTCTGGCGCGCGCCAACCCGGACATCGAGAAGAAAATCAGCTCGATGATTTTTCCAGGCACCCAGGGCGGGCCGCTGATGCACGTGATCGCCGCCAAGGCGGTGGCATTCCTCGAGGCGTTGCAGCCGGAGTTCAAGGTCTATCAGCAGCAGGTGGTGCAGAATGCGCGCGCCATGGCGGCGGTAATGATGAAACGTGGTTACAGGATCGTCTCCGGCGGCACCGACGATCACCTGTTTCTGGTCGATTTGATCGACAAGAAGATAACCGGCAAGGATGCCGAGGCGGCGCTTGGCGAAGCACACATCACGGTAAACAAAAATGCCGTGCCGAACGACCCGCAATCGCCATTCGTCACCAGTGGCATCCGCATCGGCACCCCGGCCAGCACCACGCGCGGGTTCAAGGAGCCGGAGGTCGAAGCGTTGACCAGCTGGATCTGCGACATTCTGGACAATCTCGGCGATGCCACAGTCCGCGTCACAGTGCGCGCCAAGGTGGAAGAATTGTGCCGACGCTTTCCTGTGTATGAGCAATAGGCGGATGCAAGATACAAGGTACAAGATACAAGGGTTTGATTTTCCTTGTACATGGTATCTTTCCCCTTGTATCTGATTTAACGAAGCCCTACTTCGTTCGTCTTGCCATAATTTTATGCGCTGTCCGTTCTGCTCCGCCGATGAAACCCGGGTAATCGATTCGCGCCTGAGCGAAGACGGCAGCTCGGTGCGTCGCCGCCGGGAGTGCGAAGTGTGCAGCGAGCGCTTCACCACCTTCGAGCGTGCCGAACTGCGTCTTCCCCAGGTCATCAAGTCCGATGGCCGGCGCGAGCCGTTTCATGAGGAAAAACTGCGTGCCGGCATGACCCGGGCACTGGAGAAGCGGCCAGTGGACGCGGCCGCGGTGGAGAAGGCCATCGGCCGCATCCGTCAGAAACTGCTCACGAGTGGCGAGCGCGAGGTGAACTCGCGCGCGATCGGCGATTGGGTGATGGAGGAGCTGAAGGAGCTCGACCCGGTGGCATACGTGCGCTACGCCTCGGTGTACCGGAGCTTCCAGGATCTGGACGCCTTCCGTGATGAGGTGCAGCGCCTGCAGAACGAGCCGACGGCGGACGTGCGCGACAAGCAGCTCAAGCTCATCCCGGACAGCGACAACGGAAAAACATGAACAATCCGTCACCGGATGACGTGCGCCACATGGCGCGCGCCCTGCAACTGGCAAAACGCGGTCTCTACACCACCGATCCCAATCCACGCGTCGGCTGCGTGATTGTGCGGGACGGCCGGGTCGTGGGCGAGGGCTGGCACCGGCGCGCCGGCGAGCCGCACGCCGAAGTGCATGCGCTGGCCGCCGCCGGCCAGCAGGCGCGCGGCGCGACGGCCTATGTATCGCTCGAACCCTGTTGTCATCACGGCCGTACTCCGCCCTGCAGCGAGGCGCTGGCCAAGGCCGGCATTGCGCGCGTGGTGGCGGCCATGCCCGATCCCAACCCGCGCGTGGCCAGCCAGGGCATCGCCGAGCTCGAAAAGGCCGGTATCCGTGTCGACATCGGCCTGTTGCAGGCCGAATCCGAGCATCTGAATCCCGGTTTCATCGCGCGCATGACCCGTGGCCGGCCCTATGTGCGCGTGAAGCTGGCCGCGAGCCTGGATGGCCGCACGGCGCTCGAAAACGGGGAGAGCAAGTGGATCACGGGGGAGGCAGCACGCGCCGATGTGCAGCGTCTGCGCGCGCGCAGCTCCGCGATTCTCACCGGTATCGGCACGGTGCTGGCGGACGATCCATCGCTCACCGTGCGCGACCTCGATATTGATCGCCAACCGTTGCGCGTTGTGCTGGACCCGCGGCTGCGCATGCGCCCGGCGGCACGCATGCTGGCCCTGCCGGGCGTGACACTTGTTATAACCAGTGAGGAACATGCGAACGATGCGGCGGCGCTGCGCGCTGCCGGCGCCGAGGTGTTCGGTCTGCCGGTCGTGTCGGGGCGCATAAACCTCAAGCTGCTCCTGGAGCATCTCGCCGCGCGCGAGGTGAATGAGGTGCTGGTCGAGGCTGGCGCGACGCTCTGCGGAGAACTGCTGCGCGCCGGACTCGTCGACGAATTGGTGCTTTATCTCGCCCCGCATCTGCTCGGCAGCGGCGCACGCGGACTGTTCAATATCCCGGGTCTCGGGAGCATGGCCGATCGCGTTGCCCTGGATATTCAGGATGTGCGCGCCGTCGGCAAGGATTGGCGCATCACCGCACGCGTGGCGCGCTAGTCGCCGGCTTCAAGTTTCAGGTTTGTGCCGTTACACTCCCGACTCCCGACTCCCGACTCCCGACTCCCGACTCGAACTATGTTTACCGGCATCATTCAGGCAGTTGGCGGTATTGCACTTATCGAACGGAAGGGCGGCGATGCGCGTTTGCGCATCCATTGCGGTGCGCTCGATATGAGCGACGTGCAACGCGGCGACAGTATTGCCGTGAGTGGAGTATGCCTTACAGCGGTCGAACATGACGCGAACGGGTTTAGCGCGGATGTCTCGGGCGAGACCCTGGCGCGGTCCACGCTCGGCAATCTGGGCACGGGCAGCCGCGTCAACCTGGAGAAGGCGCTTACGCCATCAAGCCGCCTGGGCGGACACCTGGTGAGCGGACACGTGGACGCTGTGGGGGAAGTGGTAGAGCGCAGCGCCGAGGCGCGATCCGTGCGCTTTCGTATCCAGGCGCCCGCGGCGCTGGCACGCTATATTGCCGGCAAGGGCTCGATCTGCCTGGATGGTGTGAGCCTCACGGTGAATGCCGTGGAAGGCGCTCTGTTTGATATTAATGTCGTGCCGCACACACTGATGTCCACGACGCTCGGCGAGGTTCAGCCGGGCTGTCGCGTGAATCTGGAAGTCGATCTGATTGCGCGTTATCTCGAACGCCTGATGCTCGGCGAGCGCGCGGCCGATGCGGTCTCGGCCATCACGCCCGCGTTTCTCGCGGAACACGGATTTCTCAGATAGGGGCGATGCGCGGTGCAACGGGTTGCGCGATGGATGAAGCTATCCGCCCCAGGCCTTCTTCAAGGCGTCGTACTTCTGGTCGTCGGCTTTCTTCATTTGATCGGTCTTGGCGTTGTTTTGATTCTGGCGCGACCGGCTGGCTGTTTGTTTTCCGGATGATTCGGTTTTGGCGGGCGCTGTACCCGGTGCCGGGATGTTTCTGACAACCTGAGCGCCGCCATTGTCCGGAGTCTTGACAGGCGCAGACGTGCCGGTGGTTACGGCGGGCGTTGCAACAGATGCCGCAGCAGGGTCGGCGGCAGCGGACTGCGCTGCGGGAGCGATAATCTCCGTCTGCTGGACAGTGCTTTGTGCGACAGGCGTTGGCGGTTCTTGCGCGGGCCGCAGCCACAACGTTGTTGCCAGACCGAGCACGGCAATACCGGCGACAACGGCGGTAACGGTGGTCTTCCTTTTGTCGAAGAATCCTTCCAGGCGGGCGCCCAGCTGTTCGGCAAAGGACAGCACCTCTTCCTCTTCACGCCGCCAGGTCGGCGAGAGTGACAGGGCGGCCTTGTCTTTCTCGCGCCGGATCGCCTTGAGGCGCCGGTAGGCGCGCACGTGCACCATGCCGACCTTGAGCAGGGCCTTGCGGAACTCGTGCGCGCTCTGGAAGCGTTTGTCCGGATTCTTGTCCATCGCCTTGAGGATGATGTCCTCGAGTTCCTGCGGAATGGCCGGCTGCAGGGCGGTGGGCGGCAGCGGCTGCTCGTGCAGGTGCGCATTCATGTATTCGTAGTCGGTCTTCTTCTCGAACGGCAATACCCCGGTCACGGCCTGATAGAGCGTGATACCCAGGGTGTAGACGTCGGAGCGGAAATCGGCATCATGGCCGGTGATCTGTTCGGGCGAGATGTACATGAGCGTGCCGATCATCGAACCGGTCTGGGTGTTTTCCTTGCTGTCCAGAATCTTGGCCACGCCGAAATCCATGAGCTTGATCTCATGGGTATTGGTGATGAAGATGTTGGACGGCTTGAGATCGCGGTGCACGATGCCCATGCGGTGCGCGCGCTCCACGCCGAGCAGCGCCTGTTCGAATACCCAGACCGTGGTCGCCACCGACAGCCGCCCTTCGTTGTGCAGGCGCTGGTCGAGGGTGTGGCCCTCCACGTGCTCCATGACCAGCACCAGGCTGCCGGGAATCTCGAACATCGAGTGCAGGGTGACGATGTTCGGGCCGTTGAGGCGCGCCTGCGCCTGCGCCTCGACGCGGAAGCGCTGCAGGAATTCCAGATTGCGGAACAGATGCGGCGACAGCACCTTGAGCGCCACCGTGCGGTCGAGGGTGGTGTCGTGTGCCTTGTACACCATGCCCATGCCGCCTTCGCCCAGCTTGCTGACGACCAGGTAGCTGCCGATGGTGCTGCCCGCCTCGAACGTGGGCGTGACCATGCCGACGGTCGTGTTGCTGGCCGGATCCTTGATGACGCGGGTGTGGCTCATGTCCGTCGCCTTTTCGGGCTTTGGAGCAGGCTCGGCATTCTCGTATACCAGGCGCAGATCGGACACGTCATGAACCCCTGAAAATCGGTATGTCCTTCATGCTACGCGACTTTGTCATGGCCGGCATGGGCAGATGGCTGCAGCGGGACAAATGGAGGTACTGGCCGGATAGACGGCCCGCTTCCCCGGCGTTTTATGGGCGCCCTGCTCATTTTTATTGCGGCGGAATGATGTAGAAAAACCCTTCCGCGCGGGCGATCGGGACAGGCGCGCGGCGGTCGCCGCGCCGCTCGTACAGAAGCTTGTTGACGATTTTGTATTTGCCCGGCGGGGCGGATTTCGGAATCGGCAGCGGTGTGGTGGCGAGGTAGGCTCCGCTCTTCTTGACCTGCTCGCTGATGTCCTGGGTGGAAGTGGCGATGAGCGTGCCATCCTCGGCATAGAACTCGCGGACCTCGTTCAGCGTTACAGTGGCCTCGTCGCTGCGCAGGATGACCACATCCTTGTGCAGGGTGAGGGTGGTGCACGGTTTGGTGAAGCCGGGTTTGAATCTGATCTTGTAGGCTGGCACCTGCGCGACGCTGCCCGCCGGGAGCGAACGGAGCGCGGTTTCGCCGCTCTTGGGATTGGTCGGTGTGTAGGTAGTGACCGGCTTGGACCCGCGCGCTTGGGTCTCGTGCATGTCACAGCTGAATTGATCCATGCTCGCGCAGCCACCCAGCAAGGCGGTCAACATGATTGCACACAGGGTTGAACGGCGGATTGTTACTTTCATGGTGTTCGTTCTTCCTTACCTTCGTGATCGTGGAAACCGGTGAGCACTCTATCGTGAACGCCGTGGCGTGTCAGCCGCCCCAGGCCTTGCGCAGCGAGTCGTAACGGTCGCGCGCCGGGGGCGTTGGCTTGTCTTGCTGTGGCGTTTTGCGCGCCGGGGCGGCGGCCGGCGCCACCTGGTTTTTCTTCGCCAAGCGGGTTACCGGCTCCACCTCGTCCAGGGGACGCTGCTGACTGGGGTAGAGACCAAGGGCTAGCGCCAGCACCGTGACGGCAGCAATCAGGAAGACATCGAAACCGATCCCGCCCAGCACGCGATTGCGCGACGCCAGGCGTTCGCCAAGCTGGCGCGGCAATGCCGAAGTGATATGGCCATCCGCCTCCGGCAATACCAGCCCCAAACGCTGGCTTTGCCGAAGCAATGCTTCATGAAACTCGGAGGCACTCTGGAAACGATTATCGGGTTCTTTTTCGATAGCCGTGAGAATCACTTTCTCCAGCGCCTTGGGCAGATCGCGCTTGAGCTGGCGCGGCCGTGGCGGTTCTTCCAGGATATGCGCGTGCATGAGGCCGTAGTCGGTCCGGCGCTCAAACGGCAGGCGACCGGTGACCGCTTCAAACAGGCTGATGCCAAGGGTGTAGATGTCCGAACGGACATCCGCGTCCCGGCCATTGATCTGTTCCGGGGAGATGTAGAGCAGGGTGCCGACCATGGAGCGCGAGCGCGTCGGCTCCTTGTTGTCGAGGATTTTGGCGACGCCGAAATCCATGATCTTCACCTCATTCTTGCGGGTGATGAAAATGTTGTCCGGCTTCAGGTCGCGGTGCACGATGCCCATGTGATGGGCGTAGGTCACGCCGCGCAGCGCCTGTTCGAAGATCGACAGCGCCACCTCTGGCGTAAGTGGCCCTTCGCCACGAATGCGCGCATGCAGGGTCTGGCCCTCCACATACTCCATGACCAGCACGAACCCGGCCGGGATCTCCAGCATCGAGTAGAGGGTGACGATGTTCGGGTGATGCAGGCGCGCCTGGGCATAGGCCTCGGTGCGAAAGCGGTGCATGAAGTCCGGGTTCTGCAGGAGGTGCGGCGGCAGGATTTTAAGCGCCACGGTGCGGTCGAGGACCGTGTCCATGGCCTTGTACACCACGCCCATGCCGCCCTCGCCGATCTGGCTGACAATGAGGTAGTTGCCCAGCATGCTGCCCGGCCCGAGCGTGGACTGGCTGGCGGCCGGAGGCGGCGCCGCGCTGTCGGCACGCCGTTGCTGCAGGCGTTCATCCAGGCGGATGGTTTTGGCGTGAAAATCGGCCTTATTGGGTTCCACGGTCGTGCCCTCGCGGGGAGTGGCATGCCGTCGCATCCGGTGACGGGCAAACTGTAGTGAAATGAATTGGGAGTGCCTGCATCCTCGCGCGTCCCGTGAATAACTACTATAGACCATGGGAACACAGCTCGTGCCGGGACGGGAGTACCGAGACGACGGAAGGGCGCGATGGGTCGGCCGATGGCGGTGTTAAGGAAAACTATGCAGAGTTTTGCTAAATCCTCGCCGGCAATGATATTTTTACGGCGTCAGCAATAAAAATCCGCCATAATCGGCGTTTTTTTCGGGCACAGAGCATGGCAATCAGTCCCACCAGCGAAATCATCGAGGAGCTGAAGCGCGGCCGCATGGTCGTGATCATGGATGACGAGGACCGCGAGAACGAAGGCGACCTGTTGATGGCGGCCGAGAAGGTGCGCCCGGAAGACATCAACTTCATGGCCAAGCACGGCCGCGGGCTCATTTGCCTGACGCTCACCCCGGAGCGTTGCCGCCAGCTCAGCCTGCCGCTCATGGTGAACGACAACATGACGCCGTTCACCACCAACTTCACCGTTTCCATCGAGGCCGCCGAGGGCGTGACCACCGGCATCTCGGCCGCCGACCGCGCCACCACCGTGCAGGCCGCCATCCGCCCGGATGCCAAGCCCGCGGACATCATCATGCCGGGACACATCTTTCCGCTCATGGCGCGCCGCGGCGGGGTGCTGGCGCGCGCCGGCCACACCGAGGCGGGCGTGGACCTGGCGCGCATGGGCGGACTCATGCCGGCGAGCGTGATCTGCGAGATCCTGAGCGAGGACGGCAGCATGGCGCGCCAGCCGGAGCTCGAGAAGTTCGCGCAGCAGCATGGCCTCAAGATCGGCACCATTGCCGACCTCATCCACTACCGCATGCAGAACGAGGCCACGGTGCAGCGTGTCGCCGAGTGCCACCTGCCCACCGAGTTCGGCGAGTTCCGGGTGATCGCCTACCACGACGACATCGAGGACACCGCACATCTTGCATTGGTGAAAGGCGATATTCGGCGCGATCAGCCAACGCTGGTGCGCGTGCACGTGCAGGGCAGCCTGCTGGATCTGCTCGGGGTTGCGCATCGCGGCGGCTCCTGGAGCCTGCGCGCTGCCATGGCGCGCGTGGCGCAGGACGGCGGCGTGGTGGTGATCCTGCAGCAGGACGAGCCGGCCGAGGAGCTGATCCGGCACGTCCAGCATTTCCATCGGCAGGAACAGGGCATAGAATTACCGGCCAGGCGTCCGCAACAGGCGCTGCGCACCTACGGCCTCGGCAGCCAGATTCTCGCCGACCTGGGTGTGGGTAAAATGCGCGTATTGAGCCACCCGGTGAAGGCACCGGGGCTTTCCGGTTTCGGGCTTGAAATCGTTGAATACATCAATCCGCCCGGCCATGAACAATAACTATATCTACATTCGGAAATCGTCAACATGCAGAACGTGAAGTCCATCGAAGGGGAATTGATTGCGCGCGGTGCGCGCTTCGGCATCGTGTTGGCGCGTTTCAACGGTTTCATCGGCGAGCGTCTGCTGGACGGTGCGCTCGATACGCTCGTGCGCCACGGCGTCGAGGCCAGTCAGATCGAAGTGGTGCGCGTGCCCGGCGCGTTCGAAGTTCCACTGACGCTCAAGACGCTCGCTGCCACGAAGAAATATGACGCGCTCATTGCGCTCGGCGCGGTGATCCGCGGCGCCACGCCGCACTTTGATTTTGTCGCCGGCGAATGCGCCAAGGGCATCGCGCAGGTGATGATGCAGCACGACATCCCGGTGGCCTTCGGCGTGCTCACCGTCGATAGCATCGAGCAGGCCATCGAGCGCGCCGGTACCAAGGCCGGCAACAAGGGCGTGGACGCCGCGCTCAGCGTCATCGAGATGGTCAATCTCCTCAAGAAGCTTAAGCCCTGAGCCATGGCCAAGCCCTCCCGCCACATGGCACGCCTGGCCGCGGTACAGGCACTGTACCAGTGGCAACTGACGGAGCAGGCGCCGGCGGATATCGAAACGCACTTTATCAGCGACCACGAGCTCAAGGGCGTGGATATTGAGTACTTCCATCACTTGGTGCGCGAAGTGCCGCTGCATCAGCATGAGCTCGATGACCACCTGACGCCGCATCTCGACCGCACCATCGACGAGGTGGACCCGGTGGAGCGGGCGATCCTGCGCATCGGCGCTTTCGAGCTTGAGTTCCAGCTGGAGATTCCCTACAAGGCCGTCATCAACGAGGCCGTGGAACTTGCCAAGACCTTCGGCGCCGAGCACGGCCACAAATACGTCAACGCCATCCTCGACAAGGTCGCCGGCAAGCTGCGCGCCGCCGAAATCGGCCGCAAGGCGTCCTGATATGAGAATACCCGCCGCAAAGACGCAAAGGGCGCAAAGATAAATCGTTGTCTGAGTGTGGGCGGCATCCGATCGGCAAGGCAGGATGCTGATGCGCTTATCCGGCTGACCGTCATTGGTATTTCTTTGCGTCCTTTGCGCCTTTGCGGCGGATTTTTTTTCATGAACGAGCGCGGTAGGTTGGTCTGAGCGTGCGAAGCCCGACATCACTGCGCCGGGCATTGCAGACTCCACGGCGATAATCCGCAGGCGGCACGTGTAACCGCCATGCCGCGCTGCGCAGACGCTTGACACCCCGCCGCGCCTTCCCTAGTGTGTAAGCCAGTACACACTGAGGCCCGTATCATGGCGCACCGCGTCAACATCATGCTCGAAGACGGATTGTGGAAGGACCTGAAACAGGTGCCCGCCGGAGAACGCAGTCGTGTCGTCAACGAGGCGATCGCCGACTGGCTGAGGGCCCGCCGGCGCGCCGGCGTGGCCCGCAAGATGGATGCACTGCGCACGCGGATGCCCGCTGTGTCGGTTAAGGAAATTGCGGCCTGGCTGCGTGAAGACCGGACTCGCCCCCGGTGAGAGTCGTCGTTCCGGATGCTTCGGTCATCCTGAAATGGGTATTGCCCGACCCATCCGGGGAAGAGGGGCTGGATGCGGCCTTGCGGCTGCGTGATGCGGTGATTTCCGAGAAGGTCAGCGTGAAGGTGCCTTCCCTGTGGCTGTACGAAGTGGGCAACACGCTCACGCGCCGATTCCCGAGACAGGCTGCCGAGACCTTGCAACTGCTGATCGCTTTTGGTCTGGAGGAAGGTGTGCCGGACGATCGCTGGCTCTCTCAGGCCGTTGGATTAACGCAAGACCACGGCGTCACGTTCTACGATGCCGCGTATCACGCGCTGGCACTGGCCGAAAAAGGGATTTTCGTGACGGCCGACCAGAAATATATTCGCAAGGCCGGGAAAGCCGGCAGAGTTGTTTCCCTCGCGGACTGGGATGCGTCGCAGTGAAAAGGAGCGCCTTGCACGAGGCCGTGCCTTCACTGGGGCTGAAAAAAATGACTGCTTTTGTGCAAGCGCGCTTTCCATAAAATAACTTGAACGAGTTCGAACTCATCGCCCATTACTTCGCGCGCCAGCCGGTCGCCCGTCCGGATGTCGCGCTCGGAATCGGTGATGACGCCGCGGTACTCGATGTACCGCCCGGCCAGCAGCTGGTGGTGTCCACCGACATGCTGGTTGCCGGGGTGCACTTTCCCGAAGGTACCGACGCCGTTTCCATCGGCCACAAGGCGCTGGCGGTGAACCTGAGCGACCTCGCGGCCATGGGCGCGACGCCGGCGTGGTACACGTTGAACCTGAGCCTGCCACAGGCCGAGCCGGTATGGCTGGAGGGTTTCTGCCAAGGGATGTTCGCGTTGGCAGTTAAGCACGACGCGGCGCTGGTGGGCGGGGATACGACGCGCGGCCCGCTCACCATCGGTATTCAGATCATGGGTCTTGTGCCGCACGGACAGGCGTTGAAGCGTGCCGGTGCCCGGCCCGGGGATCGCATCTATGTCACGGGACTCCTGGGCGAAGCGGCGCTCGGGCTGCGCGTGGCGCAGGGCCAGCTCAAGCTGCCAGATGAATACCTTGCCAACGTGCTTACCCAGCTCAATCGCCCGCTGCCGCGCGTGCCGGCCGGGCTCAAGCTGCGCGGCTTGGCCTCGGCGTGCATCGACATCTCCGACGGGCTTGCTGCCGATCTCGGCCACATTCTTGCCGCGAGCAATGTTGGCGCGCGTATCCATCTCAAGCGCTTGCCGCTGTCGCTCGCCTATGATGCGGTATTCGAACAGGTCGGCTGGCAGGCGGCGCTCGCCGGTGGCGATGATTACGAACTGTGTTTCACCATTCCGTCCGCGCAGGAAACGGCGTTCCGTCTTGCCTCTGCGCAGTTCGGTGTGGCGTGCAGTTATATCGGCGACATTGAGGCCGAAGCGGGTTTGCGCATCATGGATGAACAGGGCGGGCTCTATCGACCCGAGCAAGCTGGTTTCGACCATTTCCGAGTGAGTTGAATCACGCGCTGAAACCGAGTGTAGACTTCGCCATTAACCGGCACACAACCTATACAGACGTAGGTCGCCCTTTAGGGCGACGTGTCGGCCTGAAGGCCGACCTACAAGGGTTCCGGACACATCGGAATAGACTCCAAACAGAATGAAGCACGATACAACTTTCACCACACTGCTGCGCCACCCGGCTTACCTGCTCGCCTTCGGCGGCGGCGCGGGCCTGGCGCCGAAGGCACCGGGAACCGTCGGCAGCCTGGTGGCCCTGCCGCTCTATCTGCTGCTCCTGCCGCTCGCGCCGGCCGCCTATATCCTGCTCGTGGCCGCGCTTTTCCTGTTGGGGGTGTGGGCCTGTGCGCGTACCGAGCGCGATCTCGGTGTGCATGACCATCCGGGCATCGTCTGGGACGAAATCGTCGGCATGCTGGTCACGCTGTTTCTCGCGCCGGCGGGCTGGGCCTGGCTGCTCATCGGCTTCGGGCTGTTCCGTCTTTTTGATATCTGGAAGCCGTATCCGATCAGTTGGCTGAATGATCATGTGAAGGGCGGCTGGGGTATCATGCTGGATGATCTGGCCGCCGGCATCGCCGCGGCCGTTTGTCTCCAGTTACTCGTTTGGCTCTATGGACACTGAACTCATAACACTCGCCGATCACCTCGGGCACGACCTCAAGCAGGCCGGGCGGTCTGTGGCGACGGTCGAATCCTGCACCGGCGGCTGGCTGGGTGCGGTGCTGACGTCCATTCCGGGCAGCTCGCTGTGGTACGAGCGCGGCTTTGTCAGTTACAGCAATATGGCCAAGCGCGAGATGCTCGGCGTCAAAACCGAAACCCTGACGCGCCACGGCGCGGTGAGCGAGCCGACCGCGCGCGCCATGGCCGAGGGCGCGCTCGCCCACAGCCATGCCGACCTGACGGTTGCCATCACCGGTATCGCCGGGCCCGCCGGCGGCACACCGGAAAAGCCGGTTGGCACGGTGTGCTTTGCCTGGGCGGCGCGCAAACAGCCGACCCAGAGCCGCACCCAGCGCTTTAGCGGCGACCGCGAAGCGGTGCGCCGGCAGGCGGTCAAGACCGCCCTTGAAGGCTTGAGCGCGCTTCTGAGCGGTCTACCACAGAAAGGCTAGGACGCGCCCGGCCGGGTGTGGAATAATTCTCATAATTGAACCCCGGCCAGGATGGCCACCACCACGCGATTGAACCGCAGGAGCAGACAATGGAAACCAACAAAACCAAGGCACTTAGTGCGGCACTGAGCCAGATCGAAAAACAGTTCGGCAAGGGCTCGGTGATGCGTCTCGGCGACGGCGGCACGATACCGAATATCCAGGTCATCCCAACCGGCTCGCTCGGCCTCGACCTGGCGCTCGGCATCGGCGGCGTACCGCGCGGGCGGGTGGTCGAGATCTACGGCCCGGAGTCGTCCGGCAAGACCACGCTCACCCTGCAGGTGATCGCCGAGTGCCAGAAGATCGGTGGCACGGCGG
>CAYHES010000024.1:0-21609 GCA_964355495.1 uncultured Acidiferrobacterales bacterium
AGTTCATCTCCAGGCCGTAGATGCGACCGGTGGACGGGATGAACTGCCACAGGCCTGCGGCGCGCGCGCGCGAATAGGCTTGGGGCTTGTAGGCGCTCTCGATCGCCGGCAACAGGGCGATTTCCATCGGCATGCCGCGCTTCTCCACCTCTTCCACGATGTAGTAGAGGTAAAGCCGTGCCCGGCCCACCATGCTATCGAGATATTCCGGGTTATTGATGAACCACTGTTCATGGCGCGCCACCAGCGGGCTGTCGAGCACCGGCATGGCATAACCGGCGCGCAGGCGTCCCCACAGATCGGCATGCAGGTGGGTATCGAGCAGTTGGTCGCCCTGGTCATTGGCCGTGGACTGGCCGGCGGCGGCTGCGGAGGAGCTGGATTTCCGGGAGGCCGCGGCCGTCTTATCGGCAGCACCAGTGGCGCCTTCCGGGGTAACGGCTTGGGGAAAAGAGGCGCAACCGGCGGCTCCCAGAATGGCGGCCAGCAGGCTGAGTCTGAACAGGTGGGCTTTCTTGCTTCTTGTTGCTGCCATGTCAAGTAATGGTAGGGGGAGGGTCGCGGGGCGTCAACCTTTTTCCATATTTTTCGGCAGCTTATCCGCGAAAGTTGTCCTTCCAGCTGCGCACGGCGGCAAATACGGACAGGCTGTCGGGAAGCACGATGCCGGCATGTTCCTCGATCTTTGCTCGCACTTCCGGCACGGCGCTGCGCAGGAACGGGTTGATGCGCCACTCACGTTCCAGGGTGGAGGGAAGCGTTGGCTCGTCGTGTGCCAGCCGTGCTTCGACTTCGCGTCGATAGGCAGCAATGTCTGCATTGTCCGGCTCCACCGCTTGGGCAAAGCGCAGGTTGGCGAGTGTGTATTCGTGCGCGCAATACACCTGGGTGTCGCCCGGCAGGGCGGCGAGGCGGGTGAGCGAGGCGTGCATCTGCGCAGCTGTGCCTTCAAACAGCCGTCCGCAGCCGGCCGAGAACAGGGTGTCGCCGCAGAACAGCCAGCCATGACCGTAGTAAGCGAGGTGGCCGCGGGTGTGGCCGGGCACTTCCAGCACGCGCAAATTCAGGCCGAGGTCCGGGAGCCGGACTTCATCGCCATCGTGCAGGGGATGTGTCAGCGTATCGATATTCTCATGCGCCGGACCATAGACCGGCAATCCGGGAAAGTGTTGCAGTAATTCAGGTATGCCGCCCACATGGTCGCCGTGATGATGGGTGCAGAGAATGGCGGTCGGGGTAATCCCGAGGCGCGGCAGCGCCGCGAGCACCGGCGCGGCGTCGCCCGGATCGACCAGGGCCGCGTGTGTCTGCGAGTTGCCGCGTATTACCCAGATGTAGTTGTCCTCAAACGCGCGGACGTGTAAAACAGGCTGCATAGACCGTTCCAGTGGTGGAGCGACACCAGTTTTATTGAGGCAGGAGAGCGAGTCAATGTCGGCAATCGGTCCCATTGAATATCGGCGTGCCGAGCTGTGCGAATGGTTCACGCAGTCGCCCGGGCGTTCGCTGCTCGCGGTCGAGGCGCACGCGCTGCGCGCGGTCTGGCCGAGCCTGTTCAGCAAGGTCGCGGTACAGCTTGGCTGCGCCGGGCCGGTGGACCTGCTCGAGGCCTGCAACGCGCAGGTGCGCGCCGTGCTCGATTTGCCCGGTATCGCCGGCGCGCCGGTGGCACGCGTGCACGGCGTACCCGAGCAGCTGCCGTTCGACAGCCGCAGCGTGGATATCATGCTCCTGCCGCACACCCTCGAATTCGCCGATGACCCGCACCAGGTGTTGCGCGAGGTCAGCCGCGTGCTCACGCCCGAGGGGCATGTGGTGATTTTAGGTTTCAATCCTTTTAGTTTGTGGGGCCTGTGGCGCCTGCTGCGGCGCCGGCGCGGCAGTGCGCCGTGGAATGGCCACTTCCTGCAACTCGCGCGCATCAAGGACTGGCTGAAATTGCTCGACTTCGAGATCGCCCGCGGCAGCATGCTTTATTACCGCCCACCGCTCGCGAGCGAAACCACCATGGACCGGCTGCACTTCCTCGACAAGGCCGGTGACCGCTGGTGGCCCATGGCCGGCGCCGTGTACCTGCTGGTGGCGAAGAAGCGCGTCGTCGGCATGACGCCGCTGCGCCCCGAGTGGCGCACGGCGCGCGCCTTTGGCCGGGCGGTGGCCCGCCCCGCGCTGCGGGTGATCCGTGGCGGATAAAGTCGAAATCTTCACCGATGGAGCCTGTCGTGGTAACCCGGGTCCCGGTGGCTGGGGCGCGTTGCTGCGCCATGGCGAGCGCGACGACTCCAGGGATGGAGGAGGTAGACCACGTCGGGAACACGTGGTCGAAAAAGAGTTGTACGGATCGGAGCGCGAGACCACCAACAACCGCATGGAACTCATGGCCGCCATCATCGCGCTCGAATCCCTCAAGCGTGCGTGCGACGTGACGCTCACCACCGACTCGCAGTACGTGCGCAAGGGCATCACCGAGTGGATCGTGAACTGGAGGCGGCGTGGCTGGAAAACCGCCGACAAGAAGCCGGTGAAGAACCAGGATTTATGGCAGCGCCTCGAAGCGGCGACGCACCAGCACAAGATTCACTGGAAGTGGATCAAGGGGCACAGCGGACATGAGGAGAACGAGCGCGCCGATCAGCTTGCCAATCGGGCGATTGATGAGATGCTGGGGTAGGGCGGCGCGGCAAAACCGAGTTAACCATCAGGAGAAAAATCATGTCGAGCAACAAGTTGATTGGCTTTGTGCTGCTGGCCGTGGGCATTGTGCTGTTAGTGATGGGTTACAATGCCGCCCAGTCGGTCGGCTCGCAGTTCAAGCAGGCGTTCTCCGGGTCGATGTCCGACAAGGCGACGCTGTTGTACCTTGGCGGTGCCGTCGTGACGGCGGTCGGCGCCTATCTGGCCTTCCTGACGCGTAAGTGAAAAGCACGAGGCCCTATGACACGCCAGATCATTCTCGATACGGAAACCACCGGTCTGGAGCCCGCGCAGGGCCATCGCATCATCGAAATTGGTGCGGTGGAAATGCTGAACCGGCGGCTTACCGGCAACCGCTTCCACCAGTATCTCAACCCCGAGCGCGAGATCGACGCCGGGGCGATCGAGGTGCATGGCATCACCAATGCGATGCTCGCCGACAAGCCGAAGTTTGCCGACATCGCCGCGGACTTTCTGGCGTTTGTGCAGGGCGCCGAACTGGTCATACACAACGCGCCGTTCGATACCGGCTTCATTAATAGTGAGTTCCGCCTGCTGGGCGAGGCGGCGCCGGCCGTAAGTATTGAGGGCGCGTGCACGGTGCTTGATACACTCAAGCTGGCGCGCAAGCTGCGCCCCGGGCAGAAAAACGATCTCGATTCCCTGTGCCGGCATTACAGCATCGACAACTCGCAGCGCAGCTTGCACGGCGCCTTGCTCGACGCCGAAATCCTGGCGGATGTGTATCTCGCCATGACCGGCGGTCAGGCGACGCTCTTTCAGGAGCCGGGCGAGGCGGCTTCCGCGGCCAAACAGACGGTATCGGCGCATGCCATCCGGCGGCTCGATCCCAATCGTCCGGCGCTTGTGGTGATTCGCGCTAGTGACGAGGAGTTGGCCGAACACGCCAAGGTGCTGGGCGAGATTGACAAGAAAAGCGGCGGGAAGTGCGTGTGGAAGGAGATTGAAACCGCGCAGTAGGGTGCGCTCCACGTACCTTACATGAAATAGCGCAGGTAAATGTAACCGCTGCTGATCGCAATGCTGAGCAGCATCAGCGGAAACGCCATCAGCATGAACGGCAGGAAACGAATCGGATAGCCGGCGCGCTCCGCCATGCCGGCCACGATCAGGTTGGCACTGGCGCCGATGAGCGTGCCGTTGCCGCCCAGGCAAGCGCCCAACGCCAACGACCACCACAGCGGTTCGATGTGTTGCATGCCACCGTAAACCGGCGCCATGGATTCGATGAGCGGGATCATGGTGGCCACGAACGGAATGTTGTCCACAATCGCCGACGCGATGGCCGACACCCACAGGATCGCCTGCGCGGTCAGCGCCAGGTTGCCGCCGGTCAGCTCCACCACGCGGGTCGCCAGCCACTTCAGTACGCCTGCGGTCTCGATGCCGTACACCACGATGAACAGGCCGAGGAAAAAAAAGATCGTCACCCATTCGACCTCGCCGAAGGTCTTGTGTACCTGCTCGGACTGGCGTTCGGCGTTGTGCGCGAAATTGTCGAGCAGCAGCAGCGCGGCGGCGCCGGCCATGGCAATGGTCGCGGGTTCAAGATGCAGCGGATGGGCGAGGATGAAGCCGAGAATCACCAGTGCCAGCACCGCCAGCGACTGTTTCAGCAGGCGCGGATCGGTGATGGCCTCATGCTCATTGAACTGCATCACCCGGGCGCGCGCTTCGGGGGTAGCACTGAGCTTGCGGCCCCAGAGAAAATAGATGGGCACCAGTGTGGCGAGCAGGATCACCGTCACCACCGGCGTGAGGTGCCACACGAAATCATTGAACGTCAATCCGGTCGCGGAGCCGATCATGATGTTGGGCGGATCGCCGATCAGTGTCGCCGTGCCGCCGATGTTGGCGGCGAAGATTTCAGTGAACAGGTAGGGGTAAGGATCAACCTTCAACTCCTCGGTAATGAGCAGCGTGACCGGCGCCACCAGCAGCACGGTGGTGACGTTGTCGAGGAATGCCGAGAACACCGCCGTCACCAGCGCCAGCATCACCATAATGCCCCACGGATCGGCGTTCACTTTCTTGGCCGACCACACCGCGACGTATTGGAATACGCCGCACTTGCGGGTGATGGCCACGATTACCATCATGCCGGTGAGCAGCCCGAGGGTATTGAAGTCCACGCCGTCGCGCAGCGCCGCCTGCTGGGTGATGACGCCGGACATGATCATGAGCACCGCGCCGATCAGGGCGATGATGGCGCGGTTGATCCGCTCGGTAACGATGGCGACGTAGGTGACGGTGAACAACGCGAGCGACACCCAGAACGGGTTGAGGCCGAAGACGACGTGACCTGCCGACTCGTGCATGTCAGGCCGGCCGGCCGGTCAGCTTGGCGAGAATGCCCCAGTAGGTCACGAGTCCCAGCAGACGGCCGGTGTGTGGATCGGCCACCGGCAGGTTGTGATGATGCCGGTGCAGGTGCAGCAGGGTTTCCACAAGACTCATGTCTGGAGCGAGCGGGCGTAACGCCGTGTCGGCGAAATGTATAACGGGCTCGCCAAGCCGGTCGGCCAGGCGTTCCTTGAGATTCTCCAGCGTGTCATGCACGAAGGCGAGGTCGCCGATGTGGGTGTCGCCGTCGAGCGTGGCGGCGCGCGGCAGCATATGGCGTACCAGGGTATGAATGCCGAACAGGCCCTTATAGAGGCCGGTGGCGTCCACGACAGGCAGGCTCTTGATGTGGTGGCGGAACAGCAGATCGATAGCATCCGCCAGACTCGCCGAGTCGAGCACCGTGATGGGATCCGGCAGCATGACGGTCTGGCAGGTCACGGGTTCCTCATGCGGGGCTTGCGCCTTGTTCTGATGGAGGAGGAAAAGATGGTGGGCGATGCAGGGATCGAACCTGCGACACCTGCCGTGTGAAGGCGGGGAGGCCGTACGGTTCCATGCATCGCCAACAGTTACTGAATGATATAAACGGTTGTCCTGTAAAGGCAAGTTGTTCATTTCCAGTCCCACGGGAAACCAGTTCAGCCCATAAGGTAACCGTGCATGTCGAGTTTTGTCCCTCGGAATGGGCTCAGGTTCTGGAAAAGCCGTGTGTCAGATTTGATGCGGTTTTGATCCCTGCTTGGAATGTTGATTTCGTCGAGGGAATGGGTTCAAGGACCAAGATCGGATGTGCCCGCTTAACCACACCTACAGGGATCCACTTATCGGACCGGGCTTGGTTGTTCAGAGGAGTGGGGCCAGCTCTTGCGCTGGTCGTAGAATGATACTAACCTAGTTATATATTTACAAGTAACTAGGAAAGTACCATGTCCCGGCCGGACGCCATCCTTAAATATATTGCCAAGCGGGGGACAGTCACGGTGGCTGACCTCACGGGTCTCGGTCTATCGCGTCCGGCGCTGTTTCGCGGACTCGCGGGGCTGCTCGATCAAGGGCGTATCGTGCGCGTGCGCCGGGGCGTGTATCAGGTTATGCAACCCCGGGAATCCAGCGATACCTGGGTGCAGGTGATGCAGCGTTATCCGCAGGGCGTGCTATGCCTGCTCTCGGCGCTGGCCTTTCATGAACTCACCACCCAATCGCCACCCGTGGTGTGGCTGGCGCTGCCGAAAAGCGCTTGGCGCAAGCAGGAGGATTATCCACCGCTACGGATCGTGCATTTTTCCGGCGAGGCCTATACGGCGGGTATCGAGACACACAAACGGCCAGGAGGGATGGTGCGAGTGTATTCGGTAGCGAAAACCGTGGCCGATGGCTTCAAGTTCCGCAATCGTATTGGGCTGGATGTGGCCATCGAGGCGCTGCGTGAAGGCTGGCAACAACGGCGCTTCACGCTGGAGGAGTTGGATGCGATGGCGCGCATCTGCCGCGTACAGGTGGTGATGCGGCCATATGTCGAGGCGTTGGTGGCATGACGGGAAGAACCAATGTGGGAGCCTCGGTACGACAACGTCTGCTAAACGTTGCCCGTGAGCGCGGCGAGGACTTCCAGCAGATATTGGTGCGCTATGCGCTGGAACGACTGCTCTATCGGCTGGCGCAGTCGCCGCACAGCAACCGCTTTGTGCTCAAGGGTGCGCTGTTGTTTCGCCTGTGGTTCGATTTGGTGCAGCGTCCGACGCGCGATGCCGATTTCCTGGGATTCGGTGACGCCGAGCCAGAACATTGCGCCGCGGTGTTTCGCGAGATCGCGTCTATAGGTATGACGGCGGACGATGGGCTGGTGTTCGATGCGGGTTCCGTGCGCGCGGCCGCTATTCGTAAGGAGGCGGGGTATCCTGGTGTGCGGGTCAGCATGACCGCCACACTCGACGGGGCGCGCATTCCTGTGCAGTGCGACATCGGCTTCGGCGATGCCGTTACCCCGGCGCCATTGCAGCAGGCGTATCCAACCCTGCTCGACATGCCGGCGCCGGTGCTGGCGGTGTATCCGCTCGAAACCGTGGTGGCGGAAAAACTGGAAGCGATGGTGAAACTGGCCGGGTTCAATTCCCGCGTGAAGGATTACTTCGATCTGTGGGTTTTGATGCGTTACGAAAATATTGACCGTGACCTGCTGCCCACGGCAATTCGAGCAACCTTTGTGCGTCGGCAAACGGCCTTGCCGGCGAGGTTGCCGTCGGGACTTGCACCCGAGTTTGCTGTGGCTCGTCAGACGATGTGGCAGGCGTTTCTTACGCGCAGTGGTCTTTCGGCCCCACCACTGGCAGAAGTCCTCGATGAGTTGCGCGCGCAATGCTGGCCCTTGTTGCAGGCAGCGGCCGAAACAGGGGCAGACTGATGCAGCACAGGCGTGACTAACGAAGCAGGAACCATGGCAATGGTTGGCTTCTGTGCCGTGATGACATATCTTTTGACAATTAACAAACGGCTCAACGCGGAATCGTGCGGGTCTTTTTTCTGTTGGTGCGCGGACAAATTTGACCACCCGCAGGATCAAATTACCGTGCATTACAGCAAATCAGGTCGCAGGCACTGCCTGCGACCTGATGGTCACCGCACCGGGATTATTCCTTGGTATCGGTATCCAACGGCCGGGGAGCTGCGGCGATTCGCGCATCCAAAATGCGATCGAGTTCCAGCATCCGCGCTTCATCCTCGAAAGCGATCCGGCCCTTGAGATTGACGTAGTGCGCACCCACGTGCTCCCGGACCCAGTCCGTGATGTCGCCCACATCGACTTTTAGGTAGTTAAGTTTGACGATGATCCGGATCACGAGGTATTCACGTCGGCCCATGTCGGTCCAATACTCGAGATTTTCGAGCGGGTCTTCGTGACCCGGCTCGTACAGCCTGAAATGCTCGTAAAGCAGGAAGAACTCGGGATCCTTGATGGTTTCGTAATAGCGCAGGAGTAATGCCTCTTCATTCCTGAAAGGCCGCTTCACATCCACGCCGATCGAAGCGAATTCCTTGCGCAACCGGGCCTGGTCGCGCTTGCTGAGATAGAGCTTGCCCGTACGGGCATCCCCCAGGCAGCGGTCAACAAAGCCCAGAATGCTTTCTTTCTTTGGTTTTGACATAAACACCTCTTGGAAGAAAGGGCCCGTGCGCAACGGCGCGGCACGGGCCAGTGTTGGAAATGAGACCTGCGGCCCGGTTTATTCAGGAGCGGTTTCGGTCCTGCCGCCGTACCCGGGCGGCCTGCTTGCCCACGATGCTCAGAAGCACCAGCACGCCGACCGTCCAGCCCACCAGCAGGACGTAGTACCAATCATCCCCAAATCGCTCCTTGGCCAAATTGATCAGCAGGGACACGCCAAATAACAGTGCCAGGAAAGCTTTGTTATGCCGCTCGGTAAAGATGTCGAGGGCAAGCCAAAGCCGGTCGAGAGGGCGGGTAATGGGTCGCTTCATGTAATCCTCCAGGTATTGTTCGCATGAGTCAGGCCAGCGCAGTCCGGGTATCACGGCTCAGAACTGGCTGTCCTCGTGCTTTTCCTTCTCCCGAGCGTCTCGCCGGCTCACTTTCTTGAAGTTCTGCTCAAAGCCACGCGTCATGTAGGTGACGGTCATCTCGAAACTCAAATGTGGGGCATCGAGTTCGATGATGTCCGCGCCTTTCTCGAAACGCGCATATTTGTTACCGACGAAGGGGACGGTCTTTTTCACCAGCGGGTACTTGGCCGCAAGCCGTGCGTAGGTCCGATCGAACTCTTCTGCGAACCCACCCTTATTGAGGGTCATCTGCACGGCCACCAGTGTCTCGGTGCTGTCGAAGATGAACAGTGCAGACTGAAGGCCCTCGATCCCGAGCCCGGTGCCTTCGGCGACCAGCATGGGACCGGATGAGTAACGGTTGGTTCCATTTGGTTTGACGTCGGATTTGCGGCGCAGACTCTTTTCCACATCGAAAAGATGCGCGCTCCCGAGGGTATAGCCCAGTGGCGAGACCGCAGTTACTGCTTGACCTTCCGCCAACACGATAGATGGCAGCAGAATCAGCATGAACGCGATACGAATGAACGATGACAGCTTCATCGGGTACATAGGATCTCCTTTAAGACTCGGTTATTACGGATTGCGGATATCTTTTATTGACGCATTCAATAGACTGGTGCCCGCATTACGTCTGCGTGCGCCGGCGACGCCACACCGTTGTTAAGCGTTTGGTGACAGAGATCTCCACCACGTCGAGGCCGGCAGGAATCTTCGAATGTGGTTGAACTATCCTTGGATTTGCTTCGACTACTGGCAAGTTGCGGAGTAGGCGAGGAAGGTGCCGGGCTGTTGCAGCGTTAGCCGTTGGGCCGCTGTAAGACCCGAGAACCGCTCCTGGCTGGATACAAAGTCGCGCATGAAGACGCTGACGTGCTTGAGGTCTGGTTCCGGTTTGCGGGCAACACCGGGCCGCAATGCCTTGAGGGACGCAACAGTCAGCGTGAACTGTCGTGGCGGTTTGGTCGCTGTATGACGTGCAATCGTGCCGGCCAAGTCGGGAAGCCGTACCACAGGCACGCGTTCAGCTTTGACCTTAAGCGCCACATCCGGGTGGGTGAACACCACAACCCCCTGTACCCGGATATCGATACCGCAGGAGACGAGGTGACGGTGTAAGACACCGGCGGCGGATTGAGCCTGTACTACCGGGTTGCGCACAGCTGTCGTGTAGACATTTCCGGCCTGGGAACGCTTTGTCTGCTGCCAGTTACGATCACTATCGGATCCTGATATCTCCCCGCGAAGGTTTTTTACTTCGACCACGAAAAGGCCATTTCGGCCCAGCACAACCAGGTCGAGCTCGCGTTTGCCACCGTTCTCGGTCGGAACTTCCAGGTTGTCGAACACAACGTAGTGCTCGGGCAGTGCGGCGAGCGAGCCCGGGTGGATGACCGGGTGCCCCAATGCCCGGTCTTCACCCGATGCGCCATGCAGATGCCGCTTCCCGTGATTCCAGAGCGAGGCCAACAGCACGACGCCAAGGAAACCCAGGAGCGGGTGCAGCAATAGGGCGCCGAGTGTGCCGGGAATACCTGTTAGTAAGATGTGACGTCGCTGCCTAGAAACTCGGACACGCAACGTATTAGGTGTGACAAACAGCAGATTGGCCATGACAAACCTCCCATGCAGATTGAAAGTGGCCCCGGGTGGGGTTCAAAACGCGTCGCGAGTAATAAGCGGACGTTTTGATCGCACCACACTCTCATGAGGCGGACAATCTGCAAGCGGGGGGGGATGATATTCGACGTGGAGCATAAAGCTGCCGCTTTGCAACCTAGCCACGGCTCGACGTACTAATTCAAAAAGGCGGAAGGCGGGGCGAGAACAGAGAGCTGGACTGGCTGAGGAACGTCGTGCAGGGACTGTATGTCCCTATTCTTAGATAGTGCGGGGCTAGTAAACGACCGAGACGGTCTGCGTCAGTGGGGTTTCCTCCTCAAGATGCGAGCAACCTGCGCCCGCATCGGCTGTCCGGCCTTAACATAGAGAAGGATGAGTTCGGCAATCTCATCATCATCGGTATAGAGATAAGTGACCGGCACACCCAAGGCCCGGGCGAGCCGTTTGGCGATCGAGAAATCCGGAACGTGCTTGTTGCGCTCGTATTGATTGATCCGAGAACTGGCGGAAAACTCGTCTATCCCGGCAAGAATGCCAAGGCCCTTCTGGGAAATCCCCTTTTTCAGCCGTGCTTCGCGTAAACGGACGCCAACAGGCGATTTCCGGGTAATTCTCTCGCTCACACCGAATCTCCATGCCAGGGTGAGCTAAGAGAATCTTAGTAATCGGCTTGCCAGAATACTAAGATATCCTTAGTATTTTGGGGCCTGATTCAGAGGGGGTCGCCATGGAAATGGCCAAGAAGGCGCACCTCACCCCTGAAGTCCAATTCCATAAAGACACGGGTGACCCAGGCTGTGAGGCAAACATCGAGGAAGTTAAAGAACAGTGCGCCTGCACACGATCCCTGCAGGGAGTGAGGTATTGCTTCAATAAAACCCGGCAGAAAAATTACATTTAATTGTTATTAGCAGTACCGCATAGAACATAAACCCACGAAAGGAGACTCAGGTGCGCATGCAGACAAGGATCATCACATTGATTGCGACGGTTTGTACCGGGATATTGCTTTCGGCCTGTGGTGCAGGCGGAGGAGGTGGGGCGGGAGCCGGCGGCGGCGCTACCTATGACCCGAACGGCACCATCGGCATCACGAACCTGACCGTCACAGGGACGTCGGCATCCGTCTCGGGTGTTGCCCCGATCAACCCGGGTGTGAACAGTGGCCAGTTCACGGTGAGCTTCAATGCCTCCGGGACAGCCCTGCCAATGTATTCAGCCTATATCTACATGAACACCGACGGTGCCTACCCGGGGAGTACGTCCAACTACAATATTGCGATCAACTGCGGCGCTACCACCATTGGTGGCCCCTGCGCATCATCTGTTGTCACGAACTGCGTCTTCGACAACACCAATACGATCACCTGCAACAATCCGATCGCCGGCACACAGACACGCGGCATCACGGGCCTCCTGAGCGGCGGCGTCCCGAAAAATGCCTATGTCGTTGTCCGCGTCTGCAACGCGCTCACGAGTGCTTGCAGCACGGCGAACGCGCCGATTCAGCTCCAGTAGCAGGACCTCAATAAGGAGCAGGTGGGGCCGCGTGTTGTTCATTGAGCAGAAATAACAGCGGAGAGGAAACAATGGCACGGAATAAGACAGCACGAACACTAACGGGATGTGTGGTCGCATCGTTAACAATTGCCGGCTGCAATACCGCGCCCACCGCAGACGATGCGAGGAAATACAGCGATGTCGGCAAGTTCATACGCGCGAAGATCGTCCATGAACTGCCCACTCACTATCTCAACGGTGTACGTCTTTGTCAGGAGTCCGACGCGCTCGACCGGCATGGGAACTGTCTTGTCCAATTCAATATCTCGCCTGGTATTTTCGGCCCCAAGCGTGAAGCCGATTACTTCGTGAGACCGCAACGCGCATTGAAGAATTATTGTGAATCCAATGGCGGCACCTTTACGCAAATCGCGGGCTCACCCCCGCAGGTTGCCAGCCAAATGCTTGACCCGGTGCTGGTGATCGCACACAGACAGGGCGCGTTCGGGGAGATGACCTGCACGCGACACGAGGCCACGGTATGGCGTGCCGTTATCTCCTTTTCCAGTGGCAGCTACCGCCTGCAAGCGATGAATAGCAACCGCTTGAATGACAGCTTCGAGGTTGCTTTGCCGATTTACTACTCCATGCCCGGTCAGTAAGGAGATAAGTGCCCGTTCACACACTATAAATCATGGATATGTTGATGGCTCGCAGAAGAATAAGTCAGATATTAAATCAGGCCATGATGGCGCTGGTCCTGTTGACGACGACACTCGCCCACGTCGAAGCCGCCCAAACGGATTGGAGGGCGGTTGCATTTCAGGATTTTGTTCAAAAACACGCTGACACCAAACGAACTGAATTGGCCAAGACGTATCAAGCATCGGGCGTAAAGCTGTTTTCCTTCATGCTCGGGCAAGAACTGTACACGCCCGGATGGAAGAATCCCGTTGAGCGTGACCTGAAGGAGTTCAAGCAATGGTGCGTGGCCCACGATGGTGTCGTGGCCCTATCGGTCGGGCGAAGCAGGTCGGATGACACAGCCTGGCCCGCAATCAAAGCACTCAGTGACGATCTGCGGGCGCAATTTAAATCAGCGCGTGGCACAGTGCGCGATTGGTTTGAATGTCGGGGCCCCGAGAAGGCGACCGCGTTGGTTTTTCTTGTGAATGGGCCACAGGCACAGCGTGGCGACCAGCAAAAGAGCGCACTGTTCTTTTACTCCGGCGATCAATGGACCGAGTTGCTGGACACCTACCGGAAAAAGCAGCCTGCGCAGACTTCGAGGAGCGCTCCACCTGTGACCGACACGCCTCGAACGGAATCTGGCAGTCGCAAATCAATACCGAGTACCGTACAGCAAGGCGTCGGTAGCAGTCCGATAGCTGGGCGCGAAATGAGTAATTTGGACGCACAGGGCCGCCAGATTGTCCGCGGGCCTGTATTTGGCGGCAACCATGACAGTGTGCATATCGTGTCGAATTCAGTCGGGGTTATTGCGGGACCCGGTACATCGATTACGAATTCCGTTATTGAAGCGCCGGTGTGTGTCCAGTCCGATGGCAACAGGCTCCACTTGAACTCAAATCACCTTCAGTGTGACCTCTGCGTGGAATTCACAACTCGCGTGCTGCTCAACGTCGTGCTCGCACATAACACCTGTTCGGGTCGCGGAACGAACAGGCCGGATGTCTTTAACTAGTAGCGCTGGTTGCCACGGAAAGTATCGCCGCTTGACGCCCGTACTGGGTTGTGGAAGACTTTACCCCAGTGGCGGTTATGCGCGATGGCAAAGTACCAGCCCCCGACCACCTGGGCAGAGCATATCCTGTTCAGACGCGTCTGAAAGGTAGTATCCAAGAAGAGTTTCCAAAGGCCACGTTGTACGCGTGCAGTCGTCTTATTGTCGCGCATGGTGTGGAGCGCAAGGGCATTTGTGTGCCTGTAGTGCACGGATTCTCACCGCTAGTTTTTCTCGGCGCCTCCTCTTGAATTGAATCTGACCACTTCGCTGGCGCACTATTCGCCGACACACCGGTCATCCCCAGAATTCGTCCCTACAGATTCGTGTCCGCGCGCGTTTTTTATGCGCACGGTGCATGGGTTTGTCTGCGACCTCCAGGCACACGGCCACAGCCAGGGTGATTGATCTGGCCAAAAAATACGCCTCGATGCGTACCTTTTTGGAGACACGATCATGTCGTTTGTCGCAAATACTGAGAGCAGCCAAGCTCCACAAAAAAATGGCAAGCAATTGGAGTACAAGCAGGTTGAGCTTTCCGCCATCTCGGCTTTCGATCCGGCGGTAGCGGAGTTGGCGCGCGTCTTTCTGGATGCAGGACCGCTGTCCTTCTCGGCTTGTCACGATGGCACAGGTGCCTCGGTTTTGAAAATGACCAAGGCAACCTTGAGCCATGAGGCTCTCGCGGCACTTCAATGTGTCGCGCCGATTGTTGTCAGCCGACATGGCAAGCACTATCGGTGTGTTGCCGGCTTTCACACGTTGAATCTGGCCCGTCAGCTGAACCCAGATCTGCGCTCGCAGATCTGGGTCTTGGTGCTACCGGCGCGCACACCAGAAAGGCTCCGTAAGGCATTCGCGTTCACCGCGCTCTTAGTGAAGCCTATCGTGAGCACACATGCCTGGATCCATCCTCAGGTGCTCGGGTCTGTCTGGAGCCGTCTTCAGGAGCTTGAAAACGATTTGCTCGCCGAACTCTTGCCGCAGGCCACATCACAGCGAGGCATCGCGCGACTCCGCGGTGTGGCTTACAACACCATGTTCCCGCCGGCAAAGGACACGGCGAGCGGGGAGGAGGGCCCATGACGTCGGCCACGAGCAGTAATGCGACCGAAGCAGATGCCATAGATGGCGATTACCGCGCCGCGCTAGTTGCCGCGCACCCCGAAGCGCGTCGTGTGGATGTCCAGGCATTCTTCGAGATTATCGAAGCACCGGCGAACCTGCGTGGTATTGCGCTGGTTATGCCGGTGGTGGCCGAGGCGCTCAAGATCCTGTCGGGCTCAGCTGATCCCGGCGTGAAGCTCTGGGCACAGACGTGGATCGCCATCGCCAAAGAAGTCACGCAGGTGCTGAATGCCGGGCAGGTTATTGTGCCGGCGGCGCGTCGCAGTCGGCTGCGAACGCTCTGCGAGACAAACCCTGTCTATGCCGCGCTGCTTTGTGCCGCATCCAACCGTGCGATGTCGACTACCGGAACGCATGTGCTCGCCTTCCTGTTGCATGCACTGGCGCGCGATCGCGAGCAACTGAGTCGGCATCAGGTCCGACAGGTCGGACGTGCCTTTCGTTATTTTATCGCACACAACACGGGGCTCGAGGTACTAAAACAGGTTTCCGGCGATGCCACGACGCCAATCGTTTTGGCAAAAGAAATTGTTCGAGCCAGGGACGCACAAGCAGTCAAGAACCCCACCTGCTCGAATTATGTCTACCTGGTTGAAAATCTGCTCAAAGGTAAGCTACACCGCAGCCTATACAAAAAAGGACGGCCACCAGGTTCTGGCGGGGGCAGTGGACTGCATGGTGAGTCACCCCGCAGGCCGGTTATCACGCAGGCCAGAATTACGCTCGGCGATGTGGAAGGCGGTGACGGCCAACGGGACATACGTATCGTCGCCGAGCAGGAGGACACGGTACGGTTGCGCGACGGCATGCGCTCCGGTTTGTCGTCAAAAGAACTTATGCTGCCGTCGTTCGTCGAGACGCCAGCAAGCGACGGTCACGGGCTTGCGCTGGCGCGCGGCCCGGGTTCACGTGCGATCCGGGCCCGCGACACGAACGATCACATCGCCGGGCACAATCGCCAGTTTCCGTGGCAGTGGTCGCAGCTGTCCGCGCTCGAACTGTATCGAGTCTACGAGACGGCCCTGGGCATCTGTACCGGGAATGTGTCAGGCGCCATTATCGATCTGGATCTGCAACGGACTGCGGTGCTCGCGTTGTCAGTGCTGCACCTTTCGCAACGGTCGGAGCAAACCGCATTATTGCACTGGTCAACGGGTGCGCCGGAGGGCGATCGCGCCAATCACATTAAGGTCGAGCGTGGACCACATGGCTGGCGGGGTGTCTGGTATCGACCGGCACTGATCCCGGTGCAGGCCGAGACCTTGGCCCACGTCAATCGCACGTTGCTGTTGACGATCTCGCCATACGTGATTCTGCCGATCCCCGGGTGGCTCGCAAGGATTTATGGGGAGTGGAAGGTCGCGTCGTCAGGCCAGGACGGCGGACCGGTATTCGGCATCGAGCCCGCCGCCGCGAAAAACGTGCTCAGCAAGTTCTGCAAAACGCTGCGTGACCGGTATCGCGGTTGTCGGATAACAAAGGCCCGGATCACGCACCATTTCTTTCAGCGGGCACTGCAGAGCCAGGACATCGGCAATGTCGAGGCGTCGCAAATGTTCTCGCGCGATTCGCATCTGACCGCATCCCAATTGCACTACACAGCGACACCACTCAATGCACTCATCCGTAAATACGCCTCCCTGTGCGAATCCATCGCCGAAGAAATGCGGGAGGAGGCCCTGGCACGTGGCGCAACCGGCATGCTCAATATACTCACTCTCGAGCACCCACAGCGTGTCTTGTTGCAGGGCGGGTTGGGGGAGGGCGAACGCTATGTCGGCTCGCAACTCGTGCCCCTCACGTCTGCGGTCAAGCGTTCACTGAGGGCGCTGCAAGCAAAGACGAAGAAGGAAAGGGCGGAGGCCAAGAATGGATGGGTCCGCCGTTTTCATAATTATTTCACGCTGTACACCGTCCTTTTTCTGAGCTGGGGTAGCGGTCTGCGCGCTGTCTGTTACCCAGTGCCGGACCCGAGGCTGCTGGATGCACAAAACGGTCGGCTGGTCCTCTCCGACAAGGACGATGACGATGGCAGCATGACCCGTCTTGTGTTCGTGCCGGATTCGGTGTGCGCACAGGTGAAGGCGTATTACGAACACCTCGTACGTCTGCCGGGTATTCTGTTTTACGGCGGCATGGAGCGCGCCGGAGGACTGGCTACGCAGATTCGCGGCTACGGCGAACGGGTGCCGGCTTCAATCACGCAACGGCGTGGCCGGATCGTTGAACGGAATACATCACCGTTTTTTCTGCTCGACCGCAACCTGGTTGCGCGACCACTTGGCCCGAAGACGCTCTTCGAGCAGCTCGGCAAGGATTATCCGTTTCCGGCCAACGGGCATCGGCACTACCTGCGTACCCATCTTGTTGCGACCGGCATGGCCGATCATCTGGTCGACGCGTTCCTGGGGCACGCCGCGCATGGCTGTGAGCCGTTCACCGCGGCTTCGGCGCTCTCAATTACAGGATATGCCACTGAGTTGCGCGCCAAGCTCTCGGCTATTCTGGACGATCTTGGCTGGAAGGTCATGGAGGGTCTGGCATGACCGAGTCCGAGAAAAAACAGGTATGGGTCGGTTGGCGCGAACTGATGACAACTATGCCTCTTGAGATCAAGGACGAATCGGATCGGCGACGGGCAAGGACCCATGCACAGGAAGAGCAGGCACTCAAGCGGTTGGAGGCTGTGAATGAGAAGCTCGCTTGCGGTGCGCCCATCCGCACGCTTGGTCAAGAACAGGTTGCTTCCCTGCTCCGAATGATCTCGCCGAAACGCGGAATGGAAGCGCGCCAGGCGGTGGCCGACTGGCTGGCCCGTGGTCTGATGCGCGGTCGTGGCGAGCTCGGTTGGGAGATCCCGCCCCCGCCGGACATCGTGCGCTTGCCGCGCGAACGCTCGCTGATCAGTGAATCGGCTTGGTTGGATGCGCCCACGTTTGTGGCTTTGGAACAGGCCTTCATCAATGACCTTGGCGCCGGCACGATACTGACTGAGCTCGAACAGGCCGGTCGGCTGATGCATTCGGCCATTGCTTGTGGTGGATTATGGGCACCGCTGAAGCGCCAACTGTTCGAGGCAAGCCGGGTAGGGGAGTGGCGCTGTAATGGATTTCGCGTTTACCTCAGTAGCGAAGTTCTGCAGGATGACGATAAGACAAGCACTGATGCCATCAAGGCGAACCGTGTTCGGGATGGACAGTTACAACGCTGGCAGGCCGATGCGGTAACCGGCCGGCTGCTTGATCTGTATATGCGCGGGCGTGATCCAGCTACCAAGCTGTTGCCGGATCGCGCCGAGCGCTGCCTGCGCGCCTACTGGAAGCATCTTCAAATTGCCAAGCCAGATCAGCCGTGCTCGGTAGCGGAGTTCATCCGCATGGCGATAACCCGCTGGACGCCGTACCTGTTACCGTTCCTGATCGAGATTGCCCGGGGGCGCGAGGTGACGGGCGACGTTCCGGGGCCGGTGCTCGCCCGACTGCGCACTGGAAAGCCGGTGAACTACATGCCACGTAGCGAGTCCAGTCCGGAACTGACGGGCGTGGCTGCGCAGATGCATATCGCCCCTGTTGATTCCGGTGCGTATCGCGAGCTGCGCGCACAGTTCGTGTTTGTGTCGCGCGCCGCCCGCGAGCTGGTCAAGCTCGGCCGCAAGCCATCACGCGATGCGATCCGCGAAACGCTTGAAAACGCTGTCGAGAAATCAGACGGCTCGCCATCGCGGATCGAGCTGCTTCTTATCGGCTGGCTTAGTGATCTTGTGATCAACGGTGGTCTCAGCGGTGGCCGGCTTACCGCGTCGAGTCTCAAGCGCTACTTTGGCGCCGCCCGTTATGCGCTGCTCGCCGCATTCCAGGATGTAAATATTGCTGACCTCGATAGTGGTGGCTGGACCTTGCGCCTGCAGCAGGCGATCGACCGGGCGCGTGACCGGATGACACCGCGACAGATTGTAAGCTTTGCGAGCTATCTCCTGCGCTGCCCGGATGGTCCGCGGTTTGACATTGAGGAGCTTGAGGTTGAGGACGAATCGGTACGGGTACGCGCAACCCTGGTATCCCCGAGTGAACTTGAGCGCGTTTTGCAGCGACTGCACAGCGACGACCGCCTCGTCGAAATGCAGGAACACGCGAGCATGCTGATTTACTACTGTGGTCTGCGTCCGGACGATGTCGTGCATTTTCGGCTGTGCGATGTCCATGGTTTCGCCAAGCCAGAGCTCCTGGTGCGTCCGCATTCAGATTATGACCCGAAGTCGTTGAGTTCGGTGCGGCGCGTCCCGGTCATGACGCAGCTTCCGCCCGCAAGGGCAAAACGATTTGCGGCCTGGGTCAGGCGGCGCATGGCCGAGACCGGCTCCGAGGATTCGGACGACTTGTTGTTTGCCATGCGCGGTGCGCCGCGCATGGTGCTGACTGCCGATCTCCTGCAGGGACCCGTGACCCGCGCGCTGCGTGAGGAGACCGGTGATCATTCGATTATGTTCTACAGCCTGCGCCATAGTTTCGCGACCATCGGTTTTTTGAGGCATCTGGCCGCCGATACGCCGCGCCTTCTGCCGAAGGGATATGCATTATTTGAGGAGGAGTGCTTTCAGCCAGAGTCTTGCCGTGCATTCAAGAAAGCACTCGGGGCCGACCCCAAGGCAGTGGCCGCGAATGGCCTTCGAATGATCGGAAGCCTCATGGGGCATCTCAACGTACACACCACCCAAAAGCACTACATCCATATGATGGACCTGATTCTGGCGCAGATGCTCGATATTGCCATAGGCAGGCAATTCCCGGAGGCGGTATTCAAAACGCTTTCCGAAACCGGGAGCTACTGGTACGAACACCGCAAACGTCTCTACCTCGAAGGTGAATCGTCGTGGGATCTTGAGCAACTCGGCAGGCTTTGGCTGCGGGGCACGTCGATTGTCTGTGAGACACACGAGCCACATCGCCGGCCGCGTGCCTCGAAAAGAACAGATACAGTCACCTCGATAGCATCACGTATCGACTACGGCTTGTTGCCGTCGGTTTTACTGCAGCTGTTCAAGGTTAAGCAAAGTCCAGAAATGATTGCCACGAGCCTCGGGTTGCCACGCCCCATGGTCGAGCAGGTGGCTAGACGGGCATTGGCCCTGTGTGAAGTGACCGCAAGTGATGGTGATTTACCAGGTCAGGAGAAGTGGCCGGCCATTGATCGACTCATTCCACCTGCGCCCAGGCTACATCGTGATCAGGACGATGCCAGTGAAATCCTGAGGGCCCTGAAAAAACACCCGCTCGATCGATCGACCGTGGCCTGGCTTATAGAGCTTGGCAAGAACGGTGAACCGGGAAACCTGATGACCGCGCGGTTCAGCGCCCCTGAGGCGTTGGGTCGGCTGATCAATATATATCGACAGTTGGGCATACCGCGCAAAAGGCTCTTTCTTATTCTGGATCCGCATAAGGATGCGAGTGCAGACGATGAGATGCGGGGCAAGGACTACTGGAGCGAGGAGAGCGGAGTACCCTTTGACAGAATAAAGGTCGAGGCCAGAAGCTCACGCTGGTGGCGGCACGCGCCGCCGGATGCTCCGCAGGGGTACGTCATGCTCTATGTCCTGCCGAAGGAAGCGCTGTCAAATCAACAGTCTGGAAAGATTTCGCTTGTACGCAGCTACGGCGTGCGTTATGCCATGCACCTTGCGCTGCTCAACGAGCCAGCATGAGTATTGCGATTGTCTTAACACCGTGTAACCACCTGAGAACGTACACATAGCCTGGGTCGGGTTACGACTTGCCCCCTGTTTGGCCAGAAACGGCAATTAGTCACTGTATCCGAAATTGGCCAGAAGAGTGCGAAGACGCAACTCCAGCACGTCGAGCGCATCGACTCGATCGCAGGTCACAAGACTGGCGATCTGCTGGTCAATCCAAAGCTGCAGTGACGCGTGGTTGCTGCGTACTGTAAAGTTCCCGAGCAGCGCGGCCAGTCCGCGCTCCTCGGGTCTGATGAGCAGTCGGGCGAGGAGGGCGAAGGTAAAGTCTTCGCAGCGACGGTTTTGCCGGCGCTGGAGTTCTGTATCGGCAATCGGGTTACGGGCCAGGTTGGACTTGCAAAGTCTCCTTTGTGGTGTCGGCAAGGTTTTGGACGAGGAGGCGCTCGAACGCCGAGCCGTCTTGGCGAGTTAAGTTCGGCACGAAGCGGCTGTATATCTTGAACAGCATCTGGGTATTGGCGTGCCCCAGTTGGCGCGCGATCCATTCAGGATTTTCGCCAGCGGCGAGCCATAGAGTCGCAGCCGTGTGGCGGGTCTGGGAAGGGCGTCGCCGTTTGAGCCCGAGAAGCTTTAGTGTCGGGTACCAGATACGTCGTGTGACGTTCCGATGAATCAAGGGCAGTCCGGTGGGCGAGCAGAACACGAAGTCGCTGCGCACACCAGTCGCGGCGAACTGGTTTTGCAGGGCCTCGTGAACAAGCGAGGACATCTGGATGCTCCGGTAGGAGGTCTGGGTCTTTGGGGTGTCTTCTTCGCCGTCAACAATGGTTTCCTGCACATGGATCAGGCGCTTGTCGAAATCCACGTACTTCCATTTGAGGCCGTCAATCTCGCCAGTACGCAGGCCCGTGAAAAACCGCACCGTGTAGTAGTTCCGGAAGTCCACACGTACCCCAGTGATCATGGTTTTCACCTCGCCGAGTGAAAACGGATCCACTTGGGACTTTGGAATTTTGAGTGGCCTGATGTTGATCCACGGGTTAGGAAAGCCGAATCGCTCAATGGCCTCGGTGAGGATCATGTGCAGTCGCGTCATGATGTGGTTGATGCGATCTGGGGAAAGCTTGCGGCCACCCTGTCCGGGTCGATCTGCCAGTGCGGCGCGATAGGCAAGGATGCCGGCCTTGGTGATTTGTTGGAACACCATGTCGCCAAATTGCGGGACCAGATGATGGCTCAGCGTTCCCTCCACGGTCTCGGCCATGGAACGTTTCCAGCGTGGCTTGTTCTCGGCGAACCATTG
>CAYHES010000025.1:0-21191 GCA_964355495.1 uncultured Acidiferrobacterales bacterium
GAGTCGGGAGTTTGTAGGGTGCGCCCTGCGCACCGGCCGTAGGAGCGTGGGGCATGGAACGCACCCGACCGGCTACGGTCTGCGCGTAGGAGCGGCCTTCTGGCCGCGATTATTTTCATTCGCGACTGGAGGTCGCTCCTACAAGTCATGTAGGTTGGGTTAGCGGCTTTATCGCGTAACCCAACAAACCCAGTCATCACCAACAGTAGGCGCTCTAGGCGACACCGACGGATGGGCAGCACACACCCACACCGGCGTTTAGAAGGATGATTGGATTTTGTTGGGTTACGGCGCAAAAAGCGCGCCTAACCCAACCTACACCACTGGTCAGACCGGTGCGTGGAACGCACCCTGCTCCACTGCGCAGGGACGTGCTATTCGCAAGCCGGGCCAGAAGAGAAACGATGTACGGATGATTGCGGGAAACCATGGAATACGACGAAGACAAACAGCGGCTCACCGTCAAGCTCGTGTATTACGGGCCGGCGCAGGGCGGCAAGACCAGCAACCTCATGCGCCTGCACGACCTGCTGGTGCCGGAACGCCGTGGCGAGATCATGACCCTCGAAACCAAAAACGACCGCACCTTGTTCTTCGACCTGCTGCCGGTCGGCTTCACGGCGCCATCCGGGCTGCTGGTGAAGTTCAAGCTGTTCACGGTGCCCGGCCAGGTGGCGCACGACGGCACGCGCAAGGCGGTGCTGTCGCGCGCCGATGGCGTGGTGTTCGTGGCCGACTCGCAGCGCAACCAGAGCATCAACAACGGCGAGTCGTTCCAGAACTTGGCTGACAACGCCGGCCGCGTCGGCCTCGATTTCGAACACCTGCCGCTGGTCGTGCAGTACAACAAGCGCGACCTGCCGGATATCCTGAGCGAGGAGGAAATCCGCCATCGCTGGCAGGGGCAGTCCTGGCCGCTCACCTTCAGTTGCGCGCTCACCGGCGCGGGCGTGGCCGAGACCTTTGGCGCGCTGCTCGGGCAGGTTTATCCGTCCCTCGACCGGCAGTGCCAACTGGCGGCGAAGCACGGCGTGAGCGCGGAACTGTTCACGTGCGCCGCTAGCGGCAACGAGCCGCCCGCGCGCGCGGCAACGACTTCCTGATGCACGCCGCCATGACGGATACTGCCCCACAGACCCATCTCTACTTCGATCAGGACATCACCCTGCGCGATTTGCTCAAGGTGGTGGACCTGGCGCGCCTGGCGTCGGTGCTGGAGGCGCTGCTGGGCGCGGACATGCGCCTGCTGGCCGCGGACGGCCGAGTCGTGCTCGGCAGCGCGACCCCGCCGGCCGGCGCCGGCCGCGCGCCGTTCAAACTCGAACTCGAACCGGTGGGCTACCTGGAATCCACGCGCCGCGACGGCCTGTCGGCGGCGGTGACGTTGATGGAGATACTGGCGCAAACCGCGGCGCGTTATTTCATGGCCGCCGCGGTGCAGATGGAGTCGGTAAAGCTGGATTATGAAGAACTGCTGGAGAAGAACACGCTGCTTCGGGCCTCGGAAGAGCGCTATCGGGAACTGGCCGCAAGCCTCGAACGGCGCGTGGCCGAACAGGTGCAGACCATCGAGGCCACGCAGCGCCAGCTTTACCAGGCCGAGAAACTGGCCTCGGTCGGCCAGTTGGCGGCCGGCGTGGCGCACGAAATCAACAACCCGCTCGGGTTCGTGCGCAGTAATCTGAATTCGGCCGCCGGTTACGTGGCCCAGTTCGGCAAGCTGGGCGCCCTGATTCGCAGTGGGCAGAGCGGTGCGCTGCTGGCGGCGGCCTGGCGCAACGAGCAGATGGATCAGGTGCTGGAGGATTTCCCGCTGCTCTTGCAGGAGAGTGTCGATGGCGTGGTGCGCGTGGCGAAGATTGTCTCGGCGCTCAAGGATTTCTCCAGCATCGATCAGGCGGAAGAAACGACCGCCGATGTCAACCGCTTGCTCCAGAATGCCTGCGAGGTGGCGGGCAGCGAGTTCGGCAGTCGTGTGCAGCTCATCACCGAATACCGGCCCTTGCCGGCGTTGCGCTGCCACGCCGGGCGGTTGAGCCAGGTATTCATGAACCTGCTGCTCAATGCCGTGCAGGCGATCCCGGAGTCCGGCGAGGTGCGTGTCGCCACCGCCAGCGACGGGCGCGCGGTCACGGTGCGGATCACCGACACCGGCAAGGGCATTCCCGAGGCGCAGTTGGCGCGCATCTTCGATCCGTTCTTCACCACGCGCGCGGTGGGGCAGGGCACGGGCCTGGGTCTGACCGTGGCGCGCGACGTGGTGCAGGCGCACGGCGGACACATCGGGGTCGAGAGCCGCGCCGGTGCCGGCACGACCTTCACGATTGTCCTGCCGCTCACTCGCGAGGCGTAACACGTGGCCAACTACTCCTCGCTGTTTACCGGCGCGCCGGACAAGAAACCGGACGCGCCGGAACCGGTCGCCAAACGCCAACCCTACCGCCTGCTGCTGGTGGACGACGAGCCGAACGTGCTCAAGGCGCTGATGCGCGTGTTCCGCCAGGAGAATTACCAGGTCGTCATCGCGGTGAACGGCCAGGAGGCGCTCAAGCTGCTGGAGAAGGACAAGTTCCACGTCATGATCTCCGACTACATGATGCCGGTGATGAACGGCGCCGACCTGCTGCGGCGCGCCAAGGCCATGCAGCCGGAGATGATTCGCATCATGCTCACCGGGCACGCCGACACCACCGCGGTCATGGCGGCGATCAAGGACGGCGCGGTCTACAAGTTCATTCTCAAGCCGTGGAACGACGACGACCTGCGCGTGACCGTGGCGCTGGCACTGGAGCAACACGAACTGATTCACAAGAACCAGGCGCTCAAGAAAGAGAGCGCCGACAAGTCGAAGGAAATCGACGTGCTCGCGCGCATGACAGTGACCAACCGCAGCCAGCTTGCCATCATGCTGCACAAGCGCAACCTGCTCAGCCACCAGCAGGTGCAGGAACTGCACAAGCTGCAGCAGCAGCGCAAGGAACCGGTGATCAAGCTGCTGCTCGACAAGGAGTGGGTGGCGGAGAAGGTGTTGCGCGACATTCTGCGCAAGGACCTGCTGGTCGAGGACGTGGCGCTGGCCGAGATCCAGGTGGACCGGGCGGTGGCCGCGCTGGTGCCGAAGACGTTCTGCGAACGCCAGTTGACGTTGCCGCTGCGGCTCGATGGCCGCCGCCTGCTGCTCGTGGCGGCCGATCCCATGGACACCGGCATGCTCGACGAGCTGCGCTTCGTGACCGGTCTCGAACTGCAGGTGGTCATGGCGAATGTCGCCGACATCCGCAAGAAGGTCGCCGAGGTGTACGGCGACGTCGGCGCCTCGATTGAAGACCTGGAGGCAGCCTTTTCCGGTACCGATCCGATGGATGGCATCGAGATCGTGATCGAAGACGAAGACGACGCCTCGCTCGAGGACCTGCTGCGCGGCACCGAGGAACCGCCCGCGGTGCGGCTGGTGAACGCCGTCATCCTGGAGGCGATCCGCCTCGGCGCGAGCGACATCCACATCCACCCGCGCGCCAAGAGCGTGGTGGTGCGTTACCGTATCGACGGCATACTCTCCGACAAAATCCAGATCCCGCACCAGCTCCACGCCTCGATGGTGTCGCGCATCAAGGTGATGGCCGAGATGGACATCACCGAGCGCCGCCGCCCGCAGGACGGGCGCATCGCCATCAAGACGCCGCTGCGCATCGTCGATCTGCGCATTTCCACCTTGCCGACCATCAACGGCGAGAAGGTGGTGATGCGTATCCTCGACCGCAACGCCGCGGTGCACAACATCACCGAGCTCGGGTTCTCGCCACACAATCTGGCCAAGGTCGAGTTCATGATGGACAAGCCGCAGGGCATTATCCTGGCCACCGGCCCGACCGGCAGTGGCAAGACCACGACCTTGTATTCGCTGTTGCAACACAACGCCACCGCGACCAAGAACTATGTCACCATCGAGGATCCGGTCGAGTACTACATGGACATGGCCGGACAGGTGTACGTGAAGGAAAAGGCCGGACTCAATTTCGCCATGGTGCTGCGCGCCATTCTGCGCCAGGACCCGGACGTGATCCTGCTCGGCGAGATCCGCGATCTGGAGACCGCCGAGGTGGCGTTCCATGCGGCGCTCACCGGCCACATGGTGTTCTCCACGCTGCACACCAACTCGGCGGTCGCCACCATCGCACGCCTGTTCGATCTCGGCCTCAAGCCGTATGTGGTGGCCACGGCCCTTGAGGGCATCGTGGCGCAACGCCTGGTGCGCCGCATCTGCCCGGACTGCCGCGCGCCGTGCCCGGTGGACGCCAAGCTGCTGCGCAAGCTCGGGCCATTGTTCGACCCGGCGCGCACCACCACCCATGCCGGCAAGGGCTGCGAGAGTTGCCACAGCAGCGGTTACCGCGGGCGCCTCGCGTTGCACGAAGTGCTGGCGCCGGATGAGCACGTGCGTCAACTGATTGCCTCCGGCGCCAGCCTGCACGAACTTGGCAAGGCCGTGAAGCAGTTGGGTCTTGCTTCCCTGATCGAGGACGCGCGCATCAAGGTGCACGAGGGCCTGACCACCGTTGACGAAGTCCTGCGCGTGCTCGGGCCGCAGATGGAGTGACGACCGATCATCCTGGAAAAAGCAGTCAGCCGCAGATGCACGCAGATAAACGCGGATATTCAATGCGCTGCCTGTATTCGCCAGCCCACCCAAAGGGTGAATGGCCTCGGTGCCTCCATGGCATGATGCATTTGCGTTTATCTGCGTTCATCTGCGGCTAAAGCCGTTTTTAGGATAAAGCCATGCGCAAAAAGATCAGTGTCCGCGATCTGCGGCCCGGCATGTTCATCGAAGAGCTGTGTGGCAGCTGGATGGATCACCCCTTCTGGCGCTCCGCGTTTCTGCTGACTGACCCGGACGACCTCAAGAGTCTCAAGGAGTGTGGCATTCAGGAGGTCTGGATCGACAGCGCCCGCGGCCTGGACGTGGAGCGAGCGGTTGCGACCGCCAGCGAAACCGCGGAGCAGCGGAAAGTGGAATCGACGCTGGCGGCCGCTGCCCGCGGCGATGGGCCGTCCGCCAGCCGCGTGTCGTTCGAGGCGGAGCTGTCCCGCGCCCGCCAGATCCAGGCGCAAGCCAGGCAGGCCGTGACCTCCATGTTTCAGGAAGCGCGCATGGGCCGGGCGATTCCGGCCGGCGAGGCCGCGGCACTGGTGGACGAGATCAGCGGTTCCGTCATACGCAATCCGAGCGCGCTGCTGTCCATTGTGCGGCTCAAGACCAAGGACGATTACACCTACCTGCATTCGGTGGCGGTGTGTGCGCTCATGCTGGTGCTGGGACGCCAGATGGGCCTGGAAGGCGAGGCCTTGCGTTCGGTCGGCGGGGCCGGACTGTTGCACGATGTCGGCAAGATGGCCATCGCCGATGAAGTGCTCAACAAGCCGGGCCGGCTCACCGACAGCGAATTCGATCTCATCAAGACCCACCCGGTGCGCGGCTGGGAGATCCTGCAGGCCTCCGAGATCGGCGATGCCACCGTGCTCGATGTCTGCCGCCATCACCACGAGCGGGTGGACGGCAGCGGCTATCCGGACCGCATCCAGGGCGAAGCGCTCACCCTGTTCGCGCGCATGGGGGCGGTGTGCGACGTGTATGACGCCGTTACCTCCGATCGCGCCTACAAGCAGGGCTGGGAGCCGGCCGAGGCCATCCGCAAAATGGCCGAATGGCAGGGTCATTTCGACGAGCGCGTGTTCCAGATGTTCGTGAAGGTTGTCGGCATCTACCCCACCGGCACGCTGGTGCGGCTGGCCTCGGGACGGCTGGGCGTGGTGATCGACCAGAATCGCAGCAACCTGCTCATGCCGGTGGTCAAGGTTTTTTACTCGGCGCGTCACAAGGAGCCCGTTCGTCTCGAACGCCTGGATCTCAGCCAGTCCGATGACAGCATTGAAGGCATGGAAGACCCCGCGCAATGGGGGTTCGATCTCAAAAAGGTCATCGAGCTTTAAGAATTTTCCGGGAAAAGCAGACTCCCAGGGAAGCCTGTAGGAGCGGCCTTCTGGCCGCGATTGGAATGAATCGCGGCCGGGAGGCCGCTCCTGCGCGCAGCCGGGCGCGACGGAAGAATGACTCAGGCCGACCCGCCCGGCTCCCTTGTTGCGGCGCGCAGTCAATTTTCCGGCGCCGCGTCCACGCCACACCCGTCAACGCGCTGATCCCCAAGAGGTTTTTCGGTAGCTGCTACTGGCACACGGCTTGCTATGGTGCAGAAGAGACCAGTGGTGTTGGGGATGAGGAATGGCCAAGGCAGACAAAAAAACCCCGGACGATGCCGGGGATGACGAGGAAGAAAAAAAGGAGGCACCCGCTTCCCGCTTCCCGCTCAAGAAAATCCTGATCATTGCGGTCGCCGTGCTCGCGCTCGTGGGTGCGGGCGTAGGCGGGACCATGCTGGCCACCAGCCTGTTCAGCAAGAGCGAGCCGGTGAAGAAGGTGGCAAAGAAAACCGCGGACGAGACCGGGGGTGAGGAAAAGGACGCCGAGGCAAAGGATGGCGCCGAGGAGGACAAGAAGGACAACGAGAAGGACAAGGCTGAAGGTGAAGGCGAGGAAGACACCAATCCGGACGGTACGCCGCGCGTGGCGTTGTACATGGACATCGAGCAGCCGTTTGTGGTGAATTTCCAGGACGAGGGCCAGTTGCGCTATCTGCAGATCACCATCTCGGTGATGACCAAAAACCCAAAGGTGGTCGAGGAGATGAAGCGCCACATGCCGCTCATCCGCAACAATCTGGTGATGCTGTTCAGCGGGCAGACGCGCGAGGGCATCATCTCGCGCGAGGGCAAGGAGAAGATCCGCAAGGACGCCGAGGCCGAGGTGCAGAAGATCCTCAAGGAGCAGACCGGCAATCCGGGCGTGCAGGCGCTCTATTTCACCAGCTTCGTGATGCAGTAACCGGCCATGGCGCAGCAAGACATTCTTTCCCAGGACGAGATCGACGCGCTGTTGCACGGCGTCGATGACGGCAAGGTCGAGACCGGCAACGACCCGAACCTGCTCGACGGCCAGGCGCGTGATTACGACCTGGCCAGCAACGAACGCATCGTGCGCGGGCGCATGCCCACGCTCGAAATGATCAACGACCGGTTCGCGCGTTACCTGCGCACCACCATCTTCAACCTGCTGCGCCGCAGCGCGGAGATTTCCGTGGGCGGGGTGCAGACGCTGAAATTCTCCCAGTATGTGCACGGCCTGTTCCTGCCCACCAGTCTCAACCTGGTGCGCGTGCGTCCGCTGCGCGGCACCGGCCTGGTGGTATTCGACCCGAAGCTGGTGTTTACGCTGGTGGACAATTTCTTCGGCGGTGACGGGCGCTTCTACACCAAGATCGAGGGTCGCGACTTCACCCCGACCGAGCGGCGCGTGATCCAGATGCTGCTCAGCCAGGTGCTCAAGGACCTGAAGGAGGCCTGGTCGATGGTCGCGAATGTGGACTTTGAATATCTGAATTCGGAAATGAATCCGCAGTTCGCCAACATCGTCAGCCCCACCGAGGTGGTGGTGGTGAACAGCTTCCACGTGGAACTCGAGGGCGGCGGCGGGGACATTCACCTGACCGTGCCGTACGCCATGATCGAACCGCTGCGCGAACTGCTTGCGGCCGGCATGCAGAGCGACCGCAAGGAAGTGGACGATCGCTGGCCGACCTCGCTGCGCAACGAGGTCAAGGCCACGGTCGTGGAACTGGACGCGACCCTGGTCGAGACCGAGATCACCGTCGGTGAACTGTTGAGCATGAAGCCGGGTGACGTGATTCCCATCGACCTGCCGCGCGCCGTGTCTGCCTGCGTGGACGGCGTGCCGGTGTTCACCGGCCAGTTTGGCGTATCGCGCGGTAACAATGCGCTCAAGGTGCTGGAACGCGTGGCACCCAAGAATTGATGGCCACGCCGGCAAGCGACTCCTCCCAACCCGAATCAGACCAGCAGGATAGAAGCCATGAGTGACGCCAACAGCCTAGAACGTGCCGCCTTCCAGAACCTGCAACCGGGCGGCGGCACCGGTACGGAAGCCAACCTGGACACGGTGCTGGATATCCCCGTGACCCTCTCCATGGAGATCGGACGCACCAAGATCAGTATTCGCAACCTCTTGCAGCTCAACCAGGGATCGGTGGTGGAGCTCGACCGGCTGGCCGGCGAACCGCTCGACGTGATGGTGAACGGCACGCTCATCGCGCACGGCGAGGTGGTGGTGGTGAACGACAAGTACGGCATCCGCCTGACGGATGTCGTGAGTGCGGCGGAGCGGGTGAAGAAACTTAAATAGTTTTTTAGTCGCGAGTCGGGAGTCGGGAGTCGTTGGTCTGGAGTCGGGGGTGTCGGTGGAAAAAAAATCAGGTATCTCATGTGCGTGTGTCGGGTTCGTCGCGCTAACTTTTTTTGTGGCCAGCGGCACGGCGGCCGGTGCAGCGGCGGCGCCCGAGCCGATGGCGGCGGGCAGCCTGTTGCAACTGCTGTTTGGCCTGATCGTGGTGCTGGTGGCGATCGGCGTCACCGCGCTGTTGTTGCGTCGCCTCGGGCGTTTGCCGCAGGGCGCGGGCACGCTGCGCGTGATCGCGGGCCTGAGCCTCGGCGCGCGCGAGCGCGCGGTGCTGATCCAGGTGGGCGACAAACAGATTCTGCTCGGCGTGGCCCCCGGACGGGTGCAGGCGCTGCATGTGCTCGAACGGCCGGTTGACACCGGCGCGCCGGGCCCCGGCATGGCGGGCGGTTTTGCCGAGCGGCTGGCGCAGCTCATGAAGGGCGGCCGCGCATGAAACACCTGTTGATCCCCGGTGTCCTGCTGCTGGCCGGCTTGCCGCTGGCGGCGGGTGCGGCCGATCCGGGCCTGACGGCGATCACCGTGACCAGCGGCCCGGGCGGGTCGCAGACCTACAGCGTGAGCATCCAGGTGCTGCTGTTCATGACGGCGCTCACGCTGCTGCCGGCGGCGCTCATGATGATGACCAGCTTCACGCGCATCATCATTGTCATGGCGATCCTGCGCCAGGCGTTGGGCACGGCGCAGACCCCGTCCAACCAGATCATGATCGGGCTGGCGCTGTTCCTGACGTTCTTCATCATGTCGCCGGTGCTGGACAAGGCCAACCAGGACGGCCTGCAGCCGTATCTGAAAAACGAACTCAAGGTCGAGGACGCGCTGGCGCGCGCCGCCGAACCGTTCCGCGGTTTCATGCTGCGCCAGACGCGCGACGCCGATCTGGCGCTGTTCACGCGCCTGTCCGGCAAGGACAGCCTGGCGGAGAACGACAAGGTGCCGTTCACGCTGCTCATCCCGGCGTTCATCACCAGCGAGCTCAACACCGCCTTCCAGATCGGCTTCCTGCTGTTCATCCCGTTCCTGATCATCGACCTCGTGGTGGCGAGCGTGCTCATGGCGATGGGCATGATGATGCTGTCGCCGGCGATCATCTCGCTGCCGTTCAAGCTCATGCTGTTCGTGCTGGTGGACGGCTGGTCGCTCATCATGGGCTCGCTCGCGGCCAGCTTCCTGACCTGAGAAATTCGACATGACACCGGAATCCGTGATCACCATCGGCCAGCAGGCCATGGAAATGACTGTGCTCATGGCCGGGCCGATTTTGCTGACCGTGCTGATCATAGGTCTGCTGATCGGACTGTTCCAGGCCGTGACCCAGATCAACGAGATGACCCTGAGCTTCGTACCCAAGCTCATTGCCGTCGGGCTGGTGCTGCTGGTGAGCGGCGCCTGGATGCTGAACGTGTTCACCGGCTATGTGCGCGGGCTCATCGAGAGCATTCCGTCGTTGATTGGATAACAGCAGTCGCGAGTCGAGAGTCGAGAGTCGAGAGTCCAGAGAGGAATCACTGCTTTGGACCCACGACTCCCGACTCGCGACTCCCGACTCGAGACTTAAACTACTTATGAACTTCACCAGCGCCGAGATCACCGCCTGGATCGGCGCGTTCCTCTGGCCGTTTTTCCGCATCGCCGCCCTGTTCACGAGCGCGGCGGTGTTCGGCATGCGCGCGCTGCCGATGCGCCTGCGCCTGATGCTGGCGCTGGCCGTGGCGCTGGTGCTGGCGCCGCTCGCCGGGCCGATGCCGGCCGTGGAGCTGATGAGCGCGGACGGGTTCATCATTACCGGCCAGCAGATCGTCATCGGCATCGCCATGGGCTTCGTGCTGCGCATGGTGTTCGCCGCCCTCGAACTGGCCGGCGAGACGATCGGTTCGCTCATGGGGCTCGGCTTCGCATCGCTGATCGATCCGCAGAACGGCGTGCAAGTGCCGGTGGTGAGCCAGTTCTATGTGTTGCTGGCCACGCTCATGTTCCTCGCGCTCAACGGCCATTTGTTGTGGATCGAGGCGGTGGCCGAGAGCTTCCGGGTAATACCAGTGGGTTTGAATGGCATCGCACCGGAAGGCGCGTGGGCGCTGGCCGGTTTTGCCAGCCAGATGTTCGGCTGGGGAGTGCGCATGGCCTTGCCGGTGGCGGCGGCGCTGCTGGTGGTGAATCTCGCCTTTGGCGTGCTGGCGCGCACCAGCCCGCAGCTCAACGTGTTCTCGGTCGGCTTTCCGGCGGCGCTGCTGATTGGTCTGGCGCTGGTGTTGATGACGCTGCCGGCCGTGTTGCTCAAGGTGGGCCCACTGACCGCCGAGGGCCTCGAACAGGTCGGGCGGGTGCTCGCCGCGGGGCGCTGACATGGCCGATCACGACAGCGGGCAGGAACGCACAGAACGCGCCACGCCCCGACGCGAGCAGGAAGCGCGCGAGAAGGGCACGGTCGCGCGTTCGCGCGAACTCAACACCGTGGCGCTGCTGGTCGCGGGTTCGGCCGGCCTGCTGCTGCTCGGCGGCGGCATTGTCGAGATGATCGGGCGGGTGATGCGCGCCAGTTTCCAGTTCGATCACAGCCGGCTGGCGGATGCATCGAGCGCTCCAGCGGCGCTCGGCGACGCACTGTTCGCCGCGCTCGCGGCACTCATGCCGCTGTTTCTGCTGTTGATGGTGGCGGCGCTGTTGTCCTCGATCGCGCTGGGCGGGCTCAACTTCAGCAGCAAGGCCTTGTCTTTCCAGTGGGAGCGGGTCAGCCCGTTCAAGGGCCTGAAACGCATTTTCTCCGCCCAGGGCGTCATGGAAATGATGAAGGCGCTGGCCAAGTTCCTGCTGGTGGGCACGGTCGCGATCTGGTGGCTGTGGCATGAGGCCGGCGAATTTCTCCTGCTCGGCGAGCTGTCGGTGGAGGGCGGTCTGGCCAGCGCCGCGCATCTCGTCATCTGGTCGTTTCTGGTGATCAGCCTGGGCACGATCCTGATCGCCGCCATCGACGTGCCGTTCCAGCTCTGGCAGCACCACCGCCAGTTGCGCATGACCCGCCAGGAAGTGCGCGACGAAATGAAGGAGAGCGACGGCCGGCCGGAGGTGAAACAGCAGATCCGCCGCCTGCAGCGCGAGCTGGCGCAGCGGCGCATGATGCAGGAAGTACCGAAGGCGGATGTGATTGTCACCAACCCGACGCATTTTGCGGTGGCGTTGCGCTACGACGCCGGCAAGATGCGCGCGCCGCGCGTCGTCGCCAAGGGCGCGGACCTGATCGCCCGGCACATCCGCGAGGTCGGTAGCGAGCACCGCGTGCCGGTGTTCGAGGCGCCGCCGCTGGCGCGCGCGCTGTTCTACAGCACCGAGCTCGACCAGGAAATTCCCGAGGGCCTGTATCTCGCCGTTGCACAGGTGCTGGCCTACGTGTTGCAACTGCGCGATCCGCGCCCGGGCGCCACGCCGACCGCGCCGGGCGATCTGCCGATTCCGCCCGACTTGCGGAGGGATGCATGAACGGGGTTCTTTTTTCTTATGGCGTAGGGTGCGCTCTGCGCACCAACCTTCTATACCCTCTCCCGCTGGGAGAGGGTAGGGTGAGGGCAGGGTTGTATCGCCTGCGGCGATGGGTTAACGGCTTTTATGCCGCTGGCCGCGCGGCGGCGGGTTACTTTTTCTTGTTCGGCCAAGAAAAATGTAACCAAAAAGAAGGCCGCCCCGGAGCCGCCGACACCTCCTGCGCTTCTCGCCGAAGGCGGGGCCTGCCAGACGGCACATCCCTGTGCCGCTGGCAGGTTCGCGCTCCCGGCGCGAACCGCGCTGCGCGCGGCCTGATCCGCCTTCGGCTCCGATGCTCGGCGGCGGCTACGGGTCCCGACCTCAAAAGCAACATCTTAGTCGTGTGCGCTACGCGCACGCTTTCGGTTTCTGGTTCTCCGTCCCGTCAGAGCTCGCCGAGCACCGCAGCGAGGCCGGGAGCAGTTAAGCGAGCACCTGTTCGAGCGAATCGCGCCGTAGGCGCGATGCGAGTTGCGCAGCGCCCGGCCTCGCGAGGAGCGCAGGAGACCGCGCGCATTTTGCGCGGCGAGCGATCGGGTGTGCTTTTGATGTACAGGACGTACGAATGTCTGGCCCGCGCAGGGATGCGCGTTTGGGCCAGACCTTTTGGTTACTTTTCTTTGCACAAGCAAAGAAAAGTAACCCGCCCGCGGCGCGGGAGCCGCACCTTAGCTTTTCAAGCATCGCCGCAGGCGATTCAACAAGAACAAGTCGTTCGGCGGGTTACGGCGCTAACGCGCCTAACCCACCCATTTTTCGACACGTTACGTGGACACTGAGGCCGCACATTCATGAATGACCTCCTCGACACCATGAAGCGCATCATCGGCGGCGGCCTGGGCGTGCCGCTGCTGCTGGTCGTGCTGCTGGCGATGATGATCGTGCCGTTGCCGCCGCTGGCGCTCGACATGCTGTTCACCTTCAACATCCTGTTGTCGCTGATCGTGCTGCTGGTGGCGGTGTATGCGCTCAAGCCGCTCGACTTCGCGGTGTTCCCGACGGTGCTGCTGCTCACGACGCTGCTGCGGCTGGCCCTGAATATCGCCTCGACGCGCGTGGTGCTGCTGCACGGCCACGCCGGTGGCGACGCCGCCGGCCAGGTCATCAAGGCATTCGGCGACTTCGTGATCGGCGGCAACTACGCGGTCGGCGTGGTGGTGTTCGCGATTCTCGTGATCATCAATTTCGTGGTGGTCACGAAAGGCGCCGGGCGCATCGCCGAGGTGAGCGCGCGCTTTACCCTCGACGCGATGCCGGGCAAGCAGATGGCGATCGATGCCGACCTCAACGCCGGACTGCTCACCCAGGAACAGGCCAAGGCGCGCCGCACCGAGGTCGCCGCCGAGGCGGATTTCTACGGCGCCATGGACGGTGCCTCCAAGTTCGTGCGTGGCGATGCCGTGGCCGGCATCCTGATCGTGTTCATCAACCTGTTCGGCGGGCTCGGCATCGGCATGCTGCAGCACGGCCTGAGCTTCGGCGACGCCATGCAGAACTACACCCTGCTCACCATCGGCGACGGCCTGGTGGCGCAGATTCCGTCGCTGCTGCTGTCGGTGGCGGCCGCCATCCTGGTGACGCGCGTCTCCACCTCGCAGGACATGGGCCGGCAGATCTCCACCCAGATGTTCGACAACCCGCGCGTGCTGTACGTCGCCGCCGGCGTGATCGGCAGCATGGGCCTGCTGCCGGGCATGCCGAACTTCGCCTTTCTCACGCTGGCCCTGGCCGCGGCCGGCATGGCGCACATGATCGGCCAGCGCAAACGCGCCAGCGCGCTGCTGCCGGCGACGCCGGAGGTGGCGGAGGTGCCCGACGTGCCGGTCGAGAATCGCGATGTCGGCTGGGAGGACGTGCAGCCGCTGGACGTCCTGGGGCTGGAAGTCGGTTACCGGTTGATTCCGCTGGTGGACAAGAACCAGGGCGGACAGCTCATGGCGCGCATCAAGGGCGTGCGACGCAAGCTGTCGCAGGAACTTGGCTTTCTGGTGCCGGCCGTGCACATCCGCGACAACCTGAACCTCGGCCCCAATGCCTACCGCCTGAGCCTGCTCGGCGTCACGGTGAGCGAGGCCGAGATCTATCCGGAGCGCATGCTCGCGATCAATCCGGGACGGGTGTACGGGACGCTGCCCGGCCTGCCCACCAAGGACCCGGCGTTTGGACTGGAGGCATTGTGGATCGAAAACGTGCAGCGCGATCAGGCCCAGACCCTGGGCTACACGGTGGTGGACGCCAGCACCGTGATCGCCACCCATCTTTCGCAGATTCTCCAGACCCATGCGCACGAACTGCTGGGGCGCGAGGAGGTGCAGCAACTGCTCAACAACCTGGCCAAGAGCGCGCCCAAGCTGGTCGAGGACCTGGTGCCGAAGACCCTGGCGCTCGGCACGGTGGTGAAGGTATTGCAGAACCTGCTGGAGGAAAAAGTGCCGATCCGCGACATCCGCACCATTGCCGAAACCTTGGCGGACCACGCAGCGCAGAGTCAAGACGCTGGCGTGCTGACGGGCGTCGTGCGCATGGCGCTGGCACGCTCAATTGTCCAGCAGATCAATGGGATGAACGCGGAGCTGCCGGTGATTACCCTCGACCCGGCGCTGGAACAGATATTGCAACAGCCCTTGCAAGGTGGGGCGGACGGCGCCGGTTTCGAACCGGGACTCGCCGAGCGCTTGCAGAAATCGCTGGTCGAGGTGACCCAGCGCCAGGAGTCGGCCAGTCAGCCGGCGGTGCTGCTGGTGCCGCCGGGGTTGCGCGCGATGCTGGCGCGGTTCCTGCGGCACGCGGTGCCGGGCCTGACGGTCCTCGCCTATAACGAGATTCCGGGCAACAAGCAGGTCCGGATTGTGGCAACGGTGGGACGATAGGAGGCGGGATGGTGAGTCGCGAGTCGCGAGCGAAACCTTCTGCACTTTTGACTCACGACTCTGGACTCGCGACTCGCGACTGAGATTAAGATGAAAATCAAACGCTATTTTGCCACCGACATCCGCCAGGCCATTCGCAAGGTGCGCGAGGAGCAGGGGCCGGACGCCGTGATTCTTTCCAACCGCGCGGTGGACGGCGGCGTGGAGATCGTCGCGGCCGTGGACTACGAGGCGTTTGTGGCCGATCTCGGCAACTCCGGCTCCACGCCCAGTACGAAAGCACCCGCTGGCCGCGCGCGCACCAGCCCGGAACACGCGGTCGAGGAAATAATTCCAGACGCATCCCCGGATGCGGAGTCAGAGGATTCATTCGCCGATGTGGGTCGCGAACTCAAATCCCTGCGCGGCATGCTCGAGCACCAGTTGTCCGGGCTTGCCTGGGGCGACCTGGGGCGCCGCCACCCGCAGCGCGTATTGCTCATTCGCCGCTTGCGCGAGCTGGGCCTGGGCGCCGCGCTGGCGCAGAAGATTGCCTCCGAAATTCCCGAACAGCCGGACAGCGAGCGTGTCTGGCGCCAGGCGCTGGCGCTGCTGTCGCATTACCTGCCGGTCACGAACGACGACATTCTCGGCCACGGCGGCGTCGTCGCGCTGGTCGGGCCCACGGGCGTGGGCAAGACCACGAGCGTCGCCAAGCTGGCCGCGCGCTGCCTGCTGCGCCATGGCCCGAAGAGCGTGGCGCTCATCACTGCCGATGACCAGCGTATTGGTGCGCACGAACAGTTGAAGATCTACGGCCAGATTCTCGATATCCCGGTGCGCGTGGCGCGCGACCACGGATCGCTGCAGGCCGCGCTCGGCGAGCTGCGCGCACACCGGCTCATCCTGATCGACACCGCCGGCATGAGCCAGCGCGACGTGCGGCTGGCCGAACAGTTGTCCATGGTGCGCGCCGGTTCGCCGGCCGTGAAACTGTATCTGGTGCTGGCCGCCAATGCCCAGATCGCCGCGCTCGAAGAGACCGTGGCGGCATTCGGCACGACGGCCCTGCAGGGCGCCATCATTACCAAGGCCGACGAGACCTCAAGCCTTGGCGGCGTGTTGAGCGTGTTGAGCTCGCACGGCCTGCCGGTGGCCTACGTGAGCGAGGGCCAGCGGGTGCCGGAAGACCTGGCCCCGGCGCGCTCGCACAGCCTGGTGTCGCGTTGCGTCGCGGTCATGCAGCAGACGCGCACGGCGCTGGCGAAGCAGCCGGTGCGCTATCGCAAGGTGGCCGTGCATGCTTAATCCCGGAACCATCGCCGATCAGGCCGCCGGCCTGCGGCACATGGCCAACCCCCGGCCGGTGCGCGTGATCGCGGTGACCAGCGGCAAGGGCGGCGTCGGCAAGACCAATGTCTCGGTCAATCTCGCCACGGCCATGGCGCAGAGCGGCAAGCACGTGCTGCTGCTGGATGCCGACATGGGCCTCGCCAATGTGGATGTGATGCTGGGGCTGCATCCGGAATACAACCTGTCGCACGTCTTGTCCGGCGAGCGCACGCTGGAGGAAATACTGGTGCCGGCGCCGGGCGGGTTCCGGGTGGTGCCGGCCGCCTCGGGCGTCAAATCCATGCTCGAACTGGGTGCGCGCGAACACGCCGGCCTGGTGCAGGCCTTCAGCGAGCTGAGCACGCCGCTCGACGTGTTGCTGATCGATACCGCCGCCGGACTGTCGGACGGCGTCATTACCTACACGCGCGCCGCGCAGGAAGTCATCGTGGTGGTGTGCGATGAGCCGGCCTCGATCACCGACGCCTATGCGCTCATCAAGGTGATGAGCCGCGACTACGGGCACAAGCGCTTCCGCATCCTGGCCAACATGGCGCGCTCGATCCGCGAGGGTTATGAGCTGTTCGGCAAGATCGCGCGCGTCACCGACAAGTTCCTGAGCGTGTCGCTGGATTTCCTGGGCAGCATCCCGCACGACGAGCTGCTGCGCCAGGCGGTGCAGAAGCAGCGTGCCGTGGTCGAGGTATACCCGGCCAGCCGCGCGTCCCAGGCATTCAAGAAACTGGTGTCCAAGGTCGATAACTGGCCTGTACCGGCCGCGCCCTCCGGGCACGTGGAGTTTTTTGTCGAACGCCTGGTGGCGGCGCGGCGTGACGGCGCCGGGGCGCTGGCATGAAGGGCGCGGCCGCCTACGCGTCGGTGCATGCCGGGTCGGGCGACGACCTGGTGAAGGCGCATCTGGCGCTGGTGAAGCGCATTGCCTATCACCTGATCAGCCGCCTGCCGTCGAGCGTGCAGGTGGACGACCTGATTCAGGCCGGGCTCATCGGCCTGATGGAGGCGGCGGCGCACTACGACGCGGCGCAGGGCGCGAGTTTCGAGACCTATGCCGGGATTCGCGTGCGTGGCGCCATGCTGGACGAGATCCGGCGCTACGACTGGGCGCCGCGCTCGGTGCACCGCAAGGCGCGCGCCGTGGCCGAGGCCATGCGCACGATCGAGCAGACGCAGGGGCGCGACGCCGAGGATGCGGAGGTGGCGCGCCAACTGGGCATCGGCCTGGACGAGTACCACCAGATCCTGCAGGACGCGAGCGCCTGCCGGCTGTTCAGCATCGACAGCGAAGAGGGCGAGGCGATCGGCGACATGTTGTCGGACGAGCGCCCCGGACCGGAGGCGGCGCTGGAGGAACAGGATTTCCGCGATGAAATGGGCGAGGCCCTGAAGGGCCTGCCGGAACGCGAGCGCATGGTGCTCGCGCTGTATTACGACGAGGAGCTCAACCTGCGCGAGATCGGCGCGGTGCTGGGCGTGAGCGAGTCACGTGTCTGCCAGATACACAGCCAGGCGCTGTTGCGTCTCAAGGCGCGCATGCGTGACCGCAAGGCATAAACCTGGAAAAAGCAGTCAGCCACAGATGAACGCAGATAATCATGGTTATTCAATGCGCTGCCTGTATTCGCCAACCCGCCAAAAGGGTGAATGGCCTCGGTGCATCAATGGCATGATTCATTTGCTTTCATCTGCGTTCATCTGCGGCTAAAGCCGTTTTTAGAATAAAAGCAGCACAGGAGACGAATGTGGACAAGAACATGAAGATTTTGATCGTGGATGATTTCTCCACCATGCGGCGCATTATCAAGGGCCTGCTGCATGAACTCGGTTTCAACAACCTCGAAGAGGCGGATGACGGCAACACCGCCCTGCCGCTGCTCAGGGCCGGCAATTTCGATTTTCTGATCACCGACTGGAACATGCCGGGCATGACCGGCCTCGACCTGCTCAAGACCGTGCGCGCCGACGCCAAGCTTGCCAAGCTGCCGGTGCTGCTGGTAACCGCCGAGGCGAAACGCGAACAGATCGTGGTGGCGGCCCAGGCCGGGGTGAATGGCTACGTCGTCAAGCCGTTCACCGCCAACACCCTGAAGGAGAAGATGGACAAGATTTTCGAACGCATCGCGACCGTCGCGCAGGGCTGAAGAAAATATAAGGACGAACAAAGAAACGATTTATCAGAAAGGATTACGCATGTCAGCACCGGACAGCAGGACCCAGGAATACCTGGTCAGGGCGCGCGAACTGGTTGCACAGATCGAGGCCGGCAACACCGAACGGGCCGACGAGCTGCTCGACGCGCTGAGCGGACTGCGCGAGTCCAGGCTGTTTCAGGATCTCGGCAGGCTCACCCGTACGTTGCACGAGGCGATTTCCAATTTTCAGCTCGACCCGCGCCTGACACAAATCGCGCGGGAGGATATCCCGGACGCACGCGACCGTTTGCGGTTTGTCGTGACCAAGACCGAGGAATCGGCGAACCGCACGCTCAAGGCGGTGGAGGACAGTATTCCGCTCGCCAAACGCCTGTCGCAACGCGCCACCGAGCATCAGCAGCAGTGGGAACGCTTCTTGCGGCGCGAGATGGACGTGCAGGAGTTCCGCACGCTGACGCATTCACTGCGCGAGTTTTTAGGCGGGATAATTTCCGATTCAACCAGTCTTGGCCGGAACCTCTCCGAAGTATTGCTGGCCCAGGAATATCAGGACATCACCGGCCAGGTGATCCACCGGGTTATCCAGGTGGTGCAGGACGTGGAAGACGGACTGGTGGAAATGGTGCGCGTCTGCGGCAGCCGCATCCAGGCGCCGCAACCGGACAAGCGCAGCGCGCCCTCCAGGCTCGAAGGTCCGCAGATCGATCCAACGAAGACCGGTGTGGTCGCCAACCAGGATGACGTGGACTCGCTGTTGTCCAGTCTCGGATTCTGAAGAACGGATGCCATGGCACTCGATCCCAACGATGAAATCCTGCAGGACCTGCTCGTCAGTTCGCGCGAGATCCTGGAAGCGCTCGACAAGCAGTTGGTCGAGCTTGAACAGCGCCCGGACGACAAGGACCTGCTGAACGCGGTTTTCCGCGGCTTTCACACCATCAAGGGCGGCGCGAGTTTTCTGGCGCTGACCTCGCTGGTCGCGATCTGCCACCGCGGCGAGGACGTGTTCAACCTGTTGCGGCGCGGCGAGCGCACGGTCACGCCGCAGCTCATGGACGTGGTGCTGCGCGTGCTCGACAGCGTGAACGAGATGTTCGTGCACCTGAACAACGGTGTCGAGCCGCCGCCGGCCGATCCCGTGTTGCTCGCCCAGCTTGAGGCATTGGCCAAAGACGGCCCGGCACCGGTCCCGGCGTCCGCGCCGGTTGTCGCGGCCGCCCCGGCCGCCAAGGGCGCCGCCACCTCTGGCGATATCACCGATGACGAATTTGAGTCGCTGCTGGATGCGCTCGCGAGCGGCGGGTCAGCGCCGGCGAAGCCCGTTGCCCCCGCTGCCATGGCAGCGGCGCCGGCAGAGCAGAAGGCCGATACGGGCGAGATCAGCGACGCCGAATTCGAAGCACTGCTCGATCAACTACAGGGTAGCAACCCCTCCTCGGCCGCCACCGCGTCAGCGGTGGAGACGCCCGCGAACAAGCCGGAGGTCACGCCCGTTCCGGCAGCGGTGACACCCGCGCCCGCCACCCCGACGCCGGCCGAGACCCGGCCGCGCGCCGCCGGCGCACCCGAGGCCGCCGCCTCCGCGCCGACGGCCGAGACCTCGGTGCGCGTGGATACGCAGCGCCTGGATGAAATCATGAACATGGTCGGTGAACTGGTGCTGGTGCGCAACCGCCTCACCAATCTGCAAACCGGCATGACCGATGAGCGCCTGGCCAAGGCGATCGGCGATCTGCACATGGTGACCACCGATCTGCAAGTCGCGGTGATGAAGACCCGCATGCAACCGATCAAGAAGGTATACGGAAAGTTCCCGCGCGTGGTGCGCGATATGGCGCGCACCCTCAACAAGGAGATCAACCTCGAACTGCGCGGCGAGGACACGGAGGTCGACAAGAACCTGGTGGAGATGCTCAACGACCCGCTGGTGCATCTGGTGCGCAACTCCTGCGATCACGGCATCGAGATGCCCGAGGCGCGTGTCGCCGCCGGCAAGCCCAGGGCCGGTACGGTGTTGCTGACCGCCGAACAGGCCGGCGACCACATCCTGCTCACCATCTCCGACGACGGCGCCGGCATGGACGCCGACGTGCTGCGACGCAAGGCGGTGGAGAAGGGCATGATGGACGCGGAGCAGGCCGCGCGCATGACGCCGCAGGAGTGTTACAACCTGATCTTCCTGCCGGGCTTTTCCACCAAGGCGCAGATTTCCGATATCTCCGGGCGCGGCGTCGGCATGGATGTGGTGCGCACCAAGATTGGCTCGCTCAACGGTTCGGTGGAAATCGATTCGGAACTCGGCCGCGGCAGCCGCATCCTGATCCGCATGCCGTTGACGCTGGCGATCATGCCGGCCTTGATGGTGATCGTGGATGGACAGATTTTTGCCCTGCCGCTCGCCAGCGTGGCGGAGATTCTCGACATGGACCTGAGCGCCACCAATGTCGTGGATGGCCAGCTCGTGGTGCTGGTGCGCGGCAAGGCCATGCCGCTTTTTTACCTGCAACACTGGCTGGCACGCGGCCAGGCGCTGCGGCCGATTCCGCAGAACGGGCACGTGGTGGTGGCGCACATCGGCAGCCAGCGCGTCGGCCTGGTCGTGGATCAGCTCATCGGTCAGGAGGAGGCGGTGATCAAGCCGCTGGGCGGCCGTCTGCATGGCACGCCAGGTCTTTCCGGCGCCACGATTTCCGGTGAAGGGCGCATCGCGCTCATCCTCGATATCCCGACGCTCATTCGCCATTACGCGCGCCGCAATTATCGCGAGGTGGCGTAATGGCGGTGCGTGTGCTGATCGTGGATGACTCCGGTTTCTTCCGCCGTCGTCTGACCGAAATCTTTGCCGCCGACCCGGGTATCGAGGTCGTGGGCACGGCGGCCAACGGCCAGGAAGCGGTCGATCAGGTGCCGCGCCTCAAGCCCGATGTCATCACCATGGACATCGAGATGCCG
>CAYHES010000026.1:0-21189 GCA_964355495.1 uncultured Acidiferrobacterales bacterium
CCTTGTGACGCAGCAGGCTCTTCGGGCTGAGGATGATGAGCGGCTTGCGGTACGGGCGGATCAGCTGGCGGCGCAGCACATGAAACATCTGCGCCGGCAGCGACGGCACGCACACCTGCAGGTTGTACTCGGCACACAGTTGCAGGTAGCGCTCGAGGCGCGCCGAGGAATGCTCCGGCCCCTGGCCCTCGTAACCGTGCGGCAGCATCATGGTCAGGCCCGCGTGCACGCCCCACTTGCTCTCGCTCGCGGCGATGAACTGGTCGATCACCACCTGCGCGCCGTTCGCGAAGTCGCCGAACTGCGCCTCCCACAATACCAGTTGGTTGGGCTCGGCCGCGGCATAACCGTATTCGAAACCGAGCACCGCCTCCTCGGAGAGCAGCGAATCGATGACCACGAAGTTCGGTTGACCGTCCTTGATGTGCTGCAACGGCACGTGCACGCCCTCGTCCCAGCGCTCGCGGTTCTGGTCGTGCAGCACCGCGTGCCGGTGAAAGAACGTGCCGCGCCCGATATCCTGGCCGGACAGGCGCACCCCGTAGCCGTCATGCAGCAGTGCCGCGTACGCCAGGTTTTCGGCCATGCCCCAGTCGAGCGCCAGCTTGCCTTGCCCCATCTCGCGGCGCGCCGCCATGATCTTTTCCACCGTCGGATGCAACTTGAAGTCCGCGGGGATGGTCGTCAGGCGTTCGGCGAGGTATTGGATGGTATCCGCGGGTACGCCGGTGTCGGCCGGCTGCGTCCAGGGCGTGCCGACAAACGGCCGCCAGTCCGCCGCATAGGAGCGCTTGTAGTCGGTGGGCATGGTCTTGACCAGCGACCCGCCACCTTCGATCGCCACGCGGTACTCGGCGACCAGTCGGTCGGCATCGGCTGGCGCGAGCAGGCTCTCGCGCAGCAGGCGTTCGGCATACAGCTTGCGCGTGCCCGGGTGCTTCGCGATTTTCTTGTACATGAGCGGCTGCGTGACCAGCGGCTCGTCCATCTCGTTATGGCCGAGGCGCCGGATGCAGACGAGGTCGATCACCACGTCCTTGCTGAACGTCATGCGGAAGTCGAACGCCGCCTGGGTGACGAGCAGCACCGCCTCCGGGTCGTCGCCGTTCACATGGAACACCGGCGCGTCCACCATCTTCGCCACGTCCGTGCAGTAGAGCGTCGAGCGTGTATCGCGCGGATCGGAGGTGGTGAAGCCGATCTGGTTGTTCACCACCAGATGCACCGTGCCGCCGGTACCGTAACCGCGCGTCTGCGACAAGTTGAGCGTCTCCATCACCACGCCCTGGCCGGCGAACGCGGCGTCGCCGTGCAGCAACACCGGCACCGCCAGCTTGCCCTGCTTGTCGGCGCGGCGCTGCTGGCGGGCGCGCGTCGCGCCCTCGATCACCGGGTTGATGATCTCCAGGTGCGAGGGGTTGAAGCCGAGCGTGAGGTGGATCGGCCCATTCGCCGTGGCGACATCGCGCGAGTAGCCCTGATGGTATTTGACGTCACCCGAGGCGTCGCCGTTCTTGTGCTTGCCTTCGAATTCCTCGAACAGGGTGACCGGCGGTTTGCCGAGAATGTTCACCAGCACATTCAGGCGCCCGCGATGCGCCATGCCGATCACCAGTTCCTGCACGCCGTGACTCGCGGCATGGCTCACCAGCACGTCGAGTGCGACAATCGTGCTCTCCCCGCCTTCGAGCGAGAAACGTTTTTGCCCGACGAAACGGGTGTGCAGGTATTTTTCGAAGGTTTCGGCCGCGGTCAGGCGCCCGAGCACATGGCGCTTTTCCTCGGCCGACAGCGTGGGCGTGGAGTTGATGGTCTCGAAGCGCGCCTGGATCCAGCGCTTCTGTGGCACATCGGTGATGTGCATGTACTCAAGGCCGATCGTCCCGCAATAGGTCTTCTTGAGCGAGCTGAGAATGTCGCGCAGCGACGCCTGTGCCGGACCCGCGAACGAACCGGTGCCAAAGACGCTGTCGAGGTCGGTGAGCGCCAGCCCATAATGCGCCGGATCGAGCTCCGACACCGGCGCCGGCTCCTGGCGCTTGAGCGGATCGAGATCGGCGTGGCGTATGCCGAGAAAACGGTGCGCATTGATGAGCTGCAACACTTTGACCTGCTTGCGCTCGGCGGCGGCAATCTCGGCCACGGCGGCGTGCAATTGCGCCGGCGGGTGCTGCCCGTGCGCAAGCCTCACAAACGCCTCGCGGATGCGCGTGTGCGCCACGTCACGCGATGCGCCCGGCTGCTGCAGTTTGTCGAAGTAGGCACGCCATTCGGGCGCGACCTGCTCCGGGCTCTCCAGCCAGGTTTCGTACAGCTCCTCGATGAACGCCGCATTCCCGGCGAACAGATAGGAATTGCCCCGCATCTCTTTCAGCATAACCACCCTGCCCTGGCAACTGTCCTGAATGCATTCATTATAGTCATGCTTCGCGCCGTTCTCGCCGCCGTTCGGGTTAATAATCATTAACCTGCCCTGCCCACTTTGATGCATCTCAAGGCCGGCACGGGCCGGAGGTGGGAGGATGGATAAAATTGAACTGTGCACGGGGCCAACCATGAGCCTGTCGCTGTCCTCCAGCGCCTTCCGCCACCAGGGCGAGCTTCCCGCCCGCCACACCTGCGACGGCGAGAACACCCCGCCACCACTCGCCTGGAGCGGCGCCCCGGCCGGCACCCGGAGTTTCGTGCTGATCGTGGACGATCCCGATGCCCCCGACCCGCGCCACCCGCGCCAGACCTGGGTGCACTGGCTGGTGTACAACCTGCCGGCGGACTGCACCGGCCTGCCGGCAGGCCAACCGCTCCCGGCCGGCGCACGGCTCGGCCGTAACGACTGGAACGCCGCCGGCTACGGCGGCCCCTGCCCGCCGATCGGCCGGCATCGCTATTTTCACAAACTCTATGCCCTCGACACCGCCCTGCCGGACCTCAAACATCCGGCCAAGCCGCAACTGGAACAGGCCATGCAGGGTCATATACTGGCGCAGGCGGAGCTGGTGGGAACCTATCAAAGACAGGGTGCGCGGCACGCGCCCACCTGAATAATATTTGCCAGGCACGCCCCCGCACGGCAAGATTCCAAAACTGGGGTTCGGGGATGCACATGAAGACAATCGGAAGAATTCTAATCCGCGGTATCGACGCCTTGCTGCCGATCGGTGTCACGCTGTATGTCATTTACTGGCTGGCGTTCTACGGGGACAAATTTCTGATCGAGGTGTTCCGGCCGATGGTGCCGGAAGCCTATATCTGGCCGGGCACCGGCGTTGTTATTGGAATGCTGGTCATGTTTAGTATCGGCGTGTTCGCCATCACCAAGCCGGGGCGCTGGCTGTTTGGATCGGTTGAACGGCTGTGCAACCGCATCCCGCTGGTCAAAACCGTCTTTCGGGGCACGCAGGATTTCACCCGCTTCTTCTTCGCGACCAGCGAGCGCGGCGACTTCGGCCAGGTGGTATGGGTGCCATTCGGCGACATGCACCTGATCGGCTTCGTCACCCGCGGACCGGTCTACGGCCCCACGGATGCGGCCGTGGGTGATCGCACCGTGGCGGTGTACGTGTCGATGAGCGCCGGCATCGGCGGCTTCACCGTCTACCTGCCACGCTCGAAACTGGAACCCACCGGCCTCACGGTGGAAGAAGGCATGCGCCTGGTGCTGTCGGCGGGTGTGTCGATGGCCGAGCCGCCGCGGGCGGTGCCACCACCGAAGGTGGTGCCGGAGCCGGAGCAGCCACCGAAGCCGAAACCGGCGCCGAAGGCGGGGATACCGGGAGCGTGATCTCTGCTTCCCCTCTCCCTCAGCTGATCTTGTCCCATAAGTCTCGCTGGACACGGGAAACAAAAATGTTTATGGCTAAACTTTCTTTAAATATGATTGTGAAAGGTTAGATTTTATGATTGCTATGCCTATTTACGCCTGTTAGACCATTTTAAATTTCACTTTTTAAAGAAAATATTGTCAATTTCCCACGTTGAATTTATGTTTCCCCGTGTCCAGCAAAAGATGTGGGACAAGATCAGCTCCCTCAGGGAGAGGGCTAGGGTGAGGGTGGTGTTGGTAGGGTGCGCTTGCGCACCGTTTGAATCGCCTGCGGCGAAGCTTGAACAGCTATGGTGCCGCCAGCCGCGCGGCAGCGGGTTACTTTCTTGTCGCGACAAGAAAGTAACCAGAGAAACGCCCACCCGGTCGCTTCGCCGGCTCTTCGAGCCGGTTCCCTGCGCTCCTCGCTTAAGCCGGGCGCTGCGCAACTCGCCCGAATCAAAAAACGATTCGGGCTCAAACAGTGCTCGCGCACTGCTCCGGCTTAAGCTGCGGTGCTCGGCGAGCTCCGACGGGGGAACTTCAACAACCACTGCAACAGCTGGCGCAATTCGTTTTACTCATTGCCCTACGCGGGTTACGGAGCAATACCAATAATGAATAGTGGAACAGGGGGACTTGCTCTTCCATGCCTTAGGACGTTGTAAACTTCACCTTCGTAATAAGCGACGCCAGTAGACATCATTCGTCCGCCATTCGGGTCTTCTATCATTGCTTTGACCGGAAGAATCTCAATCCCAACGTTGATGACGCCGCCAGAGTAGAACAACAGATGTTTCACGAACAGATCGAATGCCACAAACGCATACTTCCCAAACTGGACTTCAATTGCGATACGGTCTTTTACGAAATCGGTTTGCTTGTAAGACTTGATCGGCGCCTTCACACCTTTCGCATTAAGGTAATCACGCTGCTGATCAACAGGCAGATTGACGATGTCCTGTAAATAAGCACGGTTAGTAGTGACATAGTACTGGTAGCGTGACTCTGTCCATCCACGTTTGTGAAATAACTTCCGAAATTCCTTGTTTAGCATCTCGGGACTGTACAGCTTCTTGCCCCGCATTGTCTTTTCTTTGCTGGTCTTGGTCATGCACTTCGCGGCATCCACCTCACGGATAACCGCCTTGATCTCTTTATAGAGTTCGGGGTGATGAACGAGCAAGTATTCTTCGCCATTGAGGTGGGAGTATGTCTCGACGATTTTCATAATCAGCGGCTTCCGTATTTCACTGACTTTTCGAGTAAAACTAACTGTCGCTCGTCACGGTCAAAATCCAGCCACGGAGCTGTTGTCAGATTCGATCCTGCATCTTTTGGATCGTAAACTGGTTTATGCATTGGCCTCACCTTTAATGATCCCTGAGCTGCGCTCTGAATGCGCTTCTTTGCAATATCGACATAGTCCGACATGATCTCGGCACCAACTCCGCGGCGTTTATGTCGAACCGCTGCCGCAATCGTTGTGCCTACACCGAGAAACGGGTCTAACACCCAGTCTTTGGGGTTCGACAGCGCCAGCACGAGGCGATCAATCAGCTCAATCGGGAATTGGCATGGATGTGCCGTCTTTTCGACATGATTATTCTTAACATTAGGAATAGTCCAAAGATCGCCGGGATTCTTTCCAAGTGGATTGCACGAATATTGACCAGCCTTCGGACCCTTAAAATACTTTTTACCAGGGTACTTTTGAGGTACGCGCACCGGATCAAGGTTAAACACATAATCGTCAGTTTTCGTGAACCAGACAATCGTCTCATAGCGTCCCGAGAACCTATTGCTGCAATGTAATCCGTGCTCAAAATGCCAAACGATCCTGTTTCGCATTTTCAGACCGAGATCTCGAAAAATCGGATAGAGTGCAGTGTCGAGCGGAACAATCGAGCCTTTGTCCACGAAGTTTCCAACTTGCCAACAGATGCTGCCGGTATCACGCAGAACCCGGACGCATTCCCGGATCACCTCGGCTTGCTGTTCGATGTAATGTTCCAGCTTCAGCCGCTTCTCGTATTGTTTACCGATGTTGTATGGCGGGGATGTTACGATCAACTGCACTGTCTTGTCGGGAATCTCGGAGAGCAGCTTTCGGCAGTCGCCCTTATAGACAACAGCTGACTCTTTTGGCGAGAAATGTGATGCGATCGCTAATTTATTCGTCATGGTGACAATGTAACAGGTCTCTGGGATATGCCGATCGCCGTAATCCTCCGTTAGCTAAGGAGGCCAGTCAAGCTAACGGGAAATATCGGCCCGCATTGGGCATAATGAGCAACACGATTTGCGCCCAATCTATTCAAATAAATATCGATCAGTGGACTACGGCCCTACAGGGCCAACCCACCCAACGCAAACTATATCCCGCTTTTCGGTAACCGGTGTTGCTTTTGACGTCGGGACCCGTAGCCGCCGCCGAGCATCGCAGCCTCGGCCGGGAGGTTTCGCGAGCCGGTGTCTGAGCCGGGCGCGGCTTTTTGCGCTCGGCGAGTTCGGCTCGCGCCCGGCCGGGGCGAGAAGCGCAGGGGGTTTCGGCGGCTCCGGGTTGCCCTTCTCTTTGGTTACTTTCTCTTGGGCAAGCAAGAGAAAGTAACCCGCCGCCGCGCGGCGAGCGGCATCATAGCTGTTCAGGCATCGCCGCAGGCGGTTCAACAGTGATCGCGGCCATAAGGCCGCTCCTACACACCTGCCCTCACCCCAACCCCTCTCCCGCAGGGAGAGGGGAAATAAAAAAGCCCGCTGCTCATCACAGCGGGCTTCTCCTGAACCATCCAGATCAAAGATCAGAATGGGATATCATCATCAAAATCACTCGGCGCGCTCGGCTTACCGCCGCCGCTCGACGCCGTGGCCGGGGCGCGGCTGCTGCTGCCGCTACTGCGGCCTTCGTCGCTGCTCTGGTCGAATTCGGACGGGGCGCCGCGGCCTTCGCGGCTGCCGAGCATCTGCATTTCGCCGGCGACGATTTCGGTGGTGTAACGGTCCTTGCCTTCCTTGTCCTGCCACTTGCGGGTTTGCAGGCGGCCTTCGATGTAGACCTGCGCGCCCTTTTTCAGGTACTCACCGGCGATTTCCGCCAGGCGGCCGAAGAACACCACGCGGTGCCATTCGGTTTTTTCCTGCTTTTCGCCGGTGGTCTTGTCCTTCCACGATTCGCTGGTGGCGAGGGTGATATTCGCCACGGCGCCGCCGTTCGGGGAATAACGTACTTCCGGATCCTTGCCGAGATTGCCGACCAGAATAACTTTGTTTACGCCGCGTGCCATGTGTGGTTCTCCATTGGTTGAGCACAGAGTCCAATACTTTTGAGCGCCTTGTGCGAGAAATTAATATCCCCTCACCCTCTCCCTAGTGAATGAAGCCTCATTCACTAGGGAGAGGGAAAGTGGCCAGGCGCCCTTCCCGATTCTCTGTGACGGTTACAGGGAGCGGCTATCTTAAGCCCAAGCGTGCGGGGCGGCCAAGCGCAAAAATAAAGAAATTTTTGTGCCAGCCCGCATTCTGCAAAGAGCCGCGCAAAATCGCGGCATTACCATGGGAACATCAGGAAACGCTGAAGGACTCAAGCGCCTTTTTGTCGAGCGTGCGCGCATCGACCTTGAGGTAGGCGACACCTTCTTCCGCAATCACAATCGCCTCGGCCACGCCCGAAACAGCGGCAAGCTTGCGCGCGAGCTTCTCGGCCTGCGGTGCGCTCTGCGCGCCGACGTGGATCTGCCGGGTGGCCAGGAAACGCGGCTCGCGCATGGTGACGACCAGCAGCAGCCACACCGCGATCACGCCGCCGGTCAGCAGGAACACACCCTGCGCGCCATAGCCGGAGATCAGCCCGGCGAGCGCCCCGCCGGCGAACGCGCCCAGGAACTGCGCGGTGGAATAGACGCCGATGGCCGCGCCCTTGCTTTCGCTGGGTGCAAGCCGCGAAATGAGCGACGGCAGCATGGCTTCGAGCAGGTTGAAGCTCAGGAAGAACAGGAACAGGCCGAGCACCAGACCGGTCCTGGTGCCCGCGGCGATCAGGAATACTGTCTGGGCGGCGAGCAGCACCGCCACCGCCCCGGCCAGCACGCGGCGCGTGGCGCGTTTGCGGTTGGCATAGATCAGGAACGGCAGCATGCCGAGGAAGCCGAGCAGCATGGCCGGCAGGTACAGCTTCCAGTGCGCCGCCAACTCCAGCTCCATGGTTTCCACAATGCCCGCCGGCAGCACCACGAACAGGGCGGTCATGACCAGGTGCAGCACGAACACGCCGGCATCGAGGCGCAACAACTGGCGGTCACGCAGGATGCGGCCGAATTCCGCACGCAGGTTGCGCGAGCGGTCGCGCTCGCGGCGTACCGGCGTCGGCAGCCCGTACAGCACGATACTAATCGCCGCCAGCGCCAGCACACCGGTGAGCCAGAAAATTCCGGGCACGCCGATCACACCGTCCAGCACCGGCCCGAAAATCAGCGACAGCACGAACGAAGCGCCGATGGTCATGCCGATCGCGGCCATCGCCTTGCTGCGCTGTTCCTCGCGCGTCAGATCCGCGACCATGGCCATGACCGCGGCCGGGATGGCGCCCGCACCCTGTACCGCGCGCCCGACGATCACCATCCACAGGCTACTGGCGCTGGCGGCGAGCACACTGCCGGCGGCGAAAATCAGCAACCCCACCACGATCACGGGTTTGCGCCCGACGTGGTCGGAAGCCATGCCAAAGGGAATCTGCAGGATCGCCTGGGTCAGACCGTAGATGCCGATCGCCAGGCCGATGAGCAGCGGCGTGTGGCCCTCCAGTCCGGTCGCGTACAGCGCGAACACCGGCAGGATCAGGAACAGCCCGGCCATGCGCAAGGCGTAGATCGAGGCCAGCAGCGCGACCGCGCGCCGTTCCAGGGAATTCATGGGGCTGGACTTCAAAACCGGGGATTCCTTTGGCAAAGATCGCGAAACGCCCGTATAGTAGCATGTTCGATTTTTCCTCGGTAAGCCCATGGACGTTATACGTATTCGCGGCGCGCGCACCCACAATCTCAAGAACGTGGACGTCGATCTGCCGCGCGAAAAACTCATCGTGATCACCGGCCTGTCCGGCTCCGGAAAATCCTCGCTCGCCTTCGACACCCTGTACGCCGAGGGCCAGCGCCGCTACGTCGAGTCGCTGTCGGCCTACGCCCGCCAGTTCCTGTCGGTGATGGAGAAACCGGACGTGGACCTGATCGAGGGCCTGTCACCGGCGATCTCGATCGAGCAGAAATCCACCTCGCACAACCCGCGCTCCACGGTCGGCACGGTTACCGAAATCTACGACTACCTGCGCCTGTTGTTCGCGCGCGTCGGCGAGCCACGCTGCCCGGAGCATGGCGGCAACCTCGCCGCCCAGACCGTCAGCCAGATGGTCGATCACGTCCTGGCGCTGCCGGAGGGCACGCGCCTGATGCTGCTCGCGCCGGTGGTGGCGGAGCGCAAGGGTGAACATGTGCAGATTCTCGAAAACCTGCGCGCCCAGGGATTCGTGCGCGCGCGCATCGACGGCAAGGTGATGGAGCTGGACGAGGCGCCGGCGCTGGAAAAAAACGTCAAACACAGCATCGAGGCGGTGGTCGATCGCGTGGTGGTGCGCAAGGACCAGGCACAGCGCCTGGCCGAGTCGTTCGAGACCGCGCTCAAGATCGGCGACGGCGTGGTGCGCGCCGTGACCGTGCCGCTGGAGGACGACGCCGCACAGGGACGTGCAAGTGTCGCGGAAGGCACGACGCCGGGAGCGGCCCCGGAACCGAAAGTCGAGGAACACCTGTACTCGGCGCGTTACGCCTGCGCGCTGTGCGGCTACTCGATCTCCGAGCTCGAACCGCGCCTGTTTTCGTTCAACAACCCGGCCGGCGCCTGCCCGGCGTGCGACGGCCTGGGCGTGCGCCAGTATTTCGATCCGGCGCGGGTGGTGAGTGAACCGGGCCTGACGCTGCCGGCCGGCGCGATTCGCGGCTGGGACCGTCGCAACGCCTTTTACTTCAGTATGCTGGAATCGCTTGCGCGTCACTACAAATTTGACCTTGAATCGGCCTTTGAGGATCTGCCAAGGAAAATCCGCGATGTGGTCCTGCATGGCAGCGGAGCTGAAATTATCAATTTTTCGTACCACAGCGAGCGCGGTGGCATTCACAAGCGCAAGCACGCATTCGAAGGCGTGATTCCGAATATGGAACGCCGCTATCGCGAAACCGACTCGAATACAGTACGTGAAGAACTGGCCAAATACCTGGGGGCACAACCATGCGAGGAATGCGGCGGCAGCCGCCTGCGCATCGAGGCGCGGCACGTCAGCATCGACGGCAAGGCGATACACGATCTCACGCGTCTGCCGATCGGCGGCACGCTCGACTTTTTCAAGAACCTTAAACTCGAAGGCGCACGTCGCGAGATCGCCGACAAGATCGCCAAGGAAATTCAGAGCCGGCTCGGCTTCCTGGTGAATGTCGGTCTCGATTATCTCAACCTGGCGCGCTCCGCCGAGACGCTCTCGGGCGGCGAGGCGCAGCGCATTCGCCTGGCCTCCCAGATCGGTGCCGGCCTGGTGGGTGTGATGTATGTGCTCGACGAGCCCTCCATCGGCCTGCATCAACGCGACAACGCCCGCCTGCTCGAAACCCTCAAGCACCTGCGCGATATCGGCAATACCGTGATCGTGGTGGAACACGATGAAGAGGCGATCATGTCCGCCGACTACGTGCTCGACATCGGCCCGGGCGCCGGCGTGCACGGCGGGCGCATCATCGCCCAGGGCACACCCGCGCAGGTGGCGCGCAATCCGGAGTCCGTCACCGGCCGGTTTCTGTCCGGCAGCGAGTGCATCGCGGTTCCGCCACGGCGCGCGTCCAACAATCCCGAGAAACAACTCATTATTCGCGGCGCCACCGGCAACAACCTGAAGGCCGTCAGCGCCTCCATTCCGGTGGGCCTGTTTACCTGCGTCACCGGCGTGTCCGGTTCCGGCAAGTCCACGCTCATCAACGACACCCTGTACGCCGCCGCGGCCAAGCATTTCTACGGCAGCAATCTCGAAGCCGCCGCGTGCGACGCGATCGACGGCCTCGACCAGTTCGACAAGGTGGTGGACATCGACCAGTCGCCGATCGGGCGCACGCCGCGTTCCAACCCGGCCACCTACACCGGCCTGTTCACGCCGATCCGCGAGCTGTTTGCGGCCGTGCCGCTGTCGCGCGAGCGCGGCTATGGCCCGGGGCGGTTCTCGTTCAACGTGCGCGGCGGGCGCTGCGAGGCCTGCCAGGGCGACGGCCTGATCAAGGTGGAGATGCATTTCCTGCCGGACATCTATGTGCCGTGCGACGTGTGCAAGGGCCAGCGCTACAACCGCGAGTCCCTCGACATCCGCTACAAGGGCAAGAATATCCACGAAGTATTGACCATGACCGTGGAAGAGGCGGCGCAGTTCTTCGATGCCATCCCGGTGGTCAAGCACAAGCTCGACACCCTGCTCGACGTCGGCCTGTCGTACATCACCCTCGGCCAGAACGCGACCACGCTCTCGGGCGGCGAGGCGCAACGCGTGAAGCTGTCGCGCGAACTGTCGAAGCGCGACACCGGCAACACCCTATATATCCTGGACGAACCGACCACCGGCCTGCACTTCGCCGACATCCGCCAGTTGCTCGCGGTGCTGCATCGCCTGCGCGACCACGGCAACACCGTGGTGGTGATCGAACACAACCTCGATGTCATCAAGACTGCCGACTGGGTGATCGATCTCGGGCCGGAAGGCGGCGATGGCGGCGGGCGTATCCTCGCGACCGGCACACCGGAAGAAATCGCGCAGCATCCCGAGTCGCACACCGGGCGGTTCCTGCTCCCGGTGCTGGAGCGTCACGCCAAGCCGCAGCGCAAGACCGGGTAACACCGCAAAACACCTGCCGCAAAGAACGCAAAGCTGTTCTGTTAAATACCAAAAAATATTTTTTCTTTGCGGTCTTTGCGCCTTTGCGGCAGATTTTTCCTTCCCCTTCAGGCGGCACGCATGCAGAAGGTCGGTTCGCCAGTTGCGGTAAGCAGCCCGTGACGCACCAGCCAGGCGCGCGCATCGCCGGCATCCTGTGTGTACCACGCATGCGCCGAGCCGAGACGGAAGGTGTAGCCCCAGGCATCCATGTCGGCGCAGATTGCCTCGGTGGTTAACCCGATGCGGCCAGCCAGGGTAATTTGCAGAAAACACACCGCGTCCTCTTCGGCATAGTCGCCACCGGCGTCGGTGTGCAGCGCGGCGCGACGCGTGGCATCCATGCAGAGGACATGACAGGCCTCGTGCAACGCGGAGTGCACGGGCGTGTCGGCGCGCACATACTGAGAAGAACGGTAAATAGTGCGCACCCCGACATGTCTTGGGTTCCTTCTCCCTGTGAGAGAAGGACAGGATGAGGGCCGTTTTTTTGCGCTGCTTGGCCCTCACCCCGGCCCTCTCGCCCTCACCCTCATTCCCTCTCCCGCAGGGAGAGGGAGGCAAGCCGGTGCGCGCTGGGCGCGCACTTGTTCACCTTGGGGAAAAAACGACACGCACTATTTAGCGACCGGATCAGTAAATGACCTGTCCAGCCAGCCCGGCCTCGGACTCGCCCCAGTAGCTGCCGGGAATCGGTGCGTCGCCGGCAACGCGCTCCAGCGTCAAGCCGTAACGTGCGAGCAGCCCGATGAGCTGCGTCACGGTCGTCCCGGTACAACACTGCATGCGCACGCGGTTCAGGACTGGAGGAATTGCGCGAGCGGCACCGGCTCGCTGATGCCGTAACCTTGGGCGTAGTCGACGCCGAGTTTGCGCAGCTTCTGCAGGATGGCATCGCTTTCCACGGATTCGGCAATCGTCGTGAGACCCATGACATGGCCGATCTGGTTGATGGCATCGACCATGGCGTGGTCGACCGGATCGACCGCGATATCCTGGATAAAGTTGCCGGCGATCTTGAGGTAATCCACCGGCAGGCTTTTCAGGTAACCAAACGAACTGAGCCCGCTGCCGAAGTCGTCCAGCGCGAAACGGCAACCGATATCCTTGAGCCGGGACATGAAGCCGATGGCGCGTGTCAGATTGGCGATGGCGGCGGTCTCGGTGATCTCGAAACAGATGCGCGCGGGCGGGATGCCCGACTGTTGCAGGTGCGTCACCACGAAATCCAGAAACTGATCGTCGCACAGCGACTGGCCGGAGAGGTTGATGGCGTACATCATCGGTTGATCGGAGGTGCTCTCGGAACACCGATTGCGGCCAATCATGGCCAGTGCGCGTGCGACCACCCAGCGGTCAATATTCGGCATCAGGTAATAGCGTTCCGCCGCCGGTATAAAGGCGTTCGGCGGAATCAGCCCCATGTCCTCTTCATGCAGGCGCAGCAGAATTTCGCAGAAGGTCGGAGCACCGGCGGCGAGCGGTATCATGTGCTGGCCGTAGAGCTGAAAGCGATTTTCCTCCAGACCGTCGTTGATGCGCTGCACCCACTGCATCTCGCCGTGGCGGCGCGCGAGCGCATCGTCATTCGGCTGGTAGATGTGCACGCGGTTGCGGCCCAGGTCCTTGGCCACATAGCAGGCCGAGTCGGCGGCGCTCAATACCTCGGTCATGCTGCCGCTGGCGGCCGTGATCGGCACCAGGCCGATGCTCACGCCGATTTCGAAGAAGCGGTCCTGCCAGGCAAAACGGAAATCCTTGATCGACTGGCGCAGCCCATCCGCGATGCGATAGGCCGTGTCCGGATCGCAACTTTCCAGGATCACGCCGAATTCGTCCCCGCCGAGGCGCGCAAGCATGTCACTGGCGCGGACCTTTCCATGTAGCTGGTGGGTCAGCTGCTTCAGCAACTCGTCGCCCGCGACATGGCCGCAGGTGTCGTTCACGATCTTGAATTGATCGAGGTCCAGGTAGCACACCGCATGCCGGCTGCCGTCGGTGCGCGCGTTTTCCAGTACCTGCTGCAGGCGAACCTCGAACTCATGCCGGTTCAGGAGACCGGTCAGCGAGTCATGCGAGGCAAGGAACGCCATTTTGTTGGTCAGGTGCTGCATCTCGGTGGTGTCGTGAAACACCACGACGGTACCGACAATACGGCCTTCCTGATTGCGTATCGGAGCGGCCGAGTCCTGGATGGAAAAGTGCCGGCCGTCCTTGCGCTGCAGCGAGTGACGGCTCTCGTGCCGCATGACGCGCCCATCGCGCAGGCATACGCTCAACGGGTAGTCGCGTTCACGGCCGATGCGTTCATCGATCACCCGGAATACGTCGGTCAGGGCCAGGCCTTCCGCCTCCCCCGCCTGCCAGCCTGTCAGCTCTTCGGCCACCGGATTCATGTACACGACATACCCGCCGGCATCGGTGGTGATCACGCCATCGCCGATCGACTCCAGTGTGACCTGTGCGCGCACGCGTTCCTGAAACAGCGCATCCGCCGCGCGCTTTTGCTCGCGGCGACGCCCTTCGCTCAGCCCCTCGGCCATGGCATTGATGCCGCGCTCCAGGCTGCCAAGCTCGCCACCGCTTTCCACGGCTACGCGCTGCTCGAGATCGCCGGCACGGATTTTCTCCACCGCTTTGGTAAGATCGATCACCGGCTCGCTGATGGAGCGCCCCAGCCGCCAGGCGATGACCGCCGTAACGAGCAGTCCGGCGAGGGTGATGATGAGACTCTCCAGCAGTATCTGGCGTGCGCGCACACTGGTCGCCGCATCCGACAATTCGACGCTAACCCAACCGAGCCGCCGGGACGGCGCGCGCGCGGATGCCCGGGATTCGGCGCGACCATCCACCTCGCCATAGTCTTCGATGTCCACCTCGCTGCGGTCGATCGGCGCAACAAAGACCAGCGCGCTTTCGCGTCTGTCGTTCTCGGCCAGGGCGGCATTCTCCGCCTGCGCCAGAACCTCGCCACTGACATCGTTGACCAGCACGCGCGACACATCCTTCTCCTGTAGCGCGGCGGACGCAAGCCGGTTGAGGATCACCCGATTGCCGGCGAATACACCGTACTCACAGGCCGGCGCGAGCTGCCGCGCAATCGCCTGGCCGTGGTCGCGCAACGCATTGTCCAGGTCGTGGATACGGTTCACGGTGGAGTGCAGGGCCAGCAGCAGCACGATGATCGTGAGCGGCGCCAGCGCCAGCAGCAGCAAGCGCATGCGTATGGGCAGGTTATTCATGGCTATTTCCCGGAGTCATTTCGATAAGTCGACGCGTCAGATCATCGACCTGACCTGGTTCAATTCCGAGGGAACGAGCGACACGCTCATTGACCTCGACAGAGAAGTAACGCGGATAGCCCGGCGCCGGCAGCGGTCTGCCGGGCCTGACCTGCATGGTCAGCAGTTCCTCGCCGATCTGGCGTCCGATTTGCGCCGGCGTCGAGTAGACCGCAAGCAGCGCGCCAGCGGTCACATAGGCACGTGAATAGCCGGCCACGGGCTTGCCCATGCGATAGGTGGTGAGCAGCACGCTCTGCGCCGTGTTGCGGTTGAACACCAGCGGGTCCGGCACGGCGAGCAAGACATCGGCGTCATCCAGCACCCGGTGCAACGCTCCGACAAGCTGTTTTTCGTCGCCGATCTGTTCCATGCGCAGCACGATGCCCGCGACGGCCGCGGCGCGCCGTAGTTCGTGCTCGCTCTTCTGCGAATCCTGACTGAGCACCGCGCCGACGCGCGTTCGTCCCGGCAGCGCCAGGCGGATAAGACGCAGTTGCCTGGCAAAAGGCTGGTCGAGATAAAGTGCCGACAGGTGTGCGCGCTCCCTGCCCGCCTCAATCGCCAGCGCGGCATACGCCACCTGCGGCAGGAAGGCGCAGTATGTCGGCGTCGGGAGCTTCTTTCGCAACACCGTGGCCGCCGCGTCTGTTCCCAGCGTGACGACAAGCCCCGGCAATTTCCGGTCCGTGGCGCGCGGACCACTATCGGAAAATTCCGCGGCCGTCATCACATGCAGCGTGAGTTCTTTGGAGGGAATGTCTGCCAGGCTGGCGCGCAGCGCCGCCAGCGCCTCCTCATGCGCGGGACTCTTTTGCGCGATCACCACGAGCACCTCGGTGGCTGCGGCCGCCGGCCAGGAAACGAACACGGCCGCCAATGCGGCCAGGGCTATCGACCGGCGCAACGCACAAACCATGCCGCCGGCGCGCGCTTGCCACGTGCCGTTATGGCTTTTGCTGCCGGTCAATATCACTGCTTTCAAGACGTCCCCGGTCAACGGAATCTGAAGTTGACGGTGAAGAATCCGGCGCGGTCGGCGATGCTGTCTTCCTCGTTATACGACACCTGCTTGCCCAGCACGTTCTGCAGAACAATGGCCGCCTCGCCCTGTGCATCGGCCAGGCGGAAGCGTTGCGCCAGACGCAGGTCGAGGCGCCGCAACACGCCGATCGGCTGCTCGCCAACGTATGTCATCTCGTCCTGGTAATAAAACGCGGCGCTTGCCAGCAGGCCGTCACCCAGTTCGTGCAAACCGAGCAGGCTCACGCTGTTGCGCGGCGCACTCTTTGAGTAATCCTCATCGAGGTCGGTGCTGTCGATGCGCACATTGGCATACCCAAGGATCACGCGTGAATCACGCTCCGGCTGCCACTGGATTTGCAGCTCACTGCCGGTGATCATGGCCTTGTCGCGATTGCGGAAGTCGTTCGCTACGTTATCCCAGGAATCGGCGTAGACGCCGTCAAACCCGGTGATCAGCCGGGTGACATGGTCGCGGAAAAGCCGTAAATCGAGCGTCAGTCTTGGCGCCAACCGTCCGAGATAACCAAGCTCACTCGCCAGGATGCGCTCCGGAACGAGGTTGCCGCTGCTGTAGAATTCCTGATTGAAGAGTGTACAGGCTGCATTCAGACAGAAGCGGGCATTGCCTTTCTCTTCGATGAGCACCGGCTGACGCGTGGCGCTGGATACGCCGGCGCGCAGCGTGTGCCCGGGCATAAACTGGTAGTTCACGGCCAGGCGCGGCGACAGGTCGCTGCCGGTTATCTCGCTGTTCTCGGCCATGGCACCGGCATTCAGCACCAGGCGCGGCGTAACATGCCACTCGAGGTTGGCGAACAGGCGATAGTAATGGTTGTCCAATGGCGCCGCGCTGCCAAGGAATCCGGGCCACTCGACAAGGTCGAGTCGCGCGCCTGCGCCCCACGCCAGACGCAGGCTCTCACCGAGACCAACGATATGCTGTACCTCGGCGTCATAACGCTCCGATTTGACATCGAAGTTCACCGGGATCTGAAATCCGCCGAGCAGCGGGATGGGAAGACCCAGTATCTGCTCGTCGGATTCATGGTGATTGTAGTAAAACTGCACGCTGACCTCGTCGCCCGAAGCCAGCCGGTGCCGCCAGCGAATTTGCTGGAAGCGGCTGGTGATCTCCTGGTCGTGTGGATAGTTCACGGGATTGTCTGCCTCGCCGCGCCCGCGCGGGCCTTCGTTGTAGCCGAACTGCAATTCGATGTCGTCATGCACCCCGGGGCGCACATCCATGCGTCCGTTCATGAGGGTAATGCGGCGGCTGTCGTTGCGCTGGCCGTAGCCATTGTCCTGCTGGTAGCCCGTGGTCAGACGGTAACTGACATCGCCGTCGCCGCCGGCCATGCGCAGCACGCCGTCACGGATGTCGTTCGAACCCGCCGTTGCGCGCACGAAACCGCCGCGGTCGGCGGCGCTGTGACGGGTGGTGATATTGATGATGGCAAGAAACGAGTTGGCGCCGTAGGTGACGGCGTTCGGACCACGGATCACCTCGATGCGTTCGATGTCGTCGAGCGCGATCGGCAGGTCCGACCAGGACACGCCGCCGAACGATGGCAGGTACACCGAGCGCCCGTCGATCAACACCTGCAGGCGGCGCGAGAATTCATCGGCCAGCCCGTGATACCCGACTACGTGGCGATGGCCGCTTTCGAACCCGACCTGGAAACCGGGCACCAGCCGGAACACCTCGGACAAGTTGCGCACGCCCGAGGCAGCGATCATCTGCCGGTCGATGACGGTCACCGCCGCCGGTGCCTCGGTCTGCGGCTGGGCGAGACGGCTGGCGGTGAGCACCACCGGCAACTCGGCAAGGAACTCCTGTTCGGACAGGAGTGACGGCTCTGTCGCCCACGCCGTGGAGAACGGGGCGGCGACCAGCAGCAGCCCTATGGTTCGGGCCAAGGACATGCGGCGGCGAATGGCGTGGAGAATTTCCCAAGGCGCGGTGCTGGATTCAGGCATATTTACGATCCTCGGCGCAAAACTGACTGGATGTGGTAGTGGCTGCACTCTGCGCATCCAATCTGCGCGCGGGAAACATCAGGCCTGCCTTTGACGTTGCCCGGTATCACCGGGGCTCCCGTGCCTGCTTGCTGCTTCTCCCGGGGCTGGCAACAATTTTCCCGGGCCAAGCTTTTACTTCATGCATCATACATGCCAATGCTATCGCCAACGGCGATCCCGAGCCGGTCGCTGGCCCGGGCCTGGTTTACCGCGATTTCCACCAGCCCGTTGGCGTTTTCATACCAGAAACCCTGACCCGCCCGAACATCGGAATAGGTGCGCGCATACGCCAAGTCTGCTCCGCCAATGCGTAACCGGACGTCACGCCCGAGGCATTCGGCACGCAGGCCGGTAATGGCATTCCCGAAATGGTCGATATAGAGCACCTGCGGCAAATCCTCCGGCCAGTCGGAGAGCGGTGGGCTGAGCGCCACCGGCACACTGTCTGGCATCAGGCCGTGCGTCAATTGCGCCGCCACCGGCGCAAACAGGTCGCGCCCGTGGAAACTCGCCGACAACGGCGCCGGTCGCCAACGAATCTCATGGCATTCCAGATCGCGCGCGCGCCGTGCCAGGACATGAAACAGGCCGTTGTCCGGGCCGACATACCAGCGGTGATCCGCCTTCACGATTAGCGCACGGCGTTCACTGCCCACGTCCGGGTCCACCACGCACACATGCACCGTGCCGGGCGGAAAGCCCCGCGTGTACGCCGGCAGCAGGTAGGCAGCGGCACGGATGTCGAAACTGGGTACATCGTGAAACAGGTCAATGACCGCCGTGCCCGGGGCCTGCTGCGCCAACACCGCGTGCATCTGCCCGACGTAGGGCCCACCTGGGCCAAAATCAGTAAACAGGGCAATCATGGTCAAATACTAGCAGAGCGACTGCAGCCCAATTCGGCCACCTACCCTGCACAGACACGTCTCGGGATTGATTCATGTCTATCCATCGTCAAATAAATAAGGCCGGGCATGCCCGGCCTTATTTATTCGGAAACAGCGGGAAATATCTACGCTTCTTTCTTAGCCTTAGCGGCCTTTTTCACAGCTGGCTTCTTGGCCTTGGCTTCTTTCTTGACTGCCTTTTTGGCTGGCGCCGATTGCGCCGCAGCTTCAGGTTTGGCTTCGGCAGCCGTGTCTGGCCGATCAACCAGCTGTACCAACGCCATGGGCGCAGTGTCACCGGCGCGGAAGCCGAACTTCAGGATACGCAGGTAGCCACCCGGGCGATTTTTGTAGCGCACGCCCAGCACGTCGAACAGTTTGCCAACCGCGTCGCGGTCGCGCAGGCGCGCATAGGCCAGACGGCGATTGGCGACACTCGACACCTTGGCGAGCGTGATCAACGGCTCGGCCACGCGCCGCAGCTCCTTGGCCTTGGGCAAGGTGGTGCGGATTTGCTCATGCTGGATCAGCGACGCCGCCATGTTCTTGAACATGGCCTCGCGGTGGCTGCTCGTGCGGTTCAGTTTTCGACCGCTCTTCTGGTGACGCATGGTGTACCCCTAAATACCTGACTCTAGAGCCTGAAACGTCAGGCGGATTCTTTTTCCTGGACCTTCGCCTTGAGCGACGCCGGCGGCCAGTTTTCGAGCTTCATGCCGAGCGACAGTTGGTGCGAGGCCAGCACGTCCTTGATCTCGGTCAGCGACTTCTTGCCGAGGTTCGGCGTCTTGAGCAGCTCGTTCTCGGTGCGCTGCACCAGGTCGCCGATGAAGAAAATGTTTTCCGCCTTCAGGCAGTTGGCCGAACGCACCGTGAGTTCGAGGTCATCCACCGGCCGCAGCAGCAGCGGGTTGATGTTCGGCTCGGGCATGGAAATGGCCGCCGTCTCCGGGCTCTTGAGTTCGACGAAAATCGAGATCTGATCCTGCAGGATATTGGCCGCGCGCCGCACCGCTTCTTCCGGGTCGATCGCGCCGTTGGTCTCGATATCGAGCACCAGCTTGTCGAGGTCGGTGCGCTGTTCGACGCGCGCGTTCTCCACGGTGTAGGACACGCGCCGGATCGGGCTGAACGAGGCGTCGAGCTGCATGACGCCGATGGCACGGCCTTCTTCCTGCTGGCGCACCGTGACCGGCTGATAGCCGCGGCCACGTTCAATTTTCATCTCCATGGAGATGGCACCGCTCTTGGTGAGCGTCGCGATATGATGATCGGCATTCACGACCTCGACGCCATGATCGAGCTGGATGTCGCCGGCCGTGACCTTGCCCGGACCCTTTTTGGAGAGGCGCAGAACGGCCTCGGTGCGGGTACCGTGCATGCGCAATGCCAGCGACTTGAGGTTGAGCAGGATATCAATGACATCTTCCTGCACACCTTCGATGGCGGAGTACTCGTGCAGCACACCTTCGATTTTCACCTCGGTGATGGCGGCACCCGGCATGGACGACAACAGGATGCGGCGCAGGGCATTGCCCAGCGTATAGCCGAAGCCGCGTTCCAGCGGCTCGAGCGAGATACGCGCATGGGTCGGTCCCAGGGTCTGAACATCCACCAGGCGCGGTTTCAGGAATTCGGTTGGCGAACTCTGCATAGTCATTCCTCGTTACTTTCCGTTCCGTTACTTCGAGTAGAGCGCGATCACCAGCTGCTCGCGGATATCCGCCGGCAACTCGCTGCGCTCCGGCACGGTCTTGTACACACCCTTCATGGCCTTGGTGTCCACTTCGACCCAATCCGGGAAGCCACGCTGTTCGGCCGCTTCCAGGGAAGCCTTCACACGCAACTGCTCACGTGCGCCCGATGCGATTTCGACCACATCACTCGGGCGCACCTGATAGGAGGGGATGTTGACGCGCTTGTTGTTCACCAGGATCGCGTTGTGCCGCACCAACTGGCGTGACTGCGAACGTGAAGCGCCAAAACCCATGCGGTACACGACATTATCCAGACGGCCTTCCAGCAGCTTGAGCAGGTTCTCGCCGGTCGAGCCGCGCAGGCGGTCGGCCTCTTCGTAATAATTCGCGAACTGCGCCTCGAGCACGCCATAGATGCGGCGCAGCTTCTGCTTCTCGCGCAACTGCGTGCCGTAGTCCGAGGGGCGGCTCTTGCGCTGGCCGTGCTGGCCGGGCGGATAGGCGCGTTTTTCCACCGGGCACT
>CAYHES010000027.1:0-20902 GCA_964355495.1 uncultured Acidiferrobacterales bacterium
CCCTTCCAGGGGGAGGGAAATATCTTGCGACCGTTGTATAGGTCAAACCTCGGTGAGCCCCCCGGCAGAGCCGGGGGTTTACCTCACTGAATTAGGGTGAAGCGCCTCGGAGCACGACGAATGTTTGGCGGGCGCTCGTCATTATGATGATATTAGCTAACCAGAAACATAAGTGCGTGTTAATTTACACAACAATGCCTGCGAATCCTCACCTATATCTCGATCTGGGTAGACATTATTTTTCAATATAATCTAATGCTTATGATGATTTTCATTGATTCTTTCAAATAAATAAAGAGACGTTTCAACGAAATGATTTCAGACAGAACTAAACAGACTGCGACAAACGGATGAAAGAGGCCGATGAACCGGCGTCGTGTAATTTGTCTTAACCTAAAGTAACGGTGGCTTACCCCTGGATAAACACCTGATGTCAGCAGCCGCCGTATCGATATTACCAATAGTTATCTAAAATAGCGGCAATCCGGCTGCTTGCGCCCAACACCTGCGAGTTGTCTACTTTTTGAATAATTCGGTATGCTTTCTTCATGATCCGATTGCTGTATTGTATTATTGTGAGATCTTAAGGAAATCGGGGACCACCACCAACAAACAACCTCATGCGCACTGCCTCTGGGCGCAATCTGTTTGGATATTTAAGGAATCAACATGCCGTCACCACAGGTCATCGATGTCAGCAGCTTATTAACACCGATATCTGCCGACAACGCTGTTGGCGTCGATTTGAGGCAGGACACCACGCAGCACTCGCTCTATTCCCGGATCAGGGATGCACGCAAGGCGGCGCGTGCCGCAGAGCGTAAAAACCTTTTCGATAACAACAGCACCGAGGCCGACGAACATTGGCGTCAGGTGTTCGAACTTGCTCCGCAGGCGCTTAAAGAAAAGACCAAAGACCTGGAAATTGCCTGCTGGTTTACCGAATCCCTGATTCGTAAAGCCGGCTTTAAGGGCTTACGCGACGGTTTTAGCCTCATTCGCCAACTTATTGAAGCCTTTTGGGACAACATTTACCCGCTGCCCGACGACGACGGCATAGCGACTCGGCTTGCCGCGCTGACCGGCTTAAACGGCGAAGGAGCCGAAGGCGTGCTGATTGCCCCTATTCGCACCGCCTACATCACCGAAGCAAGCCAATCCGGACAGCCGTTCAGCTACTGGCAGTACAAGCAGGCCCTGGACGCCCAGCGCATGACCGACGAACAGGCTCGCGCCGAACAAATCGCCAAGAACGGGTTTAACCTGGACGACATCCAGAATGTGGTGAACCAATCGAGCCAGGAATTTTACGTCAACCTGCGTGACGATGTTCGGGACGCCCTGGAAGAATACAAGCGCATCGGGCAATTACTGGTCGAACGTTGCGGCGTGCACGATTCGCCACCGACCAGCAATATTGTCAACATTCTCACCGACACACTGAGCGCCATCACACATATTGCGCGCGAAAAGCTGCCTGTACCGGAGGCGATGGACGGTGCAGCAGGTGCCGAAGTTTCCGGAGAGGCGCACGTTGGCGGCGCTATAAAATCGCGAGCGGAGGCATTGAAGCAGCTCGGCCATATCTCGCAGTTTTTTCGCCGCACGGAACCGCATTCGCCGCTCTCCTATATCATCGAAAAGGCCGTGCGCTGGGGGGACATGTCCCTGGGTGAACTCATGCACGAGCTGATTCCGGACTCCAGTTCGCGTAGCACCTATAGTTCGTTAACCGGGGTCACTACCAATGAAGAATAGTTCGCCTACCGCTTGTCCTGGCAGTGTTCGGAAGCCTGTAAACAACTGAGCAACGCGTCTTGAAATTCAACAGCTGCATTTGAACGAAAAATCAGGGGAAAACATCATGGCAGACAGCATACACGACAAACTGAAACGGGTAAGAAAACCCCGCGTGCATATTACCTACGAAGTGGAAACCAACGGGGCTCTCTCCAAAAAGGAAATACCCTTCGTCATGGGAGTCATGGGCGACTATTCCGGCGACAACGTCGATAAGAAAAAAGCGCTGAAAGACCGCAAGTTTTCCCAAATCGACCGGGACAACTTTAACGATGTCATGAGCAATGTCGCGCCGCAGATCAAGATGAAAGTTGACAACACCCTTGAAAAGAACGGTAGCGAAATGTCAGTAACGCTTGATTTCCAGAGCATGGAAGACTTTGAGCCGCAGAAAATTGTTGAAAAGGTTGAGCCGTTAAAGAAATTAATGGACACCCGTAACAAATTGCGCGATCTGCTCACCAAGGCCGATCGTTCGGACGCTCTTGAAACCCTGCTCGAAGAAATCCTTAGCAATACAAAAGCCATGTCGGCCTTGTCGGGCGAACTGGGCATCGGAAAGGATGACGGAAAAGATAAAGGCGGCAAATAATGATCAAAAAAGAACAGTCTGGCACCCAAGAAGCAAAGACAGAGGAAGTCAGCTTCCTCGAACAGGCAATCAGCGCGACCCGGCAGACCCCGCGCGATGAAACCGAGGACTTGCTCAAGACGCTCACGCAAGAGGCGATGAAAGGTACGGTTACCTGGAACAAAAACCTGACCGTTACCATCAATTCCGCCATTGCCGCGATCGATAAGGCATTAAGCAGCCAGCTGTCGGCGATCATGCAAAATGAAAAGTTCCAGAAACTGGAAGGTTCTTGGCGTGGCCTGCACCATGTGGTGACTAATTCGGAAACCAGCTCACAGCTGAAGGTCCGGATGCTCAACATCAGCAAGAAAGAACTGACGCGCGATCTTGAAAAGGCGGTCGAGTTCGATCAGAGCCAGATATTCAAGAAAATTTATGAAAGTGAGTTCGGCACGGCAGGTGGCGAACCCTATAGCGCGCTGATCGGCGACTATGAATTCAGCTCCCATCCTGACGACATCAACTTGCTGACAAACATGTCGAACATCGCCGCGGCGGGCTTCTGCCCTTTCATCTCGGCGTCCGCACCGGAAATGTTCGGCTTCGAATCCTTCACCGAGCTGTCAAAGCCACGTGATCTGGAAAAAATATTCGAGTCGGCGGAATACACGAAGTGGCGCAGTTTCCGGGATAGCGAAGATTCCCGGTTTGTCGTGCTGACCATGCCGCGTGTTCTGGCCCGGTTGCCTTACGGCAAAGACACCAAGCCCATCGAGGCATTTAATTTCGAAGAGGCCAAGACGGGCGGCAAGCAGAAACACGATGATTACTGCTGGATGAATGCCGCCTATGCCATGGGCGCCGTGTTGACCCGCTCCTATGCCGAATACGGCTGGTGTACGAGCATCCGCGGTGCGGAAGGTGGCGGCAAGGTCGAAGGGCTGCATAGCCACGTCTTTATGAGTGACGATGGCGACATGGATCAAAAATGCCCGACGGAAATCGGCATTACCGACCGGCGCGAGGCGGAACTCAGCAAGCTCGGTTTCCTCCCGCTGTGCCATTACAAGAGCACCGACTACGCCGTATTCTTTGGCGCACAGACCACGCAGAAGCCAAAAAAATTCGACGACCCGGATGCCACCGCCAACACGGAAATTTCCGCACGCCTGCCCTACATCATGGCGACCTCGCGAATCGCCCACTTCCTCAAGGTCATGGCACGCGACAAGGTGGGTTCATTCATGGAGGCCTCCGACGCCGAGGAATGGCTTAACAAGTGGATATCAAACTTTGTTAATGCCAGTCCCGGTGCAAGCGCCGACATGAAGGCACGTTACCCCTTGGCGGAAGCCAGCATAGAAGTCAAGGAGATACCCGGCCAGCCCGGCGCGTACAGTGCCATCGCCTGGCTGCGCCCCTGGCTGCAGATGGAAGAGCTAACAGCTTCGTTGCGGCTGGTGGCGAAAATTCCGAAGGCGGGTTAACCAACCAAGAGGCGTGACAGCCAATTACTGAGGTGAACGGTAGATAGTGCGCACACGGATATGCGTTGACTCCCTCTTCCGCAGGGAAGGGGAGTCATGACACGCACTATTTGCCGGTCAGATCTGTAACACATTCCTGCGCATCTTTACCCCATTCGGCGGTTAATTGTGCCATTGCACTAATCATTTCAAGAAGCTACATGGAGACAATAATCAAATGTCCACAGCAGTAAATGCTGCCAAGAAACTGAAGAGCGCAGCAGATGAGGCCTATACCCTCCATCCAAAATCGTGTAGTCATGCGGTAGTGCACGTGATGAAAAAATATATCCCAGGTCAGGAATTCGCCAATGCGAATGACTTACTACTGCATCTTGAGCTTAATCCACGCTGGCTACGGGTAACAGTTGGTGAACTCGAAAAATACGCCAATGAAGGCGCGCTAACCGTCGGCGGCCTTGCTGAACTACCCAATGGTCATGTCGTGGTCGTCTACCCGGGAAAGGCGAAGATGGCCGGCGGGTATACATATAAGAATAAGAAGACAGGAAAAATTGAAACTGTCGGCCCAAGAGGTCCGTATGCCTTGGTGATGTCCACTTCGATGTCCACCCAACCGGATCCTTGGCCAGGGTCAATGAGCAAAGGTGACAAAACAGTATGGGATCCATGGGGCAATAACGAAAAATTTTCGAAGGTCGTATTTTGGCGCTTTGATCCAACTGTTATGAAATTAGCCCCCGCATGTTGAGGCATATAAACATAGCCGCAGTATCTATCCTGTGCGCCTTGGCGGGTCCGGGCTGCAGCACAACTGTCAAAGCTGACGATCTTCAAAAATTGCTGCCAGATACCTGCGTGCCACTGGCATCCTCAAAATTAAAAGTAACACTCGCCCCGGAATGGCAACCTTATCTATCGTCAACTCGTGTGTGTCCACTTGCAAAAAAACACGGAGCAGAACCGGATGTTGTGCTGATCTCCGTATTTGCCGAAGACTACTACTACGGCATTCGTGGAAAACCCGGTGCCTATGCGTGGAATGATTTCCCGAAATCATTATTGTTCAATTCCGAGGGCGAACAAGTCGGTAAGATTGAAAGATTGTTTCCGGTCGACAACGTTAGCGAGGTAGTGCTGGCCTATGGTCACTGGCAAGGAAATATTCCCGGCGAAATAAGGACGCATATCATCCCCCGTACGGCTACAGGTGATCGTGACCTGCCGGCCTTGTTGTGGAGTAAGGAAAAGCAGCGCTATGTGGAAGGCGATCGGCGAGCCATGCCCGCTACTGTCAGTGCGGACGACTTCCAGCAATTGTTGCCGGACTCCTGTGTACCACTGGCATCTACGAAGTTAAAGGTTCCCCTCGCTGCTGAGTGGAAGCGCTACCTATCGTCAACTCGGGCATGTCCATTTGTAAAGCAGCGCGAGGCGGAACCGGATATTGTGCTGATCTCTGTATCTCCCGTGGACTACTACCGCAACAAACCCGTTGGTTCAGCGATAGCGGATTTCCCCGAACCGTTATTGTTTACTTCCAAGGGCGAACAAATTGGTAAGCTTAGAGAATCGTTTCTGAATGAGGAAGTTGTTGAAATGATCCTGACCTATGGGCACTGGCAGGGAAACATCCCTGGCGAAATAAGAATGTACGTCAGCAATCCTACTGTAACGGGCGACTACAACCTGCCAACCTTATTGTGGAATAAGGCAGAAGAGCGCTATGTGGAAAGCGATAAGCCAGTCATACCTGTAAAGAAATATTCACCCGAATGTTGAAACACTTATACATAGCTGTGGTATTGACCCCTTGCATCCTGACAGGTCTTGATTGCAGCGCAATTATGAGCGCGAACGACGTTCAAAGGTTACTGCCCGTTACCTGCGTGGTACTGGCATCTTCAGGCTCGCAATAAAAGTAATTCAGAAACAACGCCATTGTGTCTAAACTTACATCACCTGCACTGCCCGATGGAGTAAATTCGACCACGGCACGAATTTCTCTTGCGGACTTGTTATCGCAACAACCCTACATCACAAATCTGAATCAGTTTCTGCGTGAGCAGAATGACGAAGACGGGCTGCGTTACTGGATAACAAACTACATTCCATCAGGCAACGCGAAAGACGCAGACGGCGTGAGGAATGCGCTGGCCAGGCATATCGCCGAGATCGATCAACTCATCAACGATCAGCTCAACGCCATCATCCACCATCCGAAGTTTCAGAAACTCGAGGCTTCCTGGCGCGGGTTATGGTATCTCGCCGAACAGGCGGATGGTGCCCAAAACATTAAAATCAGAATTCTCGATATAAGCTGGGCGGAGGTCGTGAAAGATATTGGCCGGGCGCTTGAATTCGATCAAAGTCATCTTTTTCACAAAATCTACAGTGAGGAATACGGGACACCCGGCGGCGAACCCTATGGCGTCATTATTGGCGATTATGAAGTCAGCCACCAGGTTTCTGCGAAACACCCGCATGACGATATTTCCACTCTCGAGGGGCTGGCACAAATTGCCGCTGCATCATTCGCGCCGTTTATTGCTTCGGTATCCAGCGAATTTTTCGGCCTGGATGATTTCTCCGGGCTCGGCCTGCCTATTAATTTTGCAAACATTCTGTCACAAAGCGAATACGTTCGATGGCGCGCGTTGCGCGACAAACCCGATTCCCGCTTTTTGGGCCTGACCCTCCCCAGGGTGCTGGTACGATTGCCGTACACGGAAATTTCGGGGAGCTATACGGGAATCAATTTCAGCGAACACACGGCCGGCCCGGATAACCGAAACTACCTGTGGGGCAACGCATGTTGCGCGTTTGCCAGTATTTTGATCCGCGAATTCGCCAATGTCGGCTGGTTTGGGCATATTCGAGGCGTACCTCGGGACTATATCGCTGGCGGCCTTGTTACCACGTTGCCGGTGGATGAATTTCACACTGATTCCAGCGGTATCGCAATCAAACCCGTAACCGAGGTCATCATCACGGATGCTGTTGAGAAAGAGCTCAGTGAATTGGGCTTCATACCCTTATGTCAATGTCATGATGCCCCGTATGCGGCTTTTTACAACAACCAATCCCTGCAACAACCCAAGGCAATCGGTTCCAGTGATGCAAGAGCCAATGCGCGGCTGTCTGCGATGCTTCAGCATATATTCTGCGGTTCAAGAATTGCGCATTACCTGAAGATAATTTTCAGAGACAAGGTTGGCTCCTTTGTAACGGCACAAGAATGCGAACAATATCTGCGTGACTGGCTATTCAGCTATACAACCGGCCGCGAGGACCTTGAATGGGAGGATCAGGCACGCTACCCATTGCGCGAGTCCGATGTGACCGTCAGGGAACATCCGATAAAACCCGGCGAGTATGTGTGCGAGATCCGCTTAAGACCACACTATCAGCTCGACCATATGGTATCGGAACTGGAACTTGTTACTGAATTGAGCGCAACGAGGTAACACATGGCGCGCGTGGACAAAAGCAAAAAACTCCGGCCTTCCATACTCGATCGATTGCTCGACGACGATCCGCACAACCAGACAGAACAGGACCCCGGTCAGCACCAGTTGATAAAGCAATTGCGCAATAGCGTGCGCCGCGACCTGGAATCGCTATTAAATACCCGATATCACGTCACAAAACCGCCTGACGCGCTTTATGAGGTGGAGAAATCATTATTGAACTATGGCCTCCCGGACCTGGCGACCATCAATATTACCGACGCCAAAAAACGCGATGAGTTCACGGCAAAGCTGCAGAGCACGCTGATTGAGTACGAGCCGCGATTCAAGTCCGTGAAGGTTTCGTACATTGACAATAAAGACGATACCGATCGCACCCTTCGCTTCCGGATTGATGCCGTGATTTATGCCGATCCGCTGCCACAGGTAGTCGTGTTCGATTCGATACTGGAATCCGTGACAAGAACGGTGAGCGTCAAGGAAATATAAAATGCCCGATGAATTGCTGCCGTATTACGAAAAGGAACTGGCATTTATCCGCCAACTGGGCGCGGAGTTTGCCAAGGAGCATCCGAAAATAGCCGGCCGGCTGGGAATCAGCGATGAGATTATCGAGGATCCGCATGTATCGCGCCTGATCGAGAGCTTTGCCTATCTGACCGCGCGAATTCAGCACAAGCTCGATGACGACGTGCCGGAACTCAGCGATGCACTATTGAGCGTATTGTTTCCTCACTACCTTTGCCCGATCCCATCGATGTCCATTGTGCAGTTCGCTCCCGACAAGGAGCAGGTGGAATCGACATACACAATTCCCAGAGGGACCCTGCTGGCGACCGAGCAATATCAGGGCGAAAACTGCATTTTCAGAACGGCCTACGAAACCGAGCTGAATCCTTTCGAACTCAAATCCGTGCAGCTGCTGGGCATGCCCTTCACCACCCCGGGTTCCGCGCGTATTCGCGGTGCGCAAAGCGTCTTAAAGCTGTCGTTTTCCACCTTCTCCAATCAGATCACGTTCGCACAACTGAACACGCAGAAGATCCGTCTGTACCTGAAGGGGCAGTCCCAGCATATTCATCCGCTTTACCAGATGCTGTTGAATGAATGCCTCAATGTCGTAATGGTGCGCTCCGAATCCGATCCCTCGCCGATCTTCATGGGTGGCGACGCGCTCCAGCAGGTCGGCTTCGGACCGGATGACGCCCTGCTGCCCTATCCGCCGGCCTCCTTTACCGGATACAGACTGCTGACCGAGCACTTTATTTTTCCGGAGAAATTCATGTTTATCGATATTTCGCGTCTCGCGGAATTCGTGCCCCATGACGCCGGCAACACGCTTGAATTCTATATCTACCTGAAATCGTCCGATGTCGAGCTGGAGCACAACATCACCGAACAATCCTTCGTCCTGGGATGCAGTCCGGTCGTCAATTTGTTTCATCATAGAGCCGATCCCATAAGGCTGGACCAGACACATCACGAATACCGGATTGTCCCCGAGGCACGCCGGCCAACCGGGTACGAGGTCTATTCGATCGACAAAGTAACCGCCTCGACAGCGGACGGCGGCACGGATCAATACCCGCCGCTATTTGGGCTGAACCACGACAACAGTCGTCTTGAAAATCATACGTACTGGTTCGCATCGCGCCGTAACGCCAAACTTGACAACGCACATCGAGACGAAGGTACCAACGTCTACCTCACCCTGGTTGATATCGATTTCAATCCGCACTTGCCGGATGAGCGCATCCTGAACGTAGATACCACATGCAGCAACCGCGATCAGCCCGCCAAGCTGCCGTATTCCGCCGACCAGCCCAGGCTGCAGTGCATGAATGAAGCGCCTCCCTGCTCAGCCATACGATTTCTTAAAAAGCCCACAGCGGTGGTACGTCCGCCGCTACGCAATTTTGCGCGCTGGAGACTTATTTCCCATCTCAACCTCAACTTTCTTTCGCTCACGGGCCGCAATGAAGCGACTCTGGCACTTAAGGAAATCCTCCGGTTATACGACTTCCAGGGCTCGTCAGTAACGCGCGCGTTGATCGACTCGATTTCCCTGGCGAAGGCGCGCCCCATCAGCGCGCCATTAAATATCGATGGCCATACCACCATGTGTCGGGGCATGGAGGTCGAGGTGGAAATCGATGACCTGAAACTGACTGGAAGCAGCGTCTATTTATTCGCAACGGTCCTGGAACATTTTTTCGCGTTGTATTGTTCCATCAACAGTTTTACGCGCGTTCTCATTCGAGCAAAAAGCAAAGAAGGCTACCTAAAGCAATGTCCTCCACGAGCCGGCGAGAAAATACTTCTGTAATCCACGGCCTGCTTGCAAGACCGTATAATTACAGTTTCAAGCAGGCCGTGCGCCTGCTTGAAAGAGCGGCCGCCTATTTCAGCGGCAAGGCACCCGCTTTCTCGAAGAATCCGGTCGCCCGGCATGCACCGCCGTCTTCCGAGGCTGTGCGCTTCCATGCCAGGCAATCGCTTTCTTTTCCCGCCTCGGAAATTTCAAAAATCGATGACCAGCACACACATGCCGGAACCAGCCAGTGGCAGATGCACGTAAGCTTTATGGGTCTGACAGGGGGCAATGGCGTTCTCCCCTATCATTATTCCGAACTTGTCCTGAAACGGCTGAAGATCAAGGACAAGTCCATGGCGGACTTCCTTGATTTGTTCAACCATCGTTTAATCTCACTTTTTTACCAGGCTTCTGTCAAATACCATCTACCGCTCGAACATGAGCGGAAAAAAATTAATACGTTACCGGGCTCAGACAACGGCGGGCATGCAAAGATTTTGATGGCATTGATTGGCCTCGGTACGAACGGACTAAACCAGCGTTTGTATACAAGTGACGAGTCTCTACTTTACTACAGCGGTTTGCTTTCAAACAAAGTACGCACCGCCAGCGGGCTAAAGCAAATAATTTTCAACCATTTTTCCATCCCCGTGGAAATTAGACAATTTATAGGTCAGTGGCAGGAATTGATTGACGACGTGCGAACACGATTGCCCGGTAATTCGTTCCCCCGCGGACAAAATAACCAACTCGGTAATTCGGTGATGCTTGGACGAAAAGGCTGGTTCGCACAAGGGAAGATACAGATTGTCCTTGGGCCCTTGACCACCAGGCAGCTCCACACATTCTCCCCCGGAACCCCGACATTAAAAGCCCTCAATGAAATCGTGAAGCTTTATATAAATTTTGAACATGATTACGATTTTGTTATGAGAATAAGGCGTTCCGATATTCAAGGAACGGCCAGATTTTCGGGTGTAAAGCCTCCGATCCTGAGTTGGAATACCTGGATATCGTCGAACAAGAGCCAACCTGTCAACAGTCATGACATTGTCGACATACCGGTGTCTGCGCGTAGATTATTGTAATATGGAAACTTCGATGCGTAGTGGCCAGGGTGATACCCGCGTCACTTGGCGACACAGCGCAAAGTGTCAGTAACCCAGACAATTGAAAAACATAGTGCAGCATCATGGCCAGGAAGACCTCATATCTACTCCTCATGCTCATCATCTCCGGCTGCGGCACGAGCCAGATCAATGGGCCCGACAAAGTTATTGACGTTTCGAGGATTATTATCGACAAGACAGGCAAGCAAGCGGGTGGCGATGTTGAAATGATCACAAGGTGCAGCGGCTTTATTTTGTCGGAAAAAGAAGTGCGAAATTTTCTGGTTCACGCAACCCATATCAGAGACAACGGCCCTGACAAGTATTACCGCATCCTCCCCTGCTCCTCTACCGGTACCGCGGTTATCAACAAACGAAAATACAATTGGGTTATACGTGCCGGAGGGGTCGGTGAGCTTATTTCGGGCGAGGATAAAATCATTGCAGTCTGCGGAAAACAATGCTGTGAAAAGGTTCCGGGCGTCTGCTAACACATGCCAAACCATTTCCATAATGCGTGGAAGCCCGATTCAGGGAACCGTCGCCCACCGCTCCTATCGTCCGATTTTCGTTTAAACACCGCGATACAGCGATATAGAGGAATGGTTGTCCCGGACCATACCAACTCCGAGGCTCAATGTCGTTCCAGATAGCCGGCAATCAGGCTCACGATCTTATGCACAGAAGTTCGTTTCCAGACACCAGAAACAGTAACTAGATTATCCAAGTTATCGAAACGCGGCGGGGTTGCAATGATATCAATCGATCTGAAGTCTCTGGTAGGAAAACTCAATGAGCCTACTCGCATTTCGCTGGAAAGCGCCGCAGGCCTTTGCTTGTCGCGCACGCACTACAATGTCGAAATCGAGCATTGGCTGCTTAAACTTCTGGAGATTCCAGGCAGTGACGTCTCCGCCGTGCTTGAGAAATTCGATATCGATGCCGGTAAGTTGTCGCGAGACTTGAACAGGGAACTCGACCAGATAAAATCCGGGAACACGCGCGCTCCAGCGCTTTCACCTACCGTCGTGGATGTGGCGAAAAGTGCCTGGCTGCTGGCTTCTGTTGACTATGGACAAGCCATTATTACATCCGCCCACCTGCTAACGGCGGTAATGATGGATGACGGCCTGCGTCGCTCCGCTGAGGCTGTCTCCAGTGAGTTGAAGAAAATTACTCCGGAGTCGTTGCGCGAAGTAACACGCGCCATTGTCGGCACAACCCAGGAATCCAGAATCTCCGCAACGACTGACCGCGGCACATCCGGATCACCTGCGACGGCTGGTACCCCAAGCAAGACCCCCGCGCTGGATAAATTTACCGTCAACCTGACAGAAGATGCACGGCAAGGAAAGATAGACCCTATTCTGGGACGCGACGAGGAAATCAGGCAGATCATCGATATCCTGATTCGCCGCCGGCAAAACAATCCAATACTCACCGGTGAGGCCGGTGTTGGCAAGACCGCCGTCGTGGAAGGCTTTGCGCTTCGCATTGCATCCGGCGATGTGCCGGATCCATTGAAGGATGTCTGCGTACGCAGTCTTGACCTGGGGCTGCTGCAAGCAGGCGCCAGTGTTAAAGGTGAATTCGAGAATCGTCTTAAATCCGTAATCGCGGAAGTCAAGGCTTCACCCCAGCCGATTATCATGTTCATCGACGAAGCGCATACGCTGATCGGCGCAGGCGGAAAGGAAGGCCAGGGTGATGCCGCCAATCTTCTTAAACCGGCGCTCGCCCGTGGTGAATTACGCACTATCGCCGCGACTACCTGGGCTGAGTACAAGAAATACTTCGAGCGCGATCCGGCGCTGACGCGCCGTTTTCAACTGGTAAAGATCGAAGAGCCTGATGAAGAAAAGGCAATCAACATGATGCGCGCCATTTCATCCATGCTGCAACACCATCACGGCGTCCGTATCATGGATGAGGCAATAATCGACTCGGTGAAATTGTCCAGCCGCTACATCACCTCACGTCAATTACCGGACAAGTCCGTTGGCTTGCTGGATACTGCCTGCGCCCGGGTCGCGTTGAGTCAAAGCGCCACCCCCGCCGCCATCGAGGACACGCGCCGTGGCATTACGCAATGCACCACCAATATAGCCCTGCTGGAAAGGGAAAATGCCAGCCTGGGCACGAACGGAGCGCGAATTGACGAGCTAAAGGAAAAACTGCGCACTCTGGAGTCCCTGCTGGTTGTGCAGGAATCACAGTGGGAACAGGAAAAGGAAAAAGTTGCAAAAATACATGAACTGCAAAAACGAATCGAGGAGGATTTTCACGCGCGCCCATTGTCCGATGCGGTTCGAAAGCAGAAAGGAATACCGGCTCCTTTAACCGGTCCTGAAAAGGACAAGATTAAATCATCCTTGCACGACCTCATGGCCGAACTTGGCACGATTCAGGGCGAAGCGCCCATGATCCAGGTAAACGTCAACAGCCAGGCCATCGCCGAGGTGGTCGCCAACTGGACGGGCATACCGGTCGGGAAAATGCTTTCCGATGAAATCCAGTCCATTCTCAATCTGAAGGATACGCTGGAACAGCGCGTGATCGGTCAGCCCCATGCCCTGCATGCCATTGCCGAGAGTATCCGCACTTCGCGCGCCGGATTGACCGACCCACGCAAGCCGATCGGTGTGTTTTTCATGGTGGGCCCGAGCGGCGTGGGTAAGACGGAAACAGCCCTGGCACTGGCCGACATGCTTTACGGTGGCGAGCAGAATATTACGACCATCAACATGTCGGAATTCAAGGAAGAACATAAGGTCTCCATGCTGCTCGGCTCACCGCCAGGCTATGTCGGCTATGGCGAGGGTGGCGTGCTGACCGAAGCCGTCCGTCGGAAACCGCACAGCGTGTTGCTGCTGGATGAGATGGAAAAGGCCCATCCAGGGGTACAGGACATCTTCTACAACCTCTTCGACAAGGGAACCATCAAGGACGGCGAGGGCCGCGATATTGATTTCCGCAACACCGTCATCATCATGACATCGAATGCCGGCGAGGAGCATATCCGCGCCATGTGCGAAGCCAGCGACGAATTGCCCAGCCCGGAGGTCTTGCTTGACAATTTCCGACCGCAACTCCTCAACTATTTCAAGCCGGCGTTTCTCGGCCGGACGATGGTCGTCCCCTACTACCCATTGAATGATGAAAACCTCCTCAAGATCTGCCAATTGAACATGAAGCGCATAGAAAAGAGAGTGCGTGAACATTACAATTCACAGTTCACCTATGCAGACGAAGTGCTTCTTCATATCGTTGCCCGTTGCCAGGAAGTCGATACCGGGGCGCGTAATATAGAAAATATCCTGACCAGAACCCTGCTCCCGGCACTCGCCACTGAATGCCTGTCCAGGATGGCCAATGCCGATGAGATCGGAAGCATACATATAGGCGTTTCCGAGCAGGGTGAATTCACCTATGCGATTGCTTAGCGTCTCCGGGAACATGCATCAGCTGCGGAACCAACCATAGTGCCACGATGGACTCATCCGCGATCTACCTGGTTTTCTGTATCGGAGCAATCGCATACAGCGCGCCTGACTGCCGTCCGCGCATGATGAGTGATGCTTCCCCGAGGGCCGCCCGAGGGCCGCTGCATGACCGGGATGTTCATTCCAGAAGTTTCCGGTTGCAACTGACAACACTACATCGATGAACATGTCTCCGATAAAGGCGGTACGCTGTTTTGCGGTGACGTGCCTATTTGGCTTCGCCTCACTACCCGCGATCTCGGCAACCAAGGATCAAGATAGCGTTACCGAGGCTGAACTGGTGTCGCTCGATGAGCGATTCCATGGTTTCTCATCACGCTTCTATACTGCACATGCACGTTTCGACAACACGCCGAAATTCAAAACGATCGATTCACTTGTGCAGTTCGCTGATGGCGAGCGCAAGAATAATCAGCCGATACGCGCCACCGCGGCTGTGCTGAATAACCTCGGTTTGGTGGAAAACAACATCGATACCACGCCCATCATCAATATTTTCGGTCTATTGCTCGAAACAAATGAATGGAAGACGGCCTCCCGGTTATACGAGAAGGTCAAAAAACAGGGGGATAAGTCACTTGTTTCCAATATTTCTCTTTCAATGGCAAAGCACTATTTTTCCCGCAATCAATGGAAAGAGACTATCGGAATAGTGGAGTCCATCCGCAGCGACCTTCCTCCCGAGGATTATCACCATGCCCTGCTTATGCACGGCATCTCATTGCAACGGTTGCAAAAACACCGGCTGGCACTGGCGCAATACGCCAGGATTCCCAAGACATCACAATATTACGCTACCGCCAGACTCAATATGGCCGTCGCGAATATACGTCAAGACTGGTGGACCGATGCGCACATTATTATCAACGACCTGCTTGGCGACAAGGAGCTCAATCGGAACGGTCCGTTGACTGACCGTTTATACACAGTGTTGGGCTATTCCCTTCTGCAGCAGCAATATTATCGTAACGCGCGCGACGCATTCAGAAATGTAAGTCTGGACGGGCAGTATACCCGCAAGGCCTTACTCGGCATTGCCCTGACCGCTGCCTACCAGGAAGATTACATCGGCGCGCTGAACGCCATCAAGAATCTCAAGGACAGTAAAATCCGTGAATTGCCGGTTGACGAAGCAAACATGCTGCTGCCAGTTTTCTACGAAAAACTACAACAACAGGCGACGGCCAGCGCCGGCTACGTTGACGCCATTAAATACTACGAGGACAGAACCAGTAATATAAAAAACGCCATGCTGATCGACGCTGCGTCGCTCAGGAAGCAGCTTGTGGCCGGTAGTCCCGGTACGGTAACAATACACGGCGAAATCGTGGATTTGGCGGAGAAATTACCGAAATTCGTCTTTGAGAATATCCGGATGCTCGCGCTGTTCGAGCCGCACCTGGACCGCCTTGGCGATGCCACGCTCCAGCGTGAGTACAATGTACTATCCGGCGTTTATAACCTGGCCCTGCAGAAGGCTTCACGGAATATTCTGGACGAGAAAATCGCTCATCTTACTCACTACATGAACCAGTCCCGCTACGGACTGGCCCGGATGCAGGACAACAGCGCTTCCAATCCGCAATAATTTGTAATGAAATACCTCCTCCTTGCCTTATCCGTATTCGCCCTGATTTCATGCAGCGCTCCCGTTGTTAAGCGTACTACGCTGGGTGACATTGATTATGTCGGCAAGAAAAAAGACACTTCGAGCGTATTGCTTGCACCCAAGAGTCAGGACGACATCCGGCGCGCCTATCTGGAATATTTGAAACACGTCTCAAAAGAAGACAAGTCCCGCGTCGATGCGCTGCACCGCCTGGCACAACTTGAGTTCAAGTTGAGCGATGCCCGCAGCCGGGACGCGCACAGCGAGGCAACCGGAAACAGTAAGGATGAGCTCTACAACGCCAGCATCGATCGCAGTATTGAACTGCTACAGACGTTGTTACGTGACCACCCCGGTGCCGAAAATACCGATAAAACACTCTATCAGCTTGCCAGGGCCTACGGTCAAAGAGGGTTATTCGACAAGTCCCTCGAAACCCTGGCACAACTGGTAGGTCGCTACCCTAAATCGCCTCATTATGTTGAGAGCCAGTTTCGCCTTGCCGAGCATGCATTTATCGGGAATAACTACAGCAAGGCCGAGGACATTTACACCGATATCCTTGTGTCGCGAAATAATGGCCTTTTCCGCGAAAAATCCCGCTATAAGCGCGGCTGGGCTCGATTCAAACAGAACTATTACCATGAAGCGATCGATGATTTCATCGAGGTCATCAATATGAACGATTTTGATGACTTGGCGAAATCATCGGATACTGTAAAAAGCAACTTTGAGGAATATTTCAGGGCCCTTGGGTTGTCGTTTACCTACATGGGTGGACACCAGTCCCTTACGCAATACTTCAGGGAAAACCAGAAGTTTAAATATATCCATCAGGTCTATTTCCGTGTCAGCGACGCCTATCTGGAACAGCAGCGGTATGCGGATGCGGCGAAGACCCTTGAGCAATTCAACAAAGACTATCCACAGTCCGGCCGGCTACCGGAGTCTGACCTGAAGATTATCGATATTTGGGTGGCCAGCGGATTCTCCGCCAATTTCATCCGTTCCCTGGATGATTTCTATGAAGCCTATCATCCGCAAAGCAAATACTGGTCGAATCGCGAGGCCAATCAGGCAGTGCGCGCGCAGGTGACCGCCTCGCTCAAGAATTTCATCGTACTCGCCAGCGCCCAGTACCATAGGGAGTATCGGTCCTCCAAAAAGGAGACTGACTTCTCCAGAGCAAAGCTATGGTACGAGCGTTATCTGAAGGATTTTCAACCGTATTCACGCAAGGACAATATTCATTTCCTGTATGCGGAACTCCTGTCGCAGCACAACAATTACGCCGAGGCACTGACACACTATGAAACCGCTGCCTATGATGGTGCGATCATTGTGAACAAGGATGCCGCCTATGCAACTATCCTGATGACGGCAAAACTGCACCAGAAGCCAGGCGATGGCAAACAACAGCAGGAGTATCTTAAGAAATTGGTGAATTACTCACACCTCTATGTACAACTCTACCCTGGCGATGCGCGATCCATGGCAGCCATGACGCGCGCGGCGGAAGAAGCCTATCGGGAAGGAATGTTCAAACAGTCTGTTGACCTCGCCGAGCTGTATTCGGACATCCCCTATACGGAAGCAACCTATAGCATTCACAGTATCAAGGCGCACTCCTATTTCAAGCTTGAGCGTTACCAGGATGCGGAAACCGCCTATCAGGCCTTATTGCAACACTACAAACCAGACCGGAAAACCAGGGTCCAACTATACGACAACCTGGCATTCTCAATATACAATCAGGCCACTATTGCCAAGGCAAGAAATAATTCCGCGGAAGCGCTGCGTCACTACATTCGCATGTCGGAGGCCGCCCCGGCCTCGGACATTGCTGCCACAGGGCTATACGAAGCCATAACGCTTACTTTCGACAATAAACAGTGGTCCGAAACCGTTAAGCATATTGGTAAATTCCAGCAGCTATATCCCTCGCACAAACTCAGTAACGATGTCTCCAAGAAATTGAGCGTTGCCTATTTGAACACCAACCAGGATGTCGCCGCCGCATCTGAGTTAATCAAGATATCGCGCACCGATCAAAACATCGACTATAAAATTGCCGCCCTGTGGAAAGCCGCCGGACTGTATGAATCCCGGAAAGATTACCCCGCCGCTATAAGGGCTTATGAGGAATATGCCGCAACCTATCAGCGACCGTACCCACAATACATGGAGTCGATGCAGCGGCTTAGCGAACTCCATGGTCTTGCCCAGAATGAGCCGCGCGCGAGCCAATGGCGCAACACCATTCTGGACGCTGACAGAAGGACGCCGAGTGATCTAAAAACGGACCGGACTAACTACATCAGCTCGATGGCTGCATTGCATCTCGCCAGGTTGGTGCACAAGCAATATTCATCGATAAAGCTGGTCCTGCCGCTCAATCGGAGTCTGGGGCACAAAAAGGAGGCCCTGCAGAAGGCGCTCAATCTCTACGGCAGGGCCTCCTCCTACGGCATTCCGGATTCAGCCACCGAAGCGACCTACGCGATTGCCGATATTTATCATTCATTCAGCAAATCACTGCTCGATTCCGAGCGGCCACGCAATCTAAACGCGGCCGAGCTGGAGCAATACAAAATCCTCCTGGAGGACCAGGCCTTCCCGTTTGAAGACAATGCGATCAAGTTTTATGAAAAGAATCTTTCGCATTACAAGCAGGGCATATCCAATGACTGGGTTCAAAAAAGCTTTGGCCAGCTGAAGCTGCTGTACCCGGCACGCTACAACCGTAACGCCATGCTGGAGCCATACATCAATGTATTACACTAAGTGTCTTCCACTTCTGCTTTTGGTATTGGCATTGGCCGGTTGCACGGCGGTATCGACCCATGAACCCACGTCCGGCATGCCTGCCCAGCTTGACCCGTTGAGCGCGTCCGCAGACGATGAGACAGACCTGTATCGACAGGCCATTACGGCACTGAATAACTCCGACCTTGACCTGGCGGAATCCGGGCTAAAGAAGATCATCAAGTCGCGTCCTGAGTTTGCCGGCCCGTGGATCAACCTGGCGCTCATCAACATCAAGAGGAACGATATCGATAACGCCGAGAAGAATCTCGCCAAGGCGCGCGAGCGGAACCCGAAGATGCCGCAGGTATTCAATATGCTCGGTTATATCGATATATCGAGGGGTCAGTACAAAAAGGCAGCGGACGACTACCGGCAGGCCATCGCCCTCAAGGAGGACTATGCCATGGCGCATTACAATCTTGCCCTGCTGCATGATATCTATTTACAAGATATGAAAGCATCCGTCCGGCACTACAAACGCTATCTGGAATTAACCAATAATCAGGACAAGAAGACCGCTGACTGGGTTCTTGAACTGGAGAGAACTATGTCTAAGGGAACTGAATGAAATACGTTCTTATCGCTGCACTGCTGTCACTGGGCGCCACGGTCAACGCGCAAGACCGCGTTGAGATCGAATCCATTGTTATCAAGGGGAACAAGGAGTTCCCGCAGATCTTGTATATTGTTCCCTGGAAGGAAATGAAATCAAAAGGCCAGAAGGAGCAAACCCTCGTACTCCATAGTCTTTTCGGAGATTTGTTTGATCCTGTTTATCTAGATGCGGGTAACGTTGGTCGGCCACAGGCTCAAAAAAATTAACTGTTGGCCCAGCTCTATTCATGAAACTAGGGCATGGGCCAATCAGGCGCGAGAACCCGTTGCGTATGCATGACTGCTGGACGGGCGACCACATATCAAGGTAGATGACTATCCGGACAACACCGGAGTCAGGTTCCGCCCGGGAGCACGCGTTCCCGTCCACCAAGGTAAGGCCGTAACACTGCCGGCACCGTGACACTGCCGTCCCGTTCCTGGTAATTCTCCAGTATCGCCACCAGTGTGCGCCCAACAGCCAGACCGGAGCCGTTCAGCGTGTGCAACAACTCGGGCCTGCCGGTTTCCGGGTTGCGCCAGCGCGCCTGCATACGGCGCGCCTGAAAGTCCTCGAAGTTGCTGCACGAGGAAATCTCGCGATACTTCTGCTGGCCCGGCAGCCATACCTCGATATCGTAGGTCTTGGCGGCCGAGAAGCCGATGTCGCCGGCGCACAGCGCCATGACGCGATACGGCAGCCCGAGCAGTTGCAGCACCTTCTCGGCGTGTCCGGTAAGCTCCTCCAGTGCCGTATACGAATCCTGCGGGCGTACGAACTGCACCAGCTCCACCTTCTCGAACTGGTGCTGGCGGATCATGCCGCGCGTGTCCTTGCCGTACGAGCCGGCCTCGCTGCGGAAACACGGCGTGTGGCAGACGTGTTTGCGCGGAAGGCGCGCGGCCTCGGTGATGGTGTCGCGCGCCAGGTTGGTGACCGGCACCTCGGCGGTGGGAATCAAATAAAATGCCTGCTCGCTGCGCACCGCAAACAGCTCCGCCTCGAACTTGGGCAACTGGCCGGTGCCACGCAGGCTGTCCGCGTTCACCAGGTACGGAACATAGGTCTCGGTGTAGCCATGTTCACGCGTGTGCAGGTCGAGCATGAACTGGATGAGCGCACGGTGCATCTGCGCGAGCGCGCCTTGCAGCACCACGAAGCGCGCCCCGGAAATCTTGGCCGCCACCTCGAAATCCATAAGCCCGAGGTCGGCACCAAGATCGACGTGATCCTTTGGCGTGAAATCAAGTTTCTTCGGCTCACCCCAACGGCGCACTTCTCGGTTGTCGTGCTCGTCCTTGCCGTCCGGAACACTCGCATGCGGGATATTGGGAACGCCGAGCGCGACGGCGTTAAGGTCGGCCTGCAGCTGTTCGAGTTCGGCCTCGGCTTGTTTGAGCGCGGCGCCGATGCTGGCGACCTCGTCCATCAACGGCTTCGTGTCCTCGCCGCGCGCCTTGGCTTGGCCGATGGCCTTGGATTTGGTGTTGCGTTCGTTCTGGTATTGTTGGGTCAGCACCTGGACGTGTTTACGTTTCTCTTCCAGGCTGGTGATGGTCGCTACGTCCAGCGCGAAGCCGCGGCGCGCGAGCAGCTGGGCGGTTTTGTCGAGGTCGGTGCGGAACAGTTTTGG
>CAYHES010000028.1:0-20127 GCA_964355495.1 uncultured Acidiferrobacterales bacterium
GGCGCAGCGGCGGGCACTCGAGCACCTCGCGCACCTTGAACACGTTGATGCCATAGCGTTGCCGTCCCTGAATGCGGAACAGCAATAGCTCCATGCGGTTATTGCCCGCAAGGCGGGTGCGCATGTCGACATTTTCGAGTAGCCCGGCCATGTAGTTTCTCCAGTCGCCAGAATCAGAATGAGATGGGCAGTGCTGCGCTTATCGGCTGCTCCATCCCCGGGCTTGAGTGACGTTGCCGTCGGCACAGGAATTGCATCGAACGGATGATCGTACCGGGACAAGTAGCGCGGGAATGTTTTACTGCCCTGCAACAAACATAGCCCACAAACAAGCAGATTCATCATGGCCACAGCCATTTTTTTTCATGACCAGCCGCGTACTTCCGGTACCGCGGGCGGCGTTGCAAACCGATCGGCGCGCACCGATGGAACTCACCGGGAAACTTCCGAAAACCGCCAATTCCTTGACGCCGGTGACGGTGTTGTTCGCCTCCCACCGGGCGCGTTCGATGCCGCGCTGCGGAAACTGGAAGAGATGGAAACCTTGAGCGAAAAACTCTTTGTGCGCATAGACCAACTCGCCGGCGAGATCGGCCGGGCCTGACGCGCCATGCACCACATCGACCGCTTGTTCCCGACACATTCTCGACCGCTCGTTCCCGACGCGGTCTACCTCCGCCATCCATGGCGTCGTACCTGGTCCATCCCCGGACTCGTCGCCCTGCTTGCCTTGATCGTGTTCGCGCCCGCCGGCGCGGATGATGCAGCGCTACAGCCGGCGGCGGCGATCCAGAAGGTCGCGCACGAATTTATCCTGACGCACGCACGCGCCTACGGCGGCGAACCACGTATCGAGGTCAGCGCGCCCGATCCGCGTCTGCGGCTGGCACGCTGTGATCAGCCGCTGATCGCCGAACTGCCTCCGGGCGGGCGGCCGGTCGGCGCCACCACGGTCGGCGTGCGTTGTCCCGGCAGCTCCCCCTGGTCGATCTATGTCCCGGTGCGCGTGCAGATTTTTGCCAACCTACTGGTGGCGGCCCGCCCGCTGGCGCGTGGCGTGCCGCTCACGGACGCCGACATCACCGTCAGTCGCCAGGATCTGGCCGCGGTGGCCGGCAATGCACTGACCGATGCCAGCCAGGCGATCGGCAAGCGCCTGCGTTATCCGGTGGCCACCGGCGCGGCGTTGAACGCCGGCCTGCTGGATCTGCCGCCGCTGGTAAAACGCGGGCAGGCCGTGACCATCGTCTCCATCGGACAGGGTCTGGAAGTTCGCGCGGCCGGTGAGGCGCTGGCCGACGGAACCAGCGGTGAAACCATTCGTGTGCGCAACCTGTTGACCAAGAAGACTATTCAAGCGACGGTGCTGGAAACGGGCCTGGTGCGAGTGTCGATGTGAGCGGGCTGTTTCCCGCTGTTTCGCGAAATCGCCTGATTGCGACTAAAGTTTTTACGGGTGCCGGCCGTTACCCCGGCAAAGAACCTGAGGAGTGATTCATGCCTACTGATATCAACGGTTTCCGCCCCCGGACGCTGGACACGAATGACAGCAAGTCCACGACCCGCTCCGGGCCGTCCACCGGTCGCGCCGCGCCGGCAGCCAGCCCGGCTGCCCCCGCTGCCGCGACGAGCGACAGCGTGAATCTGACGGATACCGCCACCCGCCTGCAACAGCTCGATGAACTGCTGGCCGGCGCTCCGGAAATCGATCGCGCGCGCGTCGAGCAGCTGCGCCAGTCCATCGCCGATGGGCGCTACAAGATGGATGCCGTGCATGTCGCCGACAAGCTCATTGCCCTGGAGCGCACCCTGTTCGGCACCGACAAAGGCTGATCAACATCGATATGACTACTCCCGGCTCCGACAAACAGCTCGCCTGTACCCAGGCATTGCTGGTCATCCTGCAGCGTGAACACGCCGCGCTCCTGTCTGGCGATCTCGATCAGATTGAGCAGATCGTGCAGGAAAAACGGATGGCCGTTGCCGAGCTTGAAACCATCGGTCGGGGCCAGGGGCGCGGCGGCAATACCGTGCAGGCCACCAGCCCCCAGCTCCAGGCCATCGCCGCGCAATGTGCCCGCCAGAACGAGATCAACGGCGGCATGGTCGAGGCAAGCCTGCGTCATGCCCAGCACGTGCTCGCGATTCTGCAAGGACAATCGCCGGAAGCCGGCCTGTATTCGCGCGCCGGCACCACCCTCGGCACAGCGCGCCCCCGCCCGCTGACCAGCGCCTGACGGCGCGTCTGCGCCAGCGCATGCTTGTGTAGCATGCAGCCAGCACCTATTCTTGGACTTACAGAACAAAGGCCAACGGCGCGTGACCGGTATGGCCGGCCATCTTTAAGCCGTTTCCAGCATGCACGAAGAAAATGAATTCATCACGCTGCCGGCGCAGATTGCCGGCGTCCTCAGGCGCCTGCAGGAGGCGCATGTTTTGCTGCGCATCACCATCCCCGGCGAGAACCAGGCCTACCTGAGCGCGTTGCTGGAAGTGCATCCGGTGGACGGTTACCTGCTGCTCGACGAACTCAACCCACCGGAAGGCAATGCGGCCCTGCAACGCGCGCGCCGCCTGGGTGTGTCCGCGCAACTGCAGGGCGTGGACATCAGCTTCACCACCGAACTCATGGGCACGGGCAGCAGCGCGCAGATCGCCTTCTATCGCCTGGCCATGCCAAAGGGCATGCGCTACCAGCAGCGGCGCACCAGCTACCGCGCGCGCATTAATCTGGCGCGCCATATTCCGGTGTTGCTCGCGCGCGAGGATGGCGTCACGCTGGAAGGCCAGCTCTACGATATATCGATGGGCGGCATCGGCACGCGTCACAAACCCGGAAAGACCAATGAAGTTCAGCAGGGCGAAGTCTGGAGCGAATGCATAATCCAGTTGGATGAAAAACAGGAAATCCGCGGCGCTATTGAAGTGTGCTTTATCGGCGAGGACAGCCACAGCCGGCAGATGCGCCTGGGTGGAAAGTTTCTCAAGCTCGCGCGCCCGCAGATCAAGATCATCGAAAACTTCGTCGCCGCCCTTGAGCGTGACTGGCTGAAGAAGTTGCGCCGCGAGCGCGGGGAATAACCACGCTCTCCCCTTTGCTGTTCCGGGCACATTTTCCGGTTTTGGCCAATGCGTTTCCCATCAACAACTTGCCGGCCAGTCCCGCTTCCGGACATGAAGTCCGTCCGCCTTGCTCGACCGCCCGGCCCCCGCCCACTTCCCCCGTCCGGCATTCTTTCTTACTATTGTCAAAAGCAACCGGGCCGGAAAAGTGCAGGCAGCGACAGATTTTTGTTTCTCCTTCGATTTCGACGATTGGTCGCGACTGGCCAAGGATGACCCATCCGCCTTCGAGGCGCGTCGCCTGGCCCTGATCGAGGAATTCCTGCGCCAGTTTCCACAGCCCGACCAGCAGCGTCTGCGCGGGTTGCAGTTTCGCATCGATATGGTGCGCCGCCGTGCCCGCACACCGATGGGCGCCTGCCTCAAGATTTCCTCGATGATGTGGGAGTCGCTGCTCGGCAGTCACGGCCTCAAGACCGCGCTCGACACACTCATCGGATACCCAAACCACGCGGTAGCGGCCACGTCCACCGGCCTCGCCCCATCTGCCCGCGTCATCCCCTTCAGAAAACCGGTGCATTGACCGATCACCCCGTTACTGATCCGGTCGCTAAATAGTGCGTGTCGTTTTTCTCCCTCTCCCCTGCGGGAGAGGGTCGGGGTGAGGGCCAAGCAGCGCCAAAAAACGGCCCTCATCCTGTCCTTCTCCCGCAGGGAGAAGGGATCCAAGACATGTCGGGGCGCGCACTATTTACCGTTCTTCTCAGTAAGACGGGCGTTTCGGCCGGTGTGGCGTAATCCGTCAAGAATCTGCCGATCAGGCGCGCGTCGTGCGCGCCTGAATCCAGATGAGCGGCCGGCGGCGCATCACCGCCGGCCTGTTCCCGTCCATGGCATGTTTTATGCTGAAGATTAGGAGAAGGTGCAGTCGTTCCGGGGTGGGCTGCCTGCCAGCCGCCAGGGAGGCGGACAGCCCGTATCCGATCACTGAACAGAGGACCCGATCATGAAAATGTTGCCACTGCAGTTGGTGATCATCGATCTGGAAAACGGCCAGCGCGGGGTGTTCATCGGCCGACCACTCATCACCGATGATTCCGTCGAAAATGAATGTCAGGTGGAGAATGTCTGGTTCACGGACATCCACGAAATGCCCGACAGCGCCACGCTCGAACAACTGACGCGCATGGCGCTGGAACAGATGTCCAAGGGCAGAACCTTGCAGTAAACCTGTTGCCGGTCACGGCTGGCCGGCACGGTCGCGCATCGATCAACGCGAGTCCTTGTCGCGCGCGACAGGTTGCGGAGAAACTGCTCCTGCGTTTCCGGCACTTCCGCCATCCATGGCGGAAGTGCGTATCACCACGTATTCGCCTTCCAGCGTCTGGCTCGCTGCGGCCTTGCGTATTTTCCGGCGCAGCCACCACAGACGCGCTATCAGCACGGCGGCGGCAGACAGCACCAGCCCCAGAACCGCAACGAACACAAAGAACCCGACTACCGCCGCGGCGATCAGAATCGGTAGCAGCAATAGCCAGGCCAGCCAGCCTTGCTTCCCGCCACTTTCATTTGCGATGTTCATCTGCATCTACCTGTAATTCCAAGTTTAAGGAGTGCACCACCATTCCCTCTCTCGCAGTAACGTAGGGTGCGCTTGCGCACCACACTGCGGCTTACCGAAGCCAACGGTGCGCAAGCGCACCCTACGAGTCGTAATGACAAGGTAACATTGAGGTTTCGATGAGCCGTGGCTTGGTGCGCAGGGCGCACCCTACGAAACTTAATAACAAGTACATTGAGTCGCTTCCCTGAACGATACACGAACCTGTGGGCGCGGCCATTACCGCGAACCGCGCCGCTTGCCGGCGCCGGTCGGGCTGCCGGGGTTGATGTGGCGCGGCGGCTTGGCCGTGGCGCGCGGCTTGTGCTTGCCCGGTTTCGTCGGCGGGTTTTTTGGCAGGCCGGTATGCTGGGTCTTGAACGCCTTGCCGGTGCGTGCGCCTTCCGGTGCGTGCCCGGTGCCGGCCGGTTGATAAGACGGAATCAGCTGGTGCCGCCCGCTGCCGATCAGGTCGCCGCGGCCCATGCGCCGCAGGGCGATGCGCAGCAGCGGCCAGTTGTTGGCATCGTGGTAACGCAAAAACGCCTTGTGCAGGCGGCGCTGCTTCAGGCCCTTGGGGATATACACCTGCTCACTGGCGGCGCTGACCTTGCGCAACGGATTCTTGCCCGAATAATACATGGCGGTCGCGGTCGCCATCGGCGACGGCAGGAACGCCTGTACCTGGTCGGCGCGAAACCCGTTCTGCTTGAGCCACAGCGCCAGCTCCAGCATGTCTTCGTCGGTCGTGCCGGGATGCGCGGCGATGAAGTAGGGGATGAGATACTGTTCCTTGCCGGCTTCCTTCGAGTACTTGTCGAACAGCTCCTTGAACTTGTAATACGCGCCCATGCCGGGCTTCATCATCTTTGCCAATGGCCCTTCGCGCAGATGCTCGGGGGCGATCTTGAGATAGCCGCCGACGTGGTGCTGCACCAGTTCCTTCACATAGGCCGGCGACCTGGTCGCGAGGTCGTAGCGCACGCCGGAACCGATCAGGATCTTTTTGATGCCGGGCAGCGTGCGCGCGCGCCGGTAGAGATTGATTAACCGTGAATGATCGGTGCTCATGTTCTGACAGACATCCGGATACACGCACGATGGCAAGCGGCAGGCCGATTCGATCGCGCGGCTCTTGCAGGCGAGGCGATACATGTTGGCGGTCGGGCCGCCGAGATCAGAAATCACGCCGGTGAATCCGGGCACGCTGTCGCGCACCACTTCGATCTCGCGGATTACTGAATCCTCGGAGCGGCTCTGGATGATGCGCCCCTCGTGTTCGGTGATGGAACAGAAGGTGCAGCCGCCGAAGCAGCCGCGCTGGATCGAGATCGAAAAACGGATCATCTCGTACGCCGGGATTTTCGCCTGGCCGTAGGACGGGTGCGGCACGCGCTGGTACGGCAGCTCGTAGATCGCGTCCATCTCTTTCGTGGTGAGCGGAATCGGCGGCGGATTCAGCCACACGTCACGCTCGCCGTGGCGCTGCACCAGCGCGCGTGCGTTGCCGGGGTTGGCTTCCATGTGCAGGATGCGCGAGGCATGCGCGTACAGCACCGGATCGGCGGCCACGGCCTCGTACGAGGGCAGGCGAATAACCGAGTGTTCGCGATCAAGCTTGGTAGCGGCGCGAGCATGAAGCTGCACTCTATTAATCGGAGCAATCCCCTCTCCCCCAGGGACGACTCCAGGGATGGACGACTCCAGGGATGGAGGAGGTAGAACGGCGTCTGGAACAGGCGTCGAGGAGGTAGAACGAAGTTCGGAACCAGAGTCGAGAGGGCCAGGGTGAGGGGGTACATGGGCAAGCTTTGACGATCCCCTCATCCCATCCTTCTCCCGGAGGGAGAAGGCGCCCTTCGATTCACCGCTGGTATCGAGATACGGATCAACCGGCGGATGCAGCGGACCGGGCGTGTCGAGCTGCGTGGAATCGATTTCGCTCCAGCCGTCGGGAATGGCGGCGCGCACGAACACCGTGCCGCGCACGTCGGTGATGTTCCCGATCGGTTCGCCCGCGGCCAGGCGGTGGGCGATCTCGCAGATCTGGCGCTCGGCGTTGCCGTACACCAGCATGTCCGCCTTGGCGTCGAGCAGCACCGAGCGGCGCACCTTCTCCGACCAGTAATCGTAGTGTGCGATGCGCCGCAGCGACGCCTCGATGCTGCCGATAATAATGGGTGCATCCGGGTAGGCCTCGCGGGCGCGCTGCGCGTACACGATCACCGAGCGATCCGGACGCTTGCCGCCTTCGCCGCCCGGTGTGTAGGCGTCGTCCGAGCGGATGCGCCGGTCGGAGGTATAACGATTCACCATCGAATCCATGTTGCCGGCGGTGATGCCGAAAAACAGATTCGGCTTGCCGAGCGCCTGAAAGGCCGCGGCGCTGCGCCAGTCCGGCTGGCTGATGATGCCGACGCGAAAACCCTGCGCCTCCAGCACCCGGCCGACCAGCGCCATGCCGAAGCTGGGATGATCCACATAGGCATCGCCGGTCACGAGAATGATGTCGCACGAATCCCAGCCGAGCGCGTCCATCTCGGCGCGCGCCATGGGCAGAAACGGCGCGCTGCCGAAGCGCTTTGCCCAATAGAGCCGGTGGGAAAAAATGTCGCGTGCAGTCTGCATGAGAAGAGCCGCCATGGCGGCAGAATATGGGGGCAGCGGATCGATAACCCAACAGAATGACTGGATATCGGGAAGGCTGTTGAGGAAGTATAACGCAGGCAGCGCTGATGCGCCCGCCTGTCAGGCCGCGGATTTGCAGGCTGTAGAAAAAGACTTCGTCACACCGGCGAAAGCCGGTGTCCAGAAATTATCTGGGATACTTTCATCGAAATCCTGGATTCCGGCTTCCGCCGGAATGACAAGAGTTGATGTTTCGGTGCATTCTTCAACAACCTGCTAGCTGCGGAAAGTTATGGGAAACGATTCATGCCGCCGACCATCAGGACGGCACATGATTCCTTGCGTGCTCCTTGTTGCTGCGCGTGTCGTGGTACAGGCGCCAGCGCGTCCAGGGCACGTCGTTGCAAGTGCCATTCGAAAACACCACCTGAAAAAGTTGCAGATCGCCGGCGGTGAACGACGCCAGGGAGCCGGCGAGATACAGGCGCCACGCGCGCACAAAGGCGGGGTCGGTCATGGTCTCGATCTTGTCGGCGCTGGCCTCGAAGCGTTCCAGCCAGTGGGCCAGGGTGCGGGCGTAGTGCAGGCGCAGGTTCTCGACATCCAGCACCGAGAAGTTGTGCGGCTCGAAGATCTGCATCATCTCGCTCAGGCACGGCGGATGAGCACCGGGGAAAATGCGCCGCTCGATCCAGGCGCTCATGGTGCCGGGGCGGTTGCGGCCGATGGAATGAATCAACCCGCGACCGTGCTCGCGCAGTGCATTCTTGGCCACGGCGCCGAGCACCGGGTAGTTGTCCATGCCCACGTGTTCGAGCATGCCGACCGATACGAACGCGTCATACTGGCCGCGGATGTTGCGGTAGTCGTCCTCGATGTACTCGACGCGCCCGATGAGCCCTTCCTGCCGGGCGCGTTCGCGCGCATAGGCAAGCTGCTGGTGCGAGATGTTGTAGGCCTTGACGGTGACGCCGTAATGCTTCGCCATGTGGCGCGCCAGCGCGCCCCAACCGCAACCGGCCTCGACCACGGTCTGGCCGGGCTTGAGTTCGAGCTTGCGGCACACGTGGTCCATTTTTGCCGCCTGCGCCTCCTCGAGGCTCAGCGTGGCGGAAGAGAAATAGGCGCAGGTGTACACCATCTCGCTGTCCAGCCACAGCTTGTAGAAGTCGTTGCCCAGGTCGTAGTGGTGATGGATGTTCTCGCGCGAGCCGTCCAGCGTGTTGTGGCTTGGCCGGTTGAGCCAGGCGTGCAGCGCGCGCCGGAACAAGCCGGGCCGCGGCGCGCGCGCGATGCCGCGATAAATGGTTTCGAGGAACTCGACAAAGTAACCCTCGACCTCGATGCGCGCGGTGGTGTAGTCCTCGCCGAAAAACAGTTCCGGGTGCAGTGCGAGGCGGCGCAGTGTGCCCGGGTCGCGGAGGTGCACATGTGCCACGATGGGTTCCTGCGAGATGCCGAGCTCCTCGCCGTCCCACAACACAAACCGCACCGGCGGGTTGCCCACGGCCCGCAGCAGCCAGCGCAACAGACCGCGCTCCACGGCCGTGGCCGCGCGCTGCGTGCCCGGCCCTGCATCCTGCCGGGTAAAGACCGGTGCGGTGATGCGTCGAATATCGCTGAGTCCGGTACGGTTCTGGCTCATGGCTCCTCCCTCTCGACGTGATGGCCCCGTTGTGGGCCGCCCTGTTCCTTTTATTGGCACGCCGGAGCAATCCTGCCCGGCGGACGATCTCCCGGGGTGTCTCCGGCTGTATTATTTTATCCTGCCATGCCCGCCCGCCGCCCGGCAACCGGCGAGCGCCTTGCGGCCAGACTCCGGGGCCGGTTGTCATGGCCCTGTCATGCAGCGGGGCTATTTTGCCGACACTGGCCAGAACCATACAGACAAGGAGAGAAAATATGTTTGACGAGCATCAAAACACGCACTCAAGCGGCGCGCGCACCCTGAGCGAAGGCCAATTACTGGATGAAATATCCTGGTTTGAGGCGCGTTTGAACGCGATTGGCGGCAACGGCGACTGCGCCTACGAAAAGGCCCTGGCACGCTCCTACGAACAGGCCGTATCCAGCCACCGCGAACGGCTCGCCAGCTTGCGGCGCATCAACAACTAACGCAGTCTCACCCGGTCAGGCGCCGGCGCGCAACGCCAGCCGCGCGCCGGTGACGCAAACAGACGGCGAGGTGGCGGTGAGCCGTGCCCAGGGTCGCGCCACAAGCGGCGCACCCCTCTGGAGCGCCCGGTTCGGTCGGCTACTTCAGCATGGTCTTCTCAATCTCCGTTCTTCGAGCCTGAAGTTCGTCCAGCCTCTTTCTCAGGTCGGCCATTTCCTTCTTGATCTTTCGGAGCTCGGTCTGGTTCTTGTTCCTCCGCAGATGACCTACACCAAGCTCCTCAGTGATGTACCGCTCAAGCTCACTCCGCAAGACTCTGATATATGGATTGCCCCATATTGCACCCTCGCGGTACTCAAGTTTGCCGGCTCGTATGCCCTTCACAATGAAGTCCCGGCCCACCCCGTATTCCTTCGTGGCCGTTACGTCGCTGATGGTGGCCCCTTTGCGATTCCATTCACCGTATTCCGCCATATGTCTCTCTCAGGCCGAATCGGGATAGATTGAGTCGGCGTGCCTCGCATGCCGCCGGAGCACACCAAACCGGAGCGTCATTTCTTGCCGCGCCAACAACGGTTTCATCCCAGCCACCGGGCTTGCGCCCTGTGGGCATCGCCGGATGCAGTACTTTCGTTCCTTGGCAAACGACTTCTCCTCTCTTTCAATCCCCTCTCGGGATACCGTATAACGCCCTTGCCCTTCTCCTTGCCTTCGGTTTTGCGAAAACCCGGCCATAGGACTTGCACCTATGAAGTAATGCACCATGCCCGGAGCACACGCCCGCGTTAAGCAACACGCCGCCGTTTGGCGCGTCCGCTTGAAGGTACAGTTAGGGGCTTTGCGTGCTGCGAAGCGTAAAGATCAACCAGCCGACGGATCATTGCCTGATAGGAAGTATGATGCTTTCTCGCCTCTCCCTTGAAGAAATCTACGCTGGATTTGCTCAGGGCCGTCGTGATCTTGACATTGTCTTCCTTATATACAAGCTCTTCAGGCGCGGGAAGAAAGTCGTCTACCACTCGCAGCTTTCCCATCGGTTCATCTGTGTATTTAACTTTGCTCTTCATGAATCCTCTTGCCTCTGCGCCAGGCGTAGGGTGGGCACGTCGTTGTGCCCACGCATTCATTTATTGGATTGCCAAACTTCCGCGTGGGCACTTCGTGCCCACCCTACTCGGCTGATCGCTACGGGTTGCGCAGGGCTATATTAGCGAAAACTGTGATCTGACCCCAAGCATTCAGCTAAGCCGCGCCGCTTTTTGGCGTCGGCTTGAGCGCGTTAGGGCGCAATCTTTGATAAAGAAACTCCGGCGCAAAATCGGCTCCGTTGGGCCAGACAATGGTTTCTAGTTCTTCATTCAGCACAAACTCGGCGAACCGGACTTTGTCCTTCAGGGGCTCGAATACTTCTCCCCACAACTCGCTTTCGAGATCGACTTCGCCTTCCACGCCATCGGCAAATTTCAGCCAGATGCAGTAGTCACGTCGGTATTGGGCTTCTCGCAATTTCGGCAGCATGATGCTCACTCCAGGGGTTCGATTCGTTTCAGCGCTTTTCTCATGCGCGCCAGGTTCCAGTCTTCGTTGAGCTCGGCTTTGTGATACTCACGCCACTCTTGCACGAGACCCAGAACTCGCGGGGGCAAACGGCCTTCCACGACCTCGCCTGTATCAATCGCGATGACCGCCTTGAAGTCACCGTATTTCGCGTGAAAGTGCGGTGGATTGTGATCATTGTAGAACATGGCGATAACAATGCCGAGAAATCTGCTTATTTCAGGCAAAGATATTTCTCCTGGTTTATCTAGCCCTAACGCCTCGCATAACCGGCGCGCGTAAGCGCGTCCGACGGGCAAGCACGCTGTCGAATTCGCTTCTCGGGCCAGCAACAGCTTTGCCCGTCCAGTTTGACAATTCCGCTGTCCGGAGCCGCTTTGGGTCTCCGTGGGCAAGAAATATCTTAATCGTTGCGCTTGGCATGAATTGAATCCGTATAACGCCCTGCTTCAGCCGCCGGCGTAGCCGGTCGGCTGCAAGCAGTTGTTGGGCCACAGCCTTCGGTGTGACCTAGACCCATTGACTTATCCGCCTATCACCTAGCCGAACAAATCCTTTTGCCATGTGGCGGTACAGTTGAGCAGACGTTGATTTTTCCCTCTGCCAGTACAGTGTAATCGAGATCGTATGTGTGCTGCTCACCGTTGCAGCTGAGTACGGTCCATTTCTCTTGGGATTTCTTCCCATCGTATGGCGTGACCACTTTGGTGTCGGTTACTCTTAGCCTGAGGGACGAACAACTATAGAGGAAACCTTCTACCATCTTGAGATGTCCGATAATGCTGCTCCTCGCTTTCTCATCCGTTTTTGTCTCCCCTGGCACTTCTATGGATGCGCAGCCTCCAAGCAGTACTGCGGTAAGCACGAGAAGTAGACCGCTATGCTTGTATTGAAAAGAGTGACTTGTCATGGTTTATCCTCCTGCGGCCAAATGACAGCTTGGGTGGTGCGGCGTCGTTTGCCGCCTCGAAGCGCTAGTTAGGCTCTCTTATTGTCATTAGGTCAGTGATTGCCTCGTCACCACTTAGGCCGAATTTTCTGCTTGCGCTATCAAGCGCCGACGCTTTCGCATTCTCTACCCTAAGTAAGAAACGTGTGGACGCAGTTATGAATCCCGGGGGAAATTCAACGACGAGTCTTCCAATATAGGTTGTTTTGCCGGGTTGTACTCTGAACTGGACGTTTGTTTTCGCGGTGGCCGAGGAGAAGCCAGGTTGGAATAATTTCCAGAAATGATAATCCCCCGCGGGAATCCTTGTAACAAACACTTCTTCTTCTCCATCGCGGGATGCCTGTATTGTGTATTCAAAACCAGAAGAAACCAGAGACGACATTAGACTTGTATCCTTGATACTCTTGGCTACCAATGCCCAGCTATTTCGGCCCAAGATATCTTTCCCGCCCTTAATGAGCACCGTCCCTATGACAATTCCCTCATTAGGTTGGATCTTTTTCAGTTCTTCATGCGACATTTGCATTGTCGTGGCACAACCTGATACCAGCAGTGTGGCTAAAAGAGAAAGGTGTTTTGTACGTCTCCGCAATATCGTCAGTTTCATGTTTTCTCCTCCTTGATTTGCCCAACGTGTTGTTGAGCGGCGCGGGCTCCGAACGCTAAACGATGCGCCATTGTCCCACCGCGTCGGCTCCAACAAAAAGTTAGGAGCCATTAGTTACCATCCCTTGCCGCGGCATTTAGCATTTGTTCAAACACATGAATGTAATCAGAAACGAAACCCTCTACTTGAGGTTTAATCTCTTCGAGAAGAGTGCGAGCCTCATTCCAGGGTACTGGACTTGATTCATGCTTCCAGTCCGGGGACACAACACCCGTAATCGGGCTTTTGTATTCGGTGCGGCGATGTTTCTCGAGAAACGCTGATTTGTAGTAACACTTACTTTCATCGCCGTGAACGCTCCGACCAATATCGATTTTGAAAAGAAGCGTGTACTCGTTCCTGTCATCACTCTCAAAGGATGCGCTTATAGAGCCGCCATCTCTATATGTATCTAAACTGGTTAATCGAACTACGCGGGGCAACAATTTGGCTCCTAACGCCGCGTTGAGCCGCGCGGGGCACGAACACAACAGGAAACGGTGCGCTGTCTCACCGCGTCGGCCTCGAACGCGAAGTTAGAGATCATTATTTAACTACCGCCTTCGATACCGACATAGCCACATAGTCGACAAAACGCTCGCCAATAACCAAGCTTAGGCAAACGTCTTCCCATCTCCACCGCACCCAAGGATAGGCACCTTCGGCCCCACTTTCGTGCGGCTCACCAAACCTGCTTTTTAATTCTGCTAGGGTTGACTCGTATTCATCTTGAGCAGACTTGAAAGAAGTCTCGCCTTTATGAGTTAAGTTAAAGAGGCCCGAACCGTAGGACATGGCCTGAATATCTACTTCGAGGCCTTCAAGGACACTTTCTGATTCCCAGAACAGCTGCGTGACCTTGCCTTTCATTGGTAGGGGTTTACCACCAAGCTTTGTGATCTGGTGCAAACTCTGAAACCAAGGGAGTAGCACCCCAGATTTTTCGAGGTAAAGCCCTTCAGAGAGTCTGTACGGTGCGCCCAAGTCTTTATGATCTCTAACGACGGAGTTCAGCGGCGCGCTTTAGCGCGTCCGCTGGAACGACTTGTTAGCGCTATTTCTTTGAAGCAGACGCCGGATAACAATTAATGCTGCAAAACATAACAACAAAATAATGGACGACAGCGTGAGAACGACAAAGAACGCCAGGTCGGCGACTTCTTCCGCATTGCGGGAACGGTAGATACTATCCAGCCAGCTCCAAAGTGGCATGGGTAGCGTGGGGAATATTTCTGGATTCGTCATCCACACATGGGCCAGTGAAAGTGACCCAATTACCCAGGCGGCAAAAGCAACGGTAATCAATAGAGCGCGTTTCATCTGACCACCACCTTGCCATAAGCGCTGTATTTGGTGCCGGGTATTGGCGTTGGTTTTGAGCTTTTAAGTATTAAGCGCAGATAGGGATATTTAGCAGGGTCGTTAATCACGATACAGCCTTTGCTGACGCCATATGGTACGTTTGGGTGGAGTCTGAAGTTACCTCGTTCAACTTCATCGCAGTAGGCATGATCGTCAATACGATTGTCTATTGCATATAAAGCGAACCAGTTCGTTTTCCCCTTGATGCGATCCCAAAGTGGTCCTAATACGCCGCCTGATTCTCGATCAACAATGTAGTAAGTTCCAGGCGGAATAGGCCCAGCGTTCAAGACGCAAGCGGATAACCGTTGATTTACATGTTTCCCAGGCCGGAGAAGGCAGGAAACGTCGTTGCCCCGCACCAAAAAGTGCTCATGGATTTATTGTTCAGTTCGAATTTGCAGTCGATCATGTTGCTTTCTTCCTTGTTAAAGAACTGTCGGAATTATAGCGCTAACTACATATATACGGCATAGAACCCCCTAGCAGCCTGTCGGACTTAACAAAAAATCTTCGTACGATTCCACAGGTGGCACGAACGATGAATTTGCACACAGTTGTCTGTTCGGTGTCAAAGAAAACGCACACAGGCCACCCTGATACGTTTAATCATCTATGTCGGACACTTTCGCATAGAATAATTCATCATTTCTCGATCGGTTCAGGCTAAGTCCGACAGGCTGCTAGAAACGTTTCCACATTTAGAACCATGTTTCCATATCTGTAAACATGTTTCTATATATAGAAACATTACCGCCTCGCGATCCGATGTTCCAGGCCCAGGCCGAGGGCCGTTTCATATGGTAATTGCCAAAGCTTTTCGGTCTTGGACCAGCGGCCACCGGCGGCTTTGACTTGCTCGCGCAGTTCATTCTCGCGGAAGAAAACCTTGACCCCCACCTCGCGCTGCTCCGGCCGGGCATCCAGGTCTTCGATGTAGTCCGCCTTGAGCACGGGCTTGGGCGCATCGGGATGCGGGGGCGGCGGTGTCCACGCTGCCTCGTCGAGGATGATCTCAACGGTCTTGTAGCGCTTGCCGGCCGCGGCGTCGTAACGATAGCGCACACAGACGAGCCGGTCGCCATAGCGGGTTACAAGTTTTTGTGTGCCGCGCTGACCGGGGCGGCGAATGGCAAGTACATGCATGGCGTTCCCTCGCTTGTCGTTCTTCCAAGGGAAACAGCTTACGCCCGTCACGCTGCGCGCGACAAGTCCACCCCTTCGGGTCAGATCACAGATATCGCTACTATTCGCACCGCTTCCGCCGCTGTCGCAATCCGAATGCCCTGATATCCCTGGAGGTCGAGCAAATGCCGGTCTCCCGAAACGATGAGTTCGGCCTTCGCTCCAAGCGCGCACGCGAGCACGGCGTCATCGGAAGGATCGTTGACGATGGTCGGATGGATGATCGCGGGAACGACAATGGTGGTCAGCGCCGCGTAACCGTCGAAAACTTCGACCGCATTCAGCCCGCGTGCTTCAAGTTGCTTGGCGAACTTCTCGCGAGTGAGTACGCCGCGCAATTCGGCGAGCAAGATAGCGCTGGTGCAGCAGCGTAACGGACTTTGAATGCGCGGCGTCGATCAACTTGCCGGGCGTGCCGTGCCACAGGAGGCCAGAAATCGCCGTGTTGGTATCAAGTACCAGCCGCACGACGGACTTCTGCACGATAGGCGTCGATCTCGGCTTGAATCTCTTCGGGTGTCATCGGCGGCAGCGGATTGGCCGCCAATACTTCACGCGCTACGGCCAGCTTCTCAACCCGCTTTGCACGCAGCGCCTCGCGCAGCATCCGCTCCAGTTGTTCCGGAGCAAGCAGGCCGGCGGCCTGCGCCTCGGCGGCGAGTGGGTCGGGCAACTCCAGTTTTACTTGCAACGTCGTCATGGTTTTACCTCCTAGGCGGCCTGCACAACATCAGGCCGGAAACAGCCGTTTCCAGCTTTCACTGTAAGCCATCCCGGCTATTCCCGCCAATTCCGGCGGCGCATGCCCCTTAGGGGGTCATGCGCAGCACCTCGTAGTGAATTAACACACAGGCCACCACCAGCAACGAACTGAACAGCAGGGCAAGCAGCATGCGGAGTTCCTCAGCGGCTGTTAACGACAATGAGCGTGGAACCGGCAACCACGAGCAGCGCGCCCAGCAGCACGCCGCTGTTGAGCTGCCATTCGCGGAACAACAGCCACGCGAACACGGCGACGAATGCCGGATAGGAGATTTCGATCAGGCTGGCGAGCGTGGCGTTGCGACTGCGCACGGCCACGTACAACAGCACCGTACCGGCCAGACTGGTGAGCGCGATGGCGCCGATCAGCAGGCGCTCGCCGGCCGGCAACGCCAGAATCGCGCGCCAGTCGGCCGCAAGCCGTGCCGGAAAGGCCAACGCCACCAGCGCCATGGGCAGCGCGGTGAGCAACACCACGGTGGGAAGCGACACGCGCCGCAGCGCGTGCTCGATGAGCGGATAGTGCAGGCCCCAGACGACGGCGGCGGCGATGGCGGGAATGTACCAGGGGAATTGCATGGGTGAGTGTGTCCGTTGTGAAAGTATTTCTCTCGGAGTCGTGCTCGAGCGCCCCCTCTCCCTACCCTCTCCCCCAAGGGGAGAGGGGATTAAATATTCCGGCGGCGATGGCGGGAATGTACCAGGGCAGGTGCATGCGGGAGGAAATAAAATTGTAATTACTGATCCAGTCACCAAATAGTGCATGTCGCTTTTCTCCCTCTCCCTGCGGGAGAGGGTTGGGGTGAGGGCAGACCAGCGTAAAACCAGCCCTCATCTCGACCGCCTGTTCCCGACGCGGTCTACCGCCTTCATCCCTGGAGGCGTGTCCTTCTCCCGCTAGGAGAATGGACTCATCAGTAGATGCTGCAACGCGCACTATTCTCCGCTCGGCTCATTAGCGACGCAGGAGAATTACCGCGACAACCAACGCAAACAGGATGGCACCGGCCCACCACAGCCAGCGCAGGCCCAGGCCGCCGCGTTCCAGCACGTTCAGGTTCACGCGCGCACCGGGATGCCCTTGGGCGGCGGCCTTGCGGTACCAGCGCAGTGCCTCGTTGCGGTCTTTCGCGACGCCGAGGCCGTGCGCGTGCATCAAGCCGAGATTGAATTGCGCGACCGAATCGTTGCGCTCCGCCGCCTTGCGCAGCCACTCGGCCGCTTCCGCCTCGTCCTTCGCCACGCCCGCGCCGCGCGCCAGCATCAGGCCAAGGCGCATCTGCGCCGTGATGTGATTCTGCCCCGCCGCCTTGCGCAGCCAACTGGCGGCTTCCGCTTCGTCGCGCGCCGTGCCGCGGCCATAGGCATACATGACGCCGAGGCGGAATTGCGCATCGGCTTCGCCCGCTTCGGCGCGCCGGCGCATCGCCTTGAACGTCTCGATCTCGTCGCGCGTGGACTGCACCGGCTGGCTCGGCGGCGCACCCACAACCTGGGTTGTGGGAAAGGCGCTGTCGCGCGCCGGCGCCGACGGCGGCGTCTTGCCGAGCGCGCGCAGCCGTTCCAGCACCTGCTCGATATGCTGCGGCCGGTCTTTCGGCAACGGCGCGAGCATCGCGTCCACCACCGCGAGGAACTCCGGCCGATAACGGCCCTGCCCGGCCACGACCGCCGGCGGCATCGGATCGGCCTCCTGTTCTTGCAGCGCGGCGATGCGGTCCGGCGACTCGGCCGGCGCCTTGCCGGCGATGCAGTGGTACAGGGTGGCGCCGATCGAGTACAGGTCGGTCCACGGCCCCTGCTTGCTGCGCGAGTTGTACTGCTCGAACGGCGCGTAGCCGGGCGTGACCATGCCGGTGAGTGCGCGCGTTTGTTCGCCCAGGGCCTGGCGCGCGGCGCCGAAATCGAGCAGCACCGGCGGGCCGTTCTTGCGCAGGTAGATGTTGCCCGGCTTGATGTCGCGATGCAGAAAATCCTTGGCATGCACCGCCGCCAGGCCTTCGAGCACCGGCAGCATGATGTCGAGAATTTCGGCCTCGCTCAGCACGCCGCACTTCTGCAGGTGCTCGGCCAGCGACTCGCCGTCCTCGTAATCCATGACCAGATAGGCGGTGCCGTTGCTCTCCAGGAACCGGCTCACGCGCACGATGGAGCGTTCCTTGAACTTGGCGAGAATACGCGCCTCCTCCAGAAAGCGTTTCAACCCGTACTCGTAGTATTTCTTGTCTTGGTCGGATTTGGGAATTACGGTCGCGCCGTCGGCGGTGCGCAGCGCGAGGCCGCTAGGCAGGTACTCCTTGATGGCGACATCGCAGTGCAGGCTGTGGTCGTAGCCCTTATAGGTGATGCCGAATCCGCCAACGCCGAGAATGCTGGAGATTTCGTAGGATTCGATGCGCGTGCCGACCGGCAGCGCGCCGTGGTAAACCTGGCTCATGCGCGGCCACCCGCGCCACGCCAGCGCGGCGCCTCCCTGAATGACGTGAACCGGACGGTCAGGCCCATGCGCAATATCTTATGGTCGCCAGGGATTTATGGTAGTGGCAATACCGGCCCGGCACAATCGCAGGAGCAGTTTTCCGGCCGACCGCCAGGGATGGCGGGAGTGCCGAAAACGCAGGAGCAGTTTTCCGGCCGCGCCGCCCGCCCGGTAGTCCGATATAATATGAATCTGTTGTTAGCCGGCGGCTGTTCCCGCCAGGAGACTGTCATGCAGATCCGCGCCATCCGTGCTGTTTTCCTGCTCGTCATCGCCCTGCCCGTGGCGTTTGCCGCCGACTTCCCGGGCGTACTCAAGGTCAGCTTCCGCACCAGCGACTGCACCGGCGCCACGGGGCTGGGCAGCGTCAACGTCGATCACATCACCCGCATCCAGTCGTATGACTGCCCGAACGGGCGCAAGCTCAAACAGGTGTTGACGCGCACCCCGAACGCCACGAACGAGGTGTTCACCATCACCGACGACGAGGCGCTGAAGCTGGAGGCGCAGATCCAGCGCATCATGGATGCGCGCCAGAAAGCGCTGGAGCAGACCAAGCCCATCATCATCAACCGCTAACCGGTCATGCCCGCAACACACCCTTCGCTCAACCGCCGCCCGAGCGCGCGCGTGCTGGTCGGCGCCATCGCCGTCGGCGGCGGCGCGCCGGTGGTGGTGCAGTCCATGACCAACACCGACACGGCGGATGCCGTGGCCACCGCCGCACAGGTCGCGGACCTGGCGCGCGCCGGTTCGGAACTGGTGCGCATCACCGTGAACAGCGCGGAGGCGGCGCGTGCCGTGCCGGAAGTGCGCGAGCACCTCGAACGCATGGGCGTGCGCGTGCCGCTGGTCGGCGACTTTCACTTCAACGGCCACAAACTGCTGACCCAGTATCCGGACTGCGCCGCGGCGCTGGACAAGTACCGCATCAACCCCGGCAATGTCGGACAGGGCGAGAAACGCGACACGCAGTTCGCGACCCTGATCGAGATCGCCTGCAAGTTCAATAAACCGGTGCGCATCGGCGTGAACTGGGGCAGCCTCGACCAGACGCTGCTGGCGCACCTGATGGACGAGAACGCCAAGCGCACCGAGCCGCTGGAAGCGAAAGCGGTCATGGTCGAAGCCCTGATCCGCTCGGCGCTCGACAGTGCGCAACAGGCCGAGCAGCTCGGCCTGGCGCACGACCGCATTGTCCTGTCGTGCAAAATGTCCGGCGTGCAGGATCTGATTCGCGTGTACCGCGATCTCGCGGCACGCTGCGACTACGCCTTGCATCTCGGACTCACCGAAGCCGGCATGGGTTCGAAGGGCATTGTCGCCTCGAGCGCGGCGCTCGCGGTGCTGCTGCAGGAAGGCATCGGCGACACCATCCGCATCTCGCTCACGCCCGAGCCGGGCGGCGACCGCACCAAGGAAGTGGTCGTGGCGCAGGAAATTCTCCAGACCATGGGCCTGCGCGCCTTCGCGCCGATGGTCACCGCCTGTCCGGGCTGCGGGCGCACCACCTCGACCGTCTTTCAGGAGCTGGCGTCCAGCATTCAGGCTTATGTGCGCGCGCAGATGCCGGAATGGCGGCGCACGCACCCGGGCGTCGAGAATATGACGCTCGCGGTCATGGGTTGTGTGGTGAACGGCCCGGGCGAGAGCAAGCACGCCAATATCGGCATCAGCCTGCCGGGCACGGGCGAGACACCGGTGGCGCCGGTGTACGTGGACGGCCGGAAAACGCTGACGCTGCGCGGCGCGCGCATAGCCGAGGAATTTCAGCAGA
>CAYHES010000029.1:0-19745 GCA_964355495.1 uncultured Acidiferrobacterales bacterium
CGCTGGCCAACAACGCATCGAACGGCATCGAGCCGTCGTTTGCGCACAAATACAGTCGCAACGTGCTGCGAGAGGGCAAGAAATCCAAGGAGAAGGTGGATGTTTTCTCCTTCGAGCTACTCGCCTACCGCACCCTGGTCAACCAAAAGGCCGACCCGGACGCAACCGATGACGAGGCCCGGCTCCCGGACTATTTCGTGAGCGCCGACGCCGTCACCCCGACCCAGCACGTGGATGTGCAGGCCGCCGCCCAGAAGTGGGTGGATTCGTCGATCTCCAAGACCGCGAACGTCCCCACCGACTACCCGTACGAGGACTTCAAGAACATCTACATGTACGCCTTCGACAAGGGCCTCAAGGGCTGCACCACGTTCCGTTTCAACCCGGCCGCCTTCCAGGGCGTGCTGGTGAAGGACAAGGACCTGGAGAACACCCTGTACCGCTTCCAGCTCGCAAGCGGCGAAACGGTGGAGGTGAAGGGCAATGAGGAAATCGAATACGACGGCGAGCTGCACAGCGCCGCCAACTTGTACGACGCCCTGAAAGAAGGGTATTACGGCAAGTTCTGACCGTCCCAGGAGAAACAACCATGGCCATCAAGATTGACAGCAAGATCACCGCCTACGAAGTGGTGAACAAGGACGCCGAACAGAAGGCTACCGAGAGCAATGTCGTGCACATGCACGAGCAGATCGGGCGCCCGGAGATGCTGCTCGGCAGCACCTACAAGATCAAGACCCCGCTCACCGAGCACGCCCTGTATGTCACCATCAATGACATCGTGCTGAACGAGGGCACGGCGCACGAAAAGCGCCGGCCGTTCGAGATTTTCATCAATTCCAAGAGCATGGACCACTTTCAGTGGGTGGTGGCGCTCACGCGCGTCATCTCGGCGGTGTTCCGCAAGGGCGGCGATGTCACGTTCCTGGTGGAAGAACTGCGTTCGGTGTTCGATCCGCGCGGCGGCTACTTCAAAAAGGGCCGTTATACGCCGTCGATCGTGGCGGAACTGGGCGATGTCATCGAGTGCCACCTCAAGATGATCGGCCTGATCAAGACCGAAGAACCGGATGCGCACCAGCAGAAGTACCTCGCCGAGAAGCGCGCGCAGCACGAAACGCGTGCGCGGGACAAAACCCCGAGCCAGGATGAGCACGGCAGCTTCCCGAGCGATGCGCAACTGTGCGTGAAGTGTTCGACGAAGGCGGTCATCAAGATGGATGGCTGCATGACCTGTCTCAACTGCGGCGACTCGAAGTGCGGATGATGCATGCGACGCTCTCCATCACGCGATCGATGTCTGCACGCGCGTGATGGAGAGAATTATTTGCGAAAAAGTGTTTGCAATTTTGTGAAACGCTGATTAGAGTAAGCCTTGACGTGAGTTCAAGGTGTGCTACACCTCTAGATAAGTGCAGTGTCAGTGATCACCGGTACGAAGTAACCTGCTGACAAGGTGATGCACCGACGCACGACGACAGGGCAAAGCGAAACTTGGATCGATTGCGAAGTCCGACAAGCAGCACATCGAAGTCTGGCAACCAGCGGTTGCCGGGTGATTCTGCTTCTCTCTCCCTTGTACCCCCTCTTTCTTTCACCCTGCATGGCCCCGCGAGCAGTCTTCGTGGCCGTGCGGTGATGCGCATGGGCCATTCCGGTCCGTGCGAGTCAGCGAAAAACCGGCCAGTGGCCGGCCTTTTCTGCTGGCAAGTGCAGTACCCAGGGCACTGAGCCCTGTTTCCCTAACCAAAACCTGAAGGAGTTCACCATGGCTACGAAGAAAAAAGCAAAGAAAGCGGCTAAGAAGAAAACCGCCAAGAAGAAGAAGTAAGTAGAGCAGCACTGGTTCGGGTGGTCGCCCGGCAATTGTCGGCGACCACCAGTACCCCAGATGTATCGGGAGAACAGCCTCGCGGCCGTTCTCCGGTCAGACCGGCATCGTCCAGAAGTTAAAAACAGACGTTGCCGGTTTTTTATTTCCAGGGAAGGAATGTATGCCGCGGGAGCGGCGGAAAGACTGCTCCTGCACTTTCCGCACTTCCGCCATCAGTGAATGAGGCTTCATTCACTGTCGCAGGACGCGCGGAGCGGCTATTTTCCCCGCCAGCATGCCCCATCACCTACCCGCAAAGCGGGGCCGGTGATACCCGGGATTCAAGAATACTGAATGAAATCCTCTCAAGAACGCGTGGCTAGCGCGCGGTCGAGCTCGTCCAGGCGCTCCGGGGTACCGATGTCGCGCCATGCGCCGCTGTAGTGCTCGCCGCTCACCCGGCCTTGTTCCATGGCGTTGCGCAGCAGTGGCGCCAGCGGAAAACGTCCCGGCTGGCAGCCGCGGAACAAGTCACGGTGATAAACACCGATGCCGCTGAAGGTGAGGCGCGGCGTGCCTTCGGCCAGCACCCGTGCGTCCCGCAACACGAAGTCGCCCCGCGGGTGTTCGGGCGGATTGTCCACCAGCACCAGGTGCGCGAGAGAGGAGGGTGTGATCGAAACCGGTTTGGCGAGGCGCGCAAACGGATAATCGGTCCAGATATCGGCGTTCACCACCAGAAAACATTCGCCTTCGAGCCATGACAGGGCCTGAAAAATGCCGCCGCCGGTTTCGAGCGCCCCATCCGGTTCACGCGACCAGGTGATACGCACCCCGTAACGCTCGCCACTGCCCAGGTAGGCTTCGATTTGCGCGCCCAGGTGCGCGTGATTGATCACCAGATCGCGGAAACCCGCCGCGGCCAGTGACTCGATCTGGTATTCGATCAGGGCCTTGCCACCGGCCTTGAGTAATGGCTTGGGCAGATGGTCGGTCAACGGACGCATGCGCTCGCCCCGGCCGGCGGCGAGAATCATGGCCATCATGCGGTAATGCCGGGGATACGCAGGTCCATGAGCAGATGGTGCAGGCCGTGCAGCGCGGGATGGCGGCCGCTTATCCCCACCACATAGCCGAGGGTACGCGGGATGTCGTCGAGGTAAGCGGGCTTGCCGTCACGCTGATTGAGCCGCGCGAATATGCCGGTGGCCTTGAGATGGCGCTGCACCCCCATGAGGTCGAATTCACGCAGGAACTGCGCTTCGTCCGCGCTCACCGGCAGGCCGGATTGCAGAGCCAGGGTCTGATAGCCAAGCGCCCATTCCTCAATGCGCTCCAGCGGCCAGGCAATGTAGCAATCGCGCAACAACGATACGAGGTCGTAGGTCGCCGGGCCGCGCACGGCATCCTGGAAATCGAGAATGCCGGGGCTGTTCGCGCGCGTGACCATGAGATTGCGCGAATGATAGTCGCGGTGTACCCAGACGCGCGGCTGGGCGAGCGCCGAGCGCACCAGTGTCGTGAACACCTCGTCCAGGGTGGCCGTTTGCGCGGGACTGAGCGTCAGGCCCAGATGCCGGCCGAGATACCACTCACGGAACAGCTCCAGCTCGCGCCGCAGCAGGACCGCGTCGTATTCGGGCAGGAATCCGGGATCGGTGAAAATGCCGGCCTGCAGGACGACGAGCGCGCCCAGGGCGTCGCCGTACAGGCGCTCGACCGTGGATTCGTTGAGCTGCGGCAGGTACATCTGCTGGCCGAGGTCGGTGAGCAGCAGGTAGCCGCGCGCCAGATCCTGTTCCAGCACCTCCGGCACGTTGAGCCCGAGCTGGTGCAGGCGGCGCGCGATCTCGATGAACGGCCGCGGGTCCTCCTTGGCGGGCGGCGCATCCATTACGATGTAGGTCGCGCCATTGCTGCTGACCCGGAAGTAGCGGCGGAAACTCGCGTCCGCGGACGCCGGGCGGACTTCATACTCGCGCAGAGCGAGTACCTGGCCAACCCAGTCCTTGAGTGTTTCGAGTCTGTTGTCCAAGGATAGTCCTCAGGAGAATGTCGTCGGCGAACACGGTCGGGGCATGAAAAGCGGCGCTACCGGCACCGCTGGTTCACTTGCTGCTCCGGCGATTCTATGCGATTTTACGCCTGACTCAACCATCCCCCCGCGCCATGCCAAGCCAGAATCTGCCGCGGCGCCTGCTTTGCGCAGCGATACTTGCCACCCTCGGCAGCCAACCGGCGGTAGCGGCCAAGTTGGGCGCGCCCAAGACGGCGCGTCCGCTCTCCTGCCCCGATGCCCCGGCTTTGCCGATGCCGTCCTCGAACCTGACGGCGGAGGACACCGATGACGAGCGCGTGCATGTCTATGCCGACCGGGTGGAGGCGAAGATCAACGAGTCCGCCCGGTTCAGCGGCAATGTCGAACTGGGCCGCGGCGGCCTGCGGCTGTTCGCCGACGAGGCGACATATAACCAGGCGGAGAACACGCTCGACGCCAGCGGTCACATCCACCTGCGCAAGGAAACCGGCGAAACCATTGTCACGCCGCTGCTGCACTACGAAATCGACACGGAAAACGGCGATGCCAGGGATGTGCAGTTCGCGTTCGCCGCCAACGCGGCGCGCGGTGAGGCCGGACGCATCCGCTTCGAGGGGCGCGACGTACTCAAGCTGGAGTCGGTGTACTACACCACCTGCCCGCCGGGACAGGACGACTGGTATCTACGCGCCAGCGAGCTCACGCTCGACAAGGCCAGCGAGACCGGCACGGCCTGGAACGCCCGCATTCACTTCATGCAGGTACCGATTTTTTACTCGCCGTACCTGACATTCCCGATCACCGACGCACGCAAGAGCGGACTCCTCGCGCCGCATGTCGGCCATTCCAGCAACTCCGGCTTCTTCCTGAATGTGCCTTACTACTTCAACCTGGCGCCAAACTACGATGACACCCTCACGCTGCGTGAACTCGGGAAGCGCGGCCCGCAGGCGATCAACGAATTCCGCTATCTGGGCACGAGCTTCTCCGGAAAACTGAACCTCGAGTATCTGCCCAGCGATAAGCCCACCAACACGGATCGCGAGGCGCTGCTGTTCCGGCACTCGCAGACCCTGTCACCGCTGTGGAGCGCCTCCACCGACATCCAGTGGGTGTCGGACAACAGCTATTTCATCGATCTCGGCTCCACGGTCAAGGACGCCGCCCAGACCCACTTGCCGCGCAGCCTGCGCCTGGATTACGGCGGCGGCATCTGGCGTTTCTCGGCACGCACTTTCGCCTACCAGACACTGGACACCTCTATCCTGCCCGAACAGAAGCCGTACCAGCGCCTGCCACAGCTTGTGCTCACGGCCGATTCGCCCAGTGGCCCGAACCGTCTGCACAGCGCGCTCGAGAGCGAATGGGTGAATTTCTACCGCCAACAGCCGGATCCGGGCCTGTGCAGCGACCCGACACTTTGCGCAAACGGTCAGCGCCTCGACCTGCAACCGAGCGTGAGTCTGCCGCTGCACACCTCGTACTTCTACTTCACCCCCAAGGCTGCGTACCGCTATACCTCCTGGCGTCTGGACAACACCGGCGCCGATGAATCGCCCGACCGCGGACTGCCGATCTACAGTCTCGACAGCGGGCTCGCCTTCGAGCGCGAGGGGCGAGTAGGCGGTCAAGCCTATGCCCAGACGCTCGAACCGCGCATCTATTATGTCTACATCCCCTACAAGAACCAGGACAGCCTGCCGGTGTTCGATGCCGCGCTCCCGGCCTTCAGCTTCTACAATTTCTTTCGTGAGAACCGCTTTACCGGCGCCGACCGCGTGGGTGACGCCAACCAGGTGATCGCCGCCGTCACCAGCCGTTTTCTCCTGCCGGGCAGCGGTGCCGAACAGGCGCGCGTGAGCCTTGGCCAGGTGCAATACCTTGCCGACCAGCGGGTCAACCTGCCACCCGGTACGGTTACCCAGACCAGCTCGGACCTGATCGGCGAGGCCACCGCACGCCTCGGACAGCCCTGGTATGTGCGCGGCGGCGTGCAGTGGGACAACAAGGAACACGCGATGCGCCGGAGCAGCTATTACCTGCACTACCGGCCTGCGGCCGATCGCATCGTGAACCTGGGTTACCGTTACACCAACGACCTCGAACGACTGGTCGATTTCTCCACACAATGGCCACTGCTGACGCGCTGGACCGGCGTGGCGCGCTGGAACTTCTCCGTGCCCGAGTCCCGCACCGTTCAGGCCTACGCCGGCCTGCAGTACACCAGCTGCTGCTGGGCATTCCGCACCACCGCCCGGCATCGCCTGCAGCTGGACGGCAGCGTGGACAACTCGGTGTTGTTCGAACTTGAACTCAGCGGTTTCGCCAAGATGGGCGAAACCGAGGAAAGCCCGCTGAAACAGGGACAATTCATCTTCGAATGACATTGCAGCAGGCGGCCCCGGCCTTCGCTATAATGACCGGCCAGCGCCGGAACCTGCGAACCCCGGCGACCCACGATGGTCTGAACGATTCATGCTGAACGCATTCCCAAACCGTTTCTTCCCCGTACTGCTCGGTGTGCTGTTTGCGTCTTTGCCCGCTGTCCCGGCGCACGCGGCCCCCGCGGCGAGCGACCCGATCGACCGTATCCTGATTGTGGTCAATGACGAGATCATCACCGCGCGCGAGGTGGACACACGGGTGCATGCCGTACACGCCCGCCTCGCGTCGCAAAAGGTAACCCTGCCGCCGGACGACATCCTGCGCCGCCAGGTGATGGAGCGCATGGTGGCCGAACGCCTGCAACAGCAGGTCGCCCGCCAGTTCGGCTTCACCGTCAGCGACGCGCACCTCGACCGGGCGATCCGCCAGGTTGCCGAGCAGAACCGCAAGAGCCCGGATGACCTGCGGCGTGAAAGCGAGAAAGAGCCGGGCGGCTACCGCGCATTTCGCGAAGAGCTGCGTGGTCAACTGCTCGTGCAGCAGCTCATCGAGCGCGAGGTGAACAACCGCGTCAATGTTTCCGAGGCCGAGGTGGAGAATTTCCTGGCCGCCCAGTCGGGACGCGACGGGGGGGTCGAATACAACATTTCGCACATCCTGCTGGGTCTGCCCGAATCGGCCTCGCCGGAAGTCATCGCCCGGGCCAGGCAGAGGGCCGAGGGGCTGCTCGCCGAGCTGCGCAAAGGCGCCGACTTCGGACAGCTCGCGGTCGCCAACTCGCAGGGGCAGAACGCCCTGGAAGGTGGTGGCCTCGGCTGGAAGCAGGCCGGACAATTGCCGGACCTGTTCGTGAACGCCTTGCGCACGCTGCAGCCCGGCGCGGTCAGCGACGTCTTGCGCAGCCCGAGCGGTTTTCACCTTCTGCGCCTCAACGACCGGCGTGGTGGTGGGGAGGCGCTGAAAGTCACGCAAACGCGCGCGCGCCATATTCTCATCAAGACCGGCGAACTGGTGTCGCTCGTTGAAGCACAACGGCGCGCTGAGCAACTGCGCGAGCGCATCGTGAACGGTGCGGGCTTCGCCGAGACCGCGCGCGCGCATTCCGAGGATGTCGGCTCGGCCGCCAATGGCGGCGACCTTGGCTGGATGAGCCCCGGCCAGACCGTGCCGGAGTTCGAGAAGGCCATGAATGCGCTCAAACCCGGCGAACTGAGCGCAGCGGTGAAAAGCCCGTTCGGCGTGCACCTCATTCAGGTGCAGGAGCGGCGCGAACGCGACGTGAGCCAGGAGCGCGAGGCGGCGACGGCGCGCAACCAGTTGCACGCGCGCAAGGCCGACGAACGCTATGAACAGTGGCTGCGGCAACTGCGCGACGAGGCATTTGTCGAGTACCGCATGGACGGAAAGTAAGAAATTCAGCCACAGATCCATATAGGCTCTCACCAGCCTCTCGAATCAGCGCAAAGGCCGCAAAGGCCGCAAAGGCGCAGAGATCGCGGAGAAAAGCGCTTCGAGATTTAAACTTGGAGTTTCTTTGCGTCCTCTGCGCCTTTGCGTGCTCTGCGTTATTTCCAGAGAGCCGCCCCGACCAAGCCTCTGTGTTTATCCGTGACCCAGCCTTGCCATTTCTTTGCGTTCTTCGTGTGTTTCGGGTGAAATCCCGACATGACCCGTCGCCCCATCATTGCCCTGACCCCCGGCGAACCCGCCGGCATCGGTCCGGATGTCGCCATTGCCTTCGCGCAGCAAGCGCCCGACTTTGATCTGGTGCTGATCGCCGATTCGGCCCTGCTCACGGCGCGCGCCGCGCAACTCAAAACGGCTTTCGACGCGCGTCCCTGGGGCGGGCGTGGCCACGACATCCCGGCGGTCTACGTTCTGCCGATTGCCACCAGCCACCCGGTGCAAGCCGGGCGACTCGATCCGGCGAACAGTCCGTATGTCATCGAATGCCTGCGGCGCGCCGTGCACGGCTGCCGCAACCGCGAGTTCGATGCGCTGGTTACCGGTCCGGTGCACAAGGGCGTGATCAACGACGCCGGCATCGCCTTCACCGGTCACACCGAATTCCTGGCTGCCGAATCAGGGACCGAACAGGTGGTAATGATGCTGGCCGCACCGGGCCTGCGTGTGGCCCTCGCCACCACTCACCTGCCACTGTCCGAAGTCAGCCGCGCCATTACCCGCGCGCACCTTACCGGGGTGCTGCGCATTCTGCATGCCGATCTGCGCGCCAAGTTCGGCATACCCGATCCGCAGATCCTCGTGTGCGGCCTTAACCCGCATGCCGGCGAGGGCGGGCACCTGGGCCGCGAGGAGATCGAGGTGATCGAACCGGTGCTGGCCGCGCTGCGCGCCGAAGGATTCAAGCTGCGCGGACCGGTGCCGGCCGATACCGCGTTCATCCCGGCGAGCCTCGTGGGCATGGATGCGGTGCTCGCCATGTACCACGACCAGGGCCTGCCGGTGCTGAAAGCGCACGACTTCGCGCACGCCATCAACATCACCCTCGGCCTGCCGTTCGTGCGCACCTCGGTGGACCACGGCACGGCCCTGGAGCTGGCCGGCAGCGGCCGTGCCGACGCGTCGAGCCTGCGCGCCGCGGTGGAAGCGGCTTTGAGAATGATCAAGCCACAGATGAACACAGATAACAAGTCGAGAGTCCCAAGTCGAGAGTCGTGAGTCGAAGGCACGAATTCTTTCGACTCCCGACTCCCGACTCCCGACTCTATTTATGCCCCACATCCAACCCAAGAAGCGCTTCGGCCAGCACTTCCTGCACGACCGCGGCATCGTGCAGCGCATCCTCGACGCCTTTGACCCGCAACCGGGCGAAACCCTGGTCGAGATCGGCCCCGGCCCCGGCGCACTCACCCGGCCGCTGCTGGAACGCTGCACACCCCTGCATGTGGTTGAGCTGGACCGCGATCTGGCCGCGCGCCTGCGCGCCGATTTCGACCGCTGGCTCCCGGCGCGGTCTACCTCGCCCATCCCTGGGCTCGTCCCGCCCGCACAACTGGTCGTGCACGAAGCCGATGCCCTGAAGTTCGACTTCTGTTCGCTGGTACCGGCCGGCGGCAGGCTGCGCATCATCGGCAACCTGCCCTACAACATCTCGACACCGCTGCTGTTCCATCTGCTCGAACAACGGCACTGCATCGGTGACATGTTGTTCATGCTGCAAAAAGAAGTGGTCGACCGCATGGCCGCCGCGCCCGGCGGCAAGGACTATGGACGCTTGTCGGTGATGCTGCAGTGGCAGTTACGCGTCGAAAAACTCTTCGACGTGCGTCCCGGCGCGTTCACGCCGCCACCCAAGGTGGATTCCTCCGTGGTGCGGCTGGTGCCGCATGCGCAGCCACCGATCCAGGTGCGCGATGCCGCGGCCTTCGCGCACCTGGTGCGGGCGGCCTTCGCGCAACGCCGCAAGACCCTGCGTAACAACCTCAAGGGCCTGATGACGGCGGAAACACTGGAATCGCTCGGCATCGATCCGCAACGGCGCGCCGAGACCCTGACGCTCGGCGAGTTTGCCAAGGTCGCCAATGCCTTGCCGCCCGCCGTGTGAGCGGCCAACCGAACAATGAATTCTCTCTTGCTCTCCCTCTCCCTGCGGGAGACGACTGCATGGATGCACGACTCCATGGATGGAGGAGGTAGAACGGCGTCTGGAACAGCCGTCGAGGAGGTAGGGCAACGCAGGGAGCAGTTGCCGAGGGATGGGGTGAGGGCCGGGCAGCGTAGCCTCGGGGCCGTTGCCTCTTGCGCTCCATGTGGCAGCGTGTCACGCTTCTAAGCGTAGCCTGAAATTCCCCCCCGACCATTCTGGCAAGGAGGCCCGTAGACGATGAAAAGGATGCTCTTCTCCGGCCGCGTGTTCCCAGCGCGGAGTACCTCCCCTATCCACGCAGTCGTCATCCTCCTTTACGCCATCGGACTGGTTATTACCAGCGCGGCCTTCGCCACGTCGTGGGAGACATCGTCCCTGCGCGCGCCGGGCGGCGGATTGATCCGCGTCGGCATGACACGCCAGGAGGTTCTCAACGAGCTCGGCCAACCCAAGCGCGCGAATGACTCGACGCACAACACGGTTACGAGCGGTAAATCCGGAAGGAAAAGCAGTTCGCTGACCTACCGCGGTGACGACGGGCTGTACACCATTACGTTCTCCGGCGAGCAGGTCGTCCGGATCGTGGTCACGCCCAAGCGCGACTGATCAGGAGTGACCGGCGGACTCGGCCTCGATCCTGGCCATGGTCTTGCTGATCCAGCTCTCCGCCAGGCGGTTGACCTCCTCCGCCGTCTTGCCGCGACTGTCGATCATGGGGCCGATCACCACGTGGATGGAGCCGGGCCTCTTGAGGAAGCCGCGCCGCGGCCAATAGTGGCCGGCGTTGTGCGCCACCGGCACCACCGGATGGCCGGTGGCCGCGGCCAGCGCCGCGCCGCCGATGCCGAAACGGCGTTGCTGACCGGCCGCCATGCGCGTGCCCTCCGGGAACACCACCACCCAGCGCCCGCTCTCGAGCCGCTGCCGCCCCTGCTCGATGATCTGCTGTACCGACTTGCGTCCGGCGCCGCGGTCGATGGCGATCGGATCGAGCAGCGCCAGCCCCCAGCCGAAGAACGGCACCAGCAACAATTCCCGTTTGAGCACCCACACCTGCGGCGGAAAAATTTGTTGAAAGGCGAGCGTCTCCCAGCTGGACTGATGTTTGGCGAGCACCACGGCGGTACGGCCGCGCGGCAGGTGCTCGCGCCCCTCGACCCGGTAGCGCAGCCCGCAGAGCGATCCCAGCAGCCAGATGTGGAAGCGCGCCCACTGGCTGATGAAACGGTAGCGCGCGAGCGGCGGGAACGGCCAAGTCAGCAGCGACAACAACGCATAGACCATCGCCGAGCTGAACATGACGGCATTAAACAGCAGCGAGCGCAACGCCTGCGACAGTGAATGAAGCCTCATACACTGATGGCGGAAGTGCGGAAAACGCAGGAGCTGTTTTTCCGCCATATTAGTGCAGCGCAAGACGTCCGGTGAGCAGCGCGTCGCTGAACTGACGCAGGCTGTCGAATACCGGCATGTCGCTCACTGCGTTGCCGGTGGGTGCAATACGCACCGGCTGGGCACCGGCGGTACGCGCGGCGGTAATTTCCTCGTCCGTCGCCGCGACCACCGCCACGCCCGACAGATTGATCTTGAGGCGCTCGGCGAGCTCCTCGAACAGGCCCGGCAACGGCGGCCGGCAACGGCAACGACTCTCCGGCCCGTGCGGACAGACGAAAATTGCCTCGACCTCGCCACCCTTGTGACGGATGAGGTCGAGCATGCGCGCGTGAATGCGGTTGAGAACTTCCATGTGCAATGCACCATGCGCCACCGCAGGCTGGTGGGTGACGATCACCACACGGTAGCCGTCGCGGTGCAGGCGCGCTATGGCTTCGAGACTGCCGGGCAACGGTTCCCAGTTCTCCGGCGCGTCCACATAGGTCGCGGGGGCCACGTTGATCACGCCGTCACGTCCGAGTATGACGAGTTTCATATACGAACACCTGCCGCAAAGACGCAAAGAACGCAAAGAAAAACGGAATAAAACAGTCTTTTATTTTTCATTAGTAACCTCTGCGTCCTTTGCGTCTTTGCGGCAGGTGTTAATTTTAGTCTTTAAATTCTGACACGCGGATGCGGCCGTTGATCATGCGGCTCTGGCGGTTCTGGATTTTTTCCATTTTGTCCCAGAACGCCTGTTTGAGATCGAAATCGGCGGCGATTGCCGTGCCCAGGAGCAGGATGAACAGGTCGGCGCATTCTTCCGCGAGCTGTTCCTTGCCCTTGCCCTTGGTGACGCATTCGGCAATCTCGCCCAGTTCCTCGGCCATGAGCGCGATGCGGTAGGTCATCTCCTCGCCGCCGCTGTCCTTGAAGCGATGCTTGTTGTGAAATGCCTGCACCGCCGTGAGCATCTTCTGGTAGGAATCCATGTTCATGTGGCACCTCTCTGCCAGACGTGGGACGTGACGACCGTTATACCGGCCGGCCCTGCAGTTTCGAAATATCCGCCGCGCCCAGGAACAGGTTGCTCAGGCTGGCCAGCAGCGCGAGCCGGTTGTGCCGCAGCGCCGTGTCCTCCGCCATCACCATGACCTGGTCGAAGAATGCGTCCACCGCCGGGCGCAGCGACGCCAGCGCCTTCAGTGCCGCGGCATAGTTGCCGGCGCTGAACAGCGGCTGAACCTGGGCGCGCAGCGCCTCGACCTCCTGGGCAAGCTGCTGCTCGGCCGGCTCGCGCAGTAGTACCGGATCAACCGTTGTCACCGGCGCAGCGCCGGCCTGTTTCAGGATGTTGCGGATGCGCTTGTTGGCGGCCGCCAGCGCCTCGGCCTGCGGCAGTGCGCGGAACGCCTGCAGGGCCTTGAGGCGCGGCAGCACCTGGTCGAAACGCGTCGGGTTGAGCGACACCACGGCATCGATCTCGTCCGCCTCGAACAGCTTGTCGCGCAAATACGGCTTCAGGCGTTCGAGCATGAAGCCGTGCAGGTCCTGGGCGACGCTGTCGGCGACCACGCCCGCCGGGAAGTGTCCGCGCGCGAGCGTGAGCAGCTCCGGCACATCGAGCGCCAGCGATTTCTCCGCGAGCATGCGCACCACCCCGAGCGCCGCGCGCCGCAGGCCGAACGGATCCTTGTCGCCGCTCGGCACGAGCCCGATACCGAAGATGCCGGTGAGCGTATCGAGTTTGTCGGCGAGCGCCACGCAGATCGCCACCGCCTCTTCCGGCAGCGCGCCGCCCGCGGTCCTGGGGAAGTAGTGTTGTTCGATGGCCGCAGCCACCGCCGCGGCCTCGCCGTCGTGGCGCGCATAGTAACGGCCCATGATGCCCTGCAATTCCGGAAACTCGCCGACCATGTCGGTGAGCAGATCGGCCTTGGCGAGCGTCGCGGCGCGTTCCGCCTGCGCCACATCGGCCCGCAACAGGCGCGCGATCTGGCCGGCGAGCTTCTGGAGTCGCTGCACACGTTGCAACTGGCTGCCGAGCTTGTTGTGGTACACGACATGGGCAAGGCGCGGCACGCGTTCCTCAAGCCGGGTCTTGCGATCCTGATCGAAGAAGAAACGCGCATCGGAAAGACGCGCGCGCAGCACGCGCTCGTTGCCATGAATGATGTCCTTCTGGTTCTTGGCCTGCATGTTGCTCACAAACAGGAAACTCGGCAGCAGCTCGCCGCTGGCGTCGGCGAGCGGGAAATATTTCTGGTGCTGCTGCATGCTGATAATCAGGCATTCCTTGGGCACGGCGAGGAACGTCTTGTCGAAGGCCCCGGCCAGCACCACCGGATACTCGACGATGCTCGTGACTTCATCCACCAGTTCGGCGCTCTTGCCGATATCCCAGCGCACGCCTTCGCCGATGGAACCGAGGCGAGGGGCGCGCGCCACGGATGGCGCGTTTGCGCCTTTGCCGGCCTTGTGTACGGCGGCATCAAGCGCCCTGGCGATCAACTCGCGCCGTGCCTCGAACGAGGCGATGACCTTGCCTTGCTGTTTGAGAACCTTTTCGTAATCCGTTGCATTGCGGATGGTCAGTGCGCCCGTGCTCAGGAAGCGGTGGCCGCGGGTTTTGTTGCCGCTCTTCAGTCCCAGCACCGTGCCGGGCACCACTTTTTTTCCATGCAGCAGCATCACGCCGTGCACCGGGCGCACGAACTGCGCCTCGCCCGCGCCCCAGCGCATGGTCTTGGGCACCGGCAGCTTTTTCAGCGCCGCTTCCACGACCGCGGCCAGGTGATGCTTGAGAAGCTCGCCCTTCTGTTTGGCGCGGTACACGAAGTATTCGCCCTTGTCGCCGGCCTGGCGTTCGAGCTTGTTCACCGCGGCACCGCACGACTTGGCAAAGCCGAGCAGCGCCGGGGTCGGCTGGCCACTGGCATCCAGCGCGCTCGCGAGCGCCGGGCCCTTGCGCTCGACCACGCGGTCCGCCTGTTTGGCGAGCACGCTTGAAATCAGCACGGCGAGGCGGCGCGGGGTGGCGAACGGCGTGAACTCCGCCTCGGGCGGCAGAAAATTCTTGTCCTTCAGGCCCTCGAACAGGCCGTGGCTGAACGCCTCCATGAGACGCGCCAGCGCCTTGGGCGGCAGTTCTTCGGTGAGAATCTCGACCAGCAGGCTGTCTTGCATCGCCTACTTCCCCTTTCTTTGCTTAAGCATGGGCCGCTCTCGGCCATCCATGGCCTTCGCGGCACTTGTGCTCCTGCACATCGGGAAGCCCAAACGCTCGCGCGCTTCGTAGTAACTCTGCGCCACAGTGCGCGCCAGGGTGCGTACCCGCCCGATGTAGGCGGCGCGCTCGGTGGTGGAAATCGCGCCACGCGCATCCAGCAAGTTGAAGGTATGTGAGCACTTCATCACCATCTCAAAGCCGGGCAATGGCAGGTTCAGCTCCAGCAGGCGCTTCGCTTCGCCCTCGTAGTCGTTGAACTGCTGGAACAGCCAGTTCACGTTCGAGTGTTCGAAGTTGTATTGGGATTGTTCGACCTCGTTCTGGTGATAGACGTCGCCGTAGCTCACGCCCTGCGTCCAGCTCAGGTCGAACACATTTTCCACGCCCTGCAAGTACATGCACAGGCGTTCGAGACCGTAAGTAATCTCGCCCAATACCGGCTTGCAGGCGAGGCTGCCGACTTCCTGGAAGTAGGTGAACTGCGTCACCTCCATGCCGTCCAGCCACACCTCCCAGCCGAGGCCCCAGGCACCGAGGGTCGGCGATTCCCAGTCGTCCTCGACGAAGCGGATGTCGTGCTTCTTGGTGTCGATACCGATGGCGCGCAGCGAGCCGAGGTACAGGTCCTGGATGTCGTCCGGCGAAGGCTTCAACACCACCTGAAACTGGTAGTAATGCTGGAGGCGATTCGGGTTTTCACCGTAGCGGCCATCCTTCGGGCGGCGCGACGGCTGCACATAGGCGGCCTTCCACGGCTCGGGGCCAAGGGCACGCAGGAAGGTCGCGGTATGAAAGGTGCCCGCGCCCATTTCCATGTCATACGGCTGCAAAATGACGCAGCCCTGTTTGGCCCAGTACTGTTGCAAGGCGAGGATGAGTTGCTGGAAAGTCACGCGCGGCCCGGTAATTCTTTGAATTCTTGCAAGGGTTTTTGTCCGGCCGATTATACCGGTTCCGCCGCCGGACGCGAAAAACCCCAGGTTTGCCAGGCGCCGCGGTTGGCGCCGATGGCCCTACTGGCCGGCGGCGGCCGATTCGGCCGGCGGGACGGGCGGCACAGAGCGATCGGCCATCGTGGCTACCGGGTCGGCCGACAGCAGGGCCGGAACACTGCTCCTGCGTTTCCGGCACTTCCGCCATCAGTGAATGAGGCTTCATTCAATGTCGCCGATTGCTCGCGCGTGAGCAGGTCGAGAATCCGCTGGCTACGACGCTCGAAGCGCTCGGTGCGTGTTTCCGGGTTGTTCTTCACCGGGCTGGGGAGGCTGGCGGCGAGTTCGGCGGCCTGCACCAGGCTGAGCATGCCGGCATCCACACCGTAATACGCCTGGGCCGCGGCCTGCACGCCATAAATGCCGCGCCCGAACTCGGCAATATTGAGGTACAGCTCGAGGATGCGGCTCTTGCGCAGGTTTTGCTCAAGCCCGAAGGTCAACGCCACCTCGTGCCACTTGCGCAGCGGATCGCGTGACGGGCTCAGGTACAGGTTTTTCACGGTCTGCTGGGAGATGGTGCTGGCGCCGATCAGCAGTTCGCCGCGACCAAAATTGTAGTCGAGCGCTTCGCGGATGGCGATCAGGTCAAAGCCGCTGTGCGCATAGAAGCGGCTGTCTTCCGCCAGCAACACGGCGCGCATCACATGCCGCGGAATTTTTGACTGTGGCACCGGCTGCCAGCGCAACGTCGGCCAACCACGCTCGGCCTGCTTCTCCGCGTAGAGCTGCATGAAGCTCGATCTGGGAATGTCGCCCTGGGCAAGCTTTTTCCAGTCCGGCCAGATCATGGTCAGATAAACCAGATCCGCGATCAGCAGAATGAGAAAAATGCGCAATGCCCAGCGCAGCGAGCGGCGAAAACGCGCAACCAACCCCTTGCGCCGGCTCACGCGCAACACTCGCAACACTGGAAACGGGGGTGGCTCAAGGAAAAACGCTCTGGCTGGTCACACACTGTCGATCTGCTGCGCACACAGACACCGATTCTAATGTCCCCGGTCGCCACCGGCCAGCTTTTCTCCGTTCGCGGCGCGCACCTGCCGTTGTTTTGTGACCAATGGCTGATCGCCACGGATGCCTGGACAGTGGACAAACCCGGCAAGGCGGAGTAGGTTCTTTCCGGCAGGTGAATCGTCCGAGCCACCCGAGGAGCCGGTTCAGCACGAACCGAATAGATGGAAAAGGCGGTCATAAATAGAACACGGGGCCCGGGAAGGGCCCTTTTCTTTCCTCCCGTTTTCTTCGATAACCCCGCAATTCGCAACGTCTTTCGCACTGGCCTTCGTGCCGCGTGCGGCGGAATCCGCTAAACTTCATTTTTTGACCCGGCCTTGTTGTCTATGACCGAACCCCGCAAAGCCGTGGCGCTCATCTCCGGCGGCCTCGATTCCATGCTCGCCGCACGCCTGATGCGTGATCAGGGCATCCACGTCGAGGGCATCAACTTCTTCACCGGATTCTGCGTCGAGGGCCACACCCATGCCATCCGCAGCAGCAAACAGGACAAACCGAAGCGCAACAATGCACTGTGGTCCGCCGAACAAATCGGCATCAAGCTGCATATCGTCGATGTCATCGACGAATAAAAGAAAAGAAATAAAAGAAAAGGGACGCTACCCTTTAATCTACCCCTAAAAGAAAAAAGAAAAGGGACGCTACCCTTTAATCTACCCCTGATAAAAGAAAAGGGACGCTACCCTTTAATCTACCCCTGACCCCGTGGTAGATTCACCCCCATGCCCCGCTTGGCCCGAACCGTCTGCCCCCGTGTGCCCCATCACATCACCCAGCGGGGGAATCGTCGCGAGAAGGTGTTCTTTACCGACGACGATCGCAAGGCCTATCTGGCCTGGTTGAGCGAGTACGCCGACAAACACGCTGTCGACATCCTGGCGTATTGCCTCATGACCAACCACATCCATCTGGTGGCGGTACCCACGACCGAAGACGGCCTGCAAAAAATGCTAAAGCCCCTGCACATGCGCTATGCCCAACGCCTCAACCAGGCGCGCGGCTGGAAAGGGCATGTGTGGCAGGGGCGGTTCTTCTCCTCCGCCCTGGATGAAGCCTATCTCTGGGCGGCTGTGCGCTACGTGGAGCGCAACCCAGTGCGCGCCCGGATCGTGCGCAAGGCGGAAAACTATCCCTGGTCCAGCGCCAGCGGACACTGTGAACTGAGACAAGACCCATTACTCACGAAGAAACCCTTCTGGCGCAAGCAGTTTGAAGCCATCGATGATTGGCCGGCCTGGCTGGACGAAGGTGACGAGCCGGAGAAGTTGAATGTCTTGCGGCGCAACGCCGATAAAGGCTTGCCCTGCGGGGCGGAGAAATTCATCCTGAAGCTGGAGAAGCTGACGGGGCGCACGTTACAGTACCGGCCACGGGGGAGGCCGAGGAAGAAGGAGGATAAGAAAGGGTAGCGTCCCCTTTTAGCGCTGGAGATTTCTGCCACAACGTTGAGAATGCCTTTCTCCACCTTGGCCCGGATACCCGATTTCCAGATGGCGAAGGCATAGCCGGGCATTTTGTCGCCCGCTTTGTCCAGAGAACCAGACCCTTCGATATAGGTCGTCAGCGTCAGATCGTATTTCGGAGCGTTGTCAATGTAGGGCTCCATCTTGGCCACGTTGGTGTAATAGCCTTCATAGCTGTTTTCTTCATTGCTGAATCCTTCCGCGTCTTTCTTGGCGCCGTGTTTTTTATATAACACGGCGGCCTTCTCGATGCCCTCGCCCGACATCTTTTCTTTCGCAGCCACAGCCGCCTTGCGTTCCTCTTCGGTCAGGTCTTTATCCGGTGCCGACGCCAGGCGCTGTTCGACGTTGGTGCGATTATTCAGCGTGCCGTCGAAAAAGAGGCAGAAGCGGATTTTGACGTGCTCCTTGTCGTCTTGCGGCTCCTCGGTTTCGGTGGTGGGGTTGGCAACGCCTTCGCCTATCTGTGTCATGCGTGCATCTCCTTACGTGCTTGCTGTTCGGGATATCTTTTCCACCCGCACCACCGCGCGCGCGGGACCGTCGGAGGAACTGTAGACCAGGTGGGTGGCCGGACCCGGGTGTTTCATCAGAAGACTCTCCGCCGCCAAGCCAATAAGCACCGGGCCGGTGGCCGATCCCAGGTCGCCGTAACAATCGGCCGGGTGTTCGTGCTTGACCGGGTCGTGAAAACTGGCTTGATTACGCGTGAACGCCACGCCGTATTCCTTCGCCCAGTGATGCTCGCCGTTCATGCTGGAGTAGATGGTGCGTATCGTATTGCCCGGGTGATTGTTCAGCGCCTGCTTGAAGGCCTGGTCCAGCCCATCGCCGCAATAGATTTCACTACTATACAGGTGTCCGGGTTCTTGGCCGTTGCCCGGCGGGCATAATGCCACGATCTGCTCGCCTCGGGCCATCGCCCGTTGCGGGTGGCGCGTGAGCAGGAGAAACCCCGCGCCCTCGAGGGAAGGCGCGCCTGTACAAAAATAGCTGTATTAGGGCAAGCTCGCCTGCACAAATCTTACCGTTTTAGGGCGCGCTCAACCCTTGAACCGCCGAGTCCGGGCTGATCGCCGGCGCCGCTGGCCTGCCCAGCAGTTCGCTCACGGTCACCAGCTGATAGCCCTTCTTGCGCAGCCGCAGGATGATGCGCGACAAGGCCTCGGCTGTTTTCCAGCCACGGCCATTCATGTGCATGACCACGATCGATCCGCGCCTGGCTGTACTCGTCACGTACTCCAGCAAACGCTTGGTGGAAATGCGCGGGTCCGGGTCGCCGGAGGCAAGATCGTACTGAATGCTGACCATGCCCTCCTCCGCCACTATCCGCGCCACGCGCGCATCCAGTTCGCCATAGGGGGCACGGAACAGCGTCGCCGTCCGGCCGGTAAGCGTGTACAGCATGTCCTGGGTACGGCGATGTATAGGAAGAATAAACCCCCCTCCTTCGAAAAACCAGCGCGCGCGCAACCGCCTGCTCACTCGGCCCTCCTCGTCAGCCCCCTTGACCGTTGCTCCAGTCGATGCGCCGGTGCGGGAAATACCGCCGGGTCCTCGCTGCATTTTGGGCAATGTCCGTCTTCCGGCCGAACGCCGCCTTGGCCGCTTCGGACGTGAAGCGCCTTGGTGCTGACCTCGGGTCAGTGAAACAGAACGGCTTGGGGTGGTGCCCGGCTTTCGGGCAAGACGGGTTGGCCCGCCACCGTGGCCTTTGCCTTCAGGTGGTCGAGTATCTTCTTGATGACGGCCGGGTCTTCGATTGCGGCGATGATCTTCGCCATTCCGCCGCACTGGCTGCAGGTTTCGATGTCGATGTGG
>CAYHES010000030.1:0-19609 GCA_964355495.1 uncultured Acidiferrobacterales bacterium
TCGGCATGCAGGCTGACCGGGATCTCGAAGTCACCGATCTGCTTGAGCGGACCGCTCGGCAGATGAATCTCAGCGCGCTCCAGGGGGAAGCCGGCCTGGGTCATTGCCTCGGCGATATCGGCGGTGCCAATCGAACCGAACAGCTTGCCCTCTTCGCCGGCCTTGCCCATGATCTGCACCGTGGCGCCGGCCATTTTCTCGGCGCGCGCCTTGGCCTCGGTCAATGCCACCGCCTGGATTTTCTCCAGCTCGGCACGCCGCACTTCAAACTCGGCCTTGTTCTTTTCGTTGGCGATGGCCGCCTTGCCCTGCGGGATCAGAAAGTTGCGGCCGTAACCGGAGCGCACTTTCACCAGGTCGCCCAGGTTGCCGAGATTGCGCACCTTCTCAAGCAGAATAATTTCCATGGATACTTCCTCTTAAATTTGTTTTGTACAGGCGTCGCTCAACCGCGATGCGCGTCGGTGTAGGGCATCAAGGCCAGGAAGCGCGCGAGCTTGACGGCACGCGTCAGTTGGCGCTGGTAGTGCGCCTTGGTGCCGGTGTTGCGGCTCGGAATCAGCTTGCCGGTTTCGGTGACATAACCCTTGAGGGTGTTGAGATCCTTGTAGTCGATCTCCACTACGCCCTCGGCGGTGAAACGGCAAAACTTCTTGCGGCGAAAGAATGTACGGGACATGAGTAGTTCCTCGGAATTCGGTCAGAATAATGAATAGTCGTGCTGCGTTCAGACCGGCGGGGCCAACTCAGCCGGCTCGGTGGGCTCAACGCTCTCCTCGCTGTCGGCACGCGCCACGGGGCGGGACTCTTCCTGATTTTCCTTCACCAGCGGCGACGGCGTGGTGACGGCGGTCTTGCGCGCCAGCGTGAGCGAGCGGATCACCGCATCGTTGAAACGGAACGCGGTCTCAAGTTCGTTCAACGTGTCCTGACCGCACTCGATGTTCATGAGCACGTAGTGCGCCTTGTGAATCTTGTTGATCGGGTAGGCGAGCTGCCGGCGGCCCCAGTCTTCGAGGCGATGAATCCTGCCCTGGGCGCCTTCGATCATCGAGCGGTAACGCTCGATCATGGCCGGCACCTGCTCGCTCTGGTCCGGATGGACCATGAAAACGATTTCATAATGACGCATGACTGCTCCTTCTGGCTGTAAAGCCTCCCGTAACCGGAGTCCCCCAGAAGATCATTGGGCGACTCTATTCACTGCGGCCGATGAGGCAAGGAACCCGGCGGATGCCGGGCTAAGGGCGCGAATTCTAAAGGCTTTCCGGGGGCGAGGCAAGCTGCTGGAAATGGCTTCTCACTGACGGATGCATGTCGCCCTGAAGGGCGACCTACGACAGGGTATTAGCCCTTGCGGCGCTGCCGGACGGCCTCGAACAGGCAGATCCCGGCCGCCACCGAGACATTCAGGCTTTCCACCGTACCGGCCATGGGGATACGCACCAGATAATCGCATTTATCGCGCGTCAGGCGCCGCAGGCCGGTGCCCTCGGCGCCCAGCACCAGCGCCATCGGACCGCGCAAGTCCACATCGTACAGCTCCTGCTCGGCCTCCCCGGCCGCACCGGCCAGCCATATTCCGGCGGCCTTGAGCTCGTCCAGCACCCGCGCCAGATTCGTCACCTGGAACACCGGCAGGGTCTCGGCGGCGCCGCTGGCCACCTTGCGCACCACGGGTGTAATGGGCGAGCTGTTGTCGCGCGGCAGGATGACGGCATGGGCGCCGGCGGCATCGGCCGAGCGCAGGCAGGCGCCGAGGTTGTGCGGATCCTGAATACCGTCCAGAACCAGCAGCAGCGGCTTGCCCGGGAGTTCGGTCAGGAAATTCTTGAGGTCGGCTTCATTTCTTTCGGCCGCAGCCCGGCAACGCGCCACAACGCCCTGATGGTTGTTGTTACCAGCCTGGCGGTCGAGCGCCTCGGCGTTGGTTTCCTCGACCGCGATACCGGCCGCGCGCGCCGCTTTCATCAGCTGCGCACGCCGTTCCCCCTTACGTGCCCGGTCGAGGCGAATCGACAACACTCGTTCCGGTGAGCGCTCCAGCAGTGCCAACACCGCATGCCAGCCGCCGACTGCCTCTTCATTCATCGCCGCTACTTCTTCATGGGCGAACGTTTGCGTTCGCGGTGCTTGCCACCGCTCTTCTTGCCCTCGCGCCGCGGTTCGCGTCTCGCTTCACGCTTGGCCTCGCCCACCAGTTCGAAATCGAGCTTGGCTTCGTCCAGATTCACCTGTGCGACCTTTATCCGCACCGAGTCGCCAAGGCGGTAGCTGCGGTTGGTGCGCTCGCCCAGCAGGCGGTGCTTGGCCGGATCGAAGTGATAGTAGTCGTTACCCAGCGAGGTAATGTGCACCAGTCCGTCCACATAGACCTCGGCCAATTCGACAAAGATGCCGAAGTTGGTGACGCCGCTGATAATGCCGTCGAACTCCTCGCCGATCTTGTCCATCATGTACTCGGCCTTGAGCCAGCGCGTGACCTCGCGGGTCGCGTCGTCCGCGCGCCGCTCGGTGGAGGACAGATGATCGGTCAGGGTCTGCACTGCTTCGATCGTGTCCTGGATCGGCTGGCGCTTGATAATCCCCTTGATCGCGCGGTGCACGAGCAGGTCGGGATAACGCCGGATTGGTGAAGTGAAATGTGTGTAGTTTTCAAAGCCGAGTGCGAAGTGGCCGATGTTGTCCGGGCTGTAGATGGCCTGGCTCAGGCTGCGCAGCAACACGGTATGAATGAGGCGCACATCCGGCCGGTCGCCGAGTGACGCCAGCAGCTTCGCATAATCCTTGGCCTTCGGTTCATCACCGCCACCCAGTTGCACGCCGAGCTCGAACAGAAACTCGCGCAGCGCCGTGAGTTTTTCGGCCGGCGGGCCGGCATGAATGCGGAACGGTGCCGGCACCTTTTTCTTCACCAGGAATTCGGCGGCACACACGTTCGCCGCCAGCATGCATTCCTCGATCAGCTTGTGTGCGTCGTTGCGTTGCAGCGGTACGATGCGCTCGATCTTGCGCTGCGCGTTGTAGATGATCTTGGTCTCGGGCAACTCAAAATCCACGGCGCCGCGCGCATGGCGCGCCTTGTTGAGAATCTTGTAGAGCGCGTACAGGTTCTCCAGGTGCGGGACGAGCGGCGCATATTCCTTGCGCAGCGCCGCATCCTGATCCACCAGCATGGCGGCGACCTTGGTATAGGTGAGGCGCGCCTGCGAGCGCATTACTGCTTCGAAGAAGCGGAATTCGGTAATCTCACCGTGCGCATCGATCTCCATCTCGCAGGCCATGCACAGGCGATCGACCAGCGGGTTGAGCGAGCACAGGCCGTTCGACAGGATTTCCGGCAACATCGGAATCACGTTGTTCGGGAAGTACACCGAGTTGCCGCGATTCTGCCCCTCGCGATCGAGCGCCGTACCCGGTCGCACGTAGTGCGAGACATCGGCGATCGCAACAATCAGGCGGTAACCCTTGCCGACGCGCTCGCAATAAACGGCGTCGTCGAAATCGCGCGCGTCTTCGCCATCGATGGTCACGAGCGGTATGCTGCGCAGGTCTTCGCGGTTTTCCTTCGCCTCCTCCGGTACCTGCGGGGCCAGGCTGACGACATCGTTCAGTACCGCGTCCGGCCAAACATGCGGCAGATCGTAGGCGCGGATCGCGACCTCGATTTCCATGCCCGGCGCCATGTGGTCGCCGAGCACTTCGACAATGCGCCCGACCGGCTGGCTGCGGCGCGTAGGGTGCTCGATGATTTCCGCCACCACGATCTGGTTGGGTTTGGCGGCACCGATGGCGTCGTGTGGAATCAGGATGTCCTGGGTAATGCGCTTGTCGCTCGGCACCAGAATGTTCACGTTATTTTCGGCGACATAGCGCCCGACCATGGTCTTGTGAGAACGTTCCAGTACTTCGATAATCGAGCCTTCCTTGCGGCCACGCTGATCGAGACCGGCGATACGCGCCACCGCGCGGTCGCCGTGCAGCACCAGGCGCATTTCGCGCGGACTGAGAAAAAGATCGTCCCCGCCCTGGTCGGGTACGAGAAAGCCAAAACCTTCGTGATGGCCGATGACCCGCCCGGTAACCATGTCCATGCGGTCGATCAAGGCGTACAGGCCGCGCCGGTTCTTGAGCAGTTGCCCGTCGCGCTCCATGGCGCGCAGCCGCCGACCGAAGGCATCGAGGTCGCGCTCGCCTTCAACATGCAGGGCAGTGGTGATCACATTGAAGGTCAGCGGCTCACCGCGCTCTTTGAGAATGGCAAGAACCGCCTCGCGGCTCGGTACGGGGAATTCATAGGTACGCGGCTCGCGCGTGGCGTTGGCGTCGGTCTGCATCTGGTCGGGCTTATTCGGTTTTTGCGTTGACATGCCCATTTTGTCTCGGTAGAGTGCGGCGGCTTGTGGAACCCGCTATTTTACACGGGCTCTGCGCCGGGGTGGCGGAACTGGTAGACGCGCTAGCTTCAGGTGTTAGTGGGGGTAACCCCGTGGAGGTTCAAGTCCTCTCCTCGGTACCAACTTTGCTAAATAGTACGGACGCGCCAATTGTACCGCGTACGTCGTAGGTCTTGCGACCGTCGCGTTCGATTGGGACGAACATGAGTGGAGAAAACTCCCCGTGTTCGTCCCTCAGTAGTTTTCGTAGCGCCTGACGCGCTACGGGAACGTCTGAGCGCAGCAAATCCTTGAACCGTGCCACGTGCTCAAGCGCCTGCTTGCGCGCCCTGCGCAGTTCCAGGTCGTCCGAGCGCCGTGGGGTTTGGTAGCGCGCCACCTGCTCGATCAGGGCCTCAAGGCGGCGCTCTCGCACCCCAATGTCGGTCAGTACGGTCTTCGGCGCATTGCCGGACGCGGCGAGCTTCATCATGTTCGCCAGCTCCCGGCGCTCCCGCTTTATCTCTGCCTCTAGCTGTGGCAACTGCTCCGGCTTCTGCTTCAACATCGCCTCGTACAGTCGCACAGCCTCGTCGGCCACGAACTGCACCGCCTCCGGTGTCAGGACCGTCGCCTCGATCTCGTTCAGCACCATCTCGTCGATCTCCGCCATACGGGCGCGGGTGTCGTTGCTACAGATATTCGAGCCACGGAACTGGTTGTAGCTGCACCCGTAGTAGTAATGCGATTGCTTCTGCCCGCCCGTGACGACGATGTTCCGTCCGCAGACGTGCTCACCGTTCTTGCAGCCGCAGCGCGCAAGCCCGGTCAGCAGGTACTTGGACTCGCGGCCGCTGTCTGGCCTGCCCCACAACGTCCCGTTGTTCTCCCGGACATAGATCGAGCGCACGGCCTTTAAACGTGCCTGTACGCGATCCCATAGATCTGGCTGGATGATCCGAAGGTCAGGGCGCTCGACAACGTTGAACTTCTCTTGTTTGACGCACTTACCGGCGCGCCCGCCATTGCGCACGTTGCGGTATTCCCCGTACTGGACCTTGCCGGCGTACCGGAGGCGCGACAGCATGACGCGGATACTCGATGGCGACCACGATCCGGTGCCCTGCTCGCCGTGCTGTGGCGGTACCGGTAGGCGGCCGGCGAAGTATTTTTTCAGCTCCTTCGGGCGGTCGCCGTTCATGGTCTTGGATATCAAGGTGTGCCCGAAACCGTCCGCGTACATGCGGAAGACCCCGCGCACGACCTCGGCCTGCTCCTCGTTGATGCGCCAGTCAGTGCGCAGCTTGGTCTCATCCTTCATGCGCGCACCTGGCGCGGCGATGACTTCACGCCCGTCTGCAAACACCCAAACGTTGTCATATCCGAAGCATCGGCCACCGGCGGAGTATCCGTGCTCGGCCTTGCGCGATAGCGCATCGCGGGTGCGCTGCGCGATCCTGGCACGCTCGATCTCAGCGCCGAAGCTGGTGGCCATCGCCATGAACCGCTGCTCTGGCGTGTCGAACGATTCCTCGGTGCCGGTCAGGTAGTAGAAAATCTGAACGCCCGCGTCTCGAATCTTGCCGATGACCACGGCATTGTTCACCATGTCACGGCCGAGCCGTGATAACTCACTCATCACCACCACGTCGAACGGCCGCGGCTTGTGCAGGATCGCACCGATCATGCGCAGCAGGCCAGGACGGCGGTCGAACTCGGCGCCGGATACGCCATCGTCTTCGTAGATGTGCTCCGGGTCCACGGTCCAGCCCTTCGCCTGCGCCCATGCGATGGCGCGCTCCCGCTGGCGCGTGATGCTCTTGTTTTCTTCGCTGCGGTCGTCGTCGTTGCTCTTGCGTGTGTAGATGGCACATTTCATTTCGTACCCCCTTCAGGTTCAGGATGGCTGTATTCGTAACCATCACGCTTGGCCTTGCCCTCGACATGGCCGCTCGACCAACTCCATGATTGTTTCGAGCGGGCCGGGTATGGGCATCTGAAATACAGCACGCCACGTTCCCCGGCAGCGAAGCCTTCATTCCATGCGCGGCGGTCGTGCGTGAGTACGGCGGCGTGATTCGGCTGGGTGTTGATGGCGGCTATCATGATGCACCTCCTTCTGGTTGGGGCAGCGATGGTTGTTCCTGTAGCTCGCGGAGGTAATCTTCGACGGCGAACTCAGCGAGCATCTTTATCAGCTCTTTCATCGCCGGGGAGAGTGGCTTGTCGATGGCGCTCATGCTGCTTTCGCTCGCGGCGTCACTTCGCGGTCGAGACGCGCGGTCAGTTCCAGTTCCGCACACTCAAGATCGTAGCGTGCCTGTAGGTTCATCCAGAACTGTGCCTCCATGCCGAAGTAACGCCCGAGCCGCAACGCGGTGTCTGCTGAGATGGCCTGCCGGCCATGCACGATCAGATTGATCCGGCGCGGTGTGACGCTGGTTTCTTTTGCCAGGCGATACTGACTGACGCCGAGCGGCTTCAAGAAGTCCTCGGCCAGCACTTCGCCGGGATGGATCGGTGGCATGTCCGGCTTTTGGGTTTTAATCTTGCGCGTCTTCATCGTTGGTACCTCCACTAGCGGTGATAATCCACAATCTCTACTTCGGTTGCGTTTCCGTCTTTCCAGCAGAAACAGATGCGCCACTGGTCATTGATGCGAATGCTGTGCTGTCCTTTGCGGTCGCCCTTCATGGCCTCAAGCCGATTGCCGGGCGGTACACGCAGCGTGTCGAGTTGCGTTGAAGCGTCGATCTGTAACAGCTTGCGCCGGGCCAGCCGCTGCAAGTCTCGGGACAGACGGCGGATAAAATAGCCATGAAACAGCTTCTCAGTGTCCTTGTCCCGGAATCCTGTAATCATGCGACTGATGATAGCGAATCGTGCTACTAGTGTAAAGTGCTAATAATGGGCTGTCTGTCAATTCCCCATGGTTAACTCGTGAACTCGACTTAACCATAAGACAGCCATTAGGCTTGCGGATCATTGTCTTGCGTCGGCGCGCCAATTCCTGCCGGCCTCACGACTGACCTCTGTTTGATGTACCGGCGTTGTAGATGACCACCTCGCCGCTGGACCATGACGCTACTTGTCGGTGGAAAAGCTCGAACAGATGATCGCATTCATGTCTCGTTCTCACGCGACTCCTGTGCTGGGCCGAAGAGGTGATTTTCCGCGCGCGCTTGATAACCTCGCCCAGATGCCGACCGTCGAGTGTCCGGTGTTCGAGCAATGCATCGGCAACACGGTCCACAACTACCCAATGCTTCCGCAACAGGCGTTCCGTGCGGATCATCTGGCCTTTGATAAAGCGTAAGCATGTGTCTATGTCACTCTCTCCCGCCATCACCAGCTTCATCGCCTTCGAGAAATCATCTGTACTCTGCCAATGGCGGACACTGCGGCGGTTGAACATGGACTGAGCCAGCGGACCCGCCAGGCACACGTCGATCTCATCGAGCTCGCGCCTGAAGGCACGCGAGGGTGTGCAGGCTGTGGGTGGTTTCTTCCTGTTGAAGATCGTGCGCCCGCTGGTTCCAGATTCACGGTCATGGTTGATGGTCACGTGCGCATGTGGCAAGTGAAGGACATAGGCAATCACAGCATGCCCGGCCTCGTGGTAGGCGAGCGCTGCGTCTCCGATCCGGTGGGCGGTCATCGCGCCTGCTCAAGGCGCGGGAAGCAGGAGTGATTCATCATGTAATAAAACCATGCGCGGAAATATCCGACAAGCCCTTTGACTTCGGCAATGGTCAGGAACTCGGTGGTTGTCATGGCTCCTCTCTGTATGTCTGAGCCGCGTCCTGATCCGTCCACAGGCGCGCTCTCTGGCTGGGTGGGCTTCCGGGCCTTATTCGCCGTTCGATGCCGCCAGCCGGGCACAGCGGCGGTGGTGCGCCAGGTCGGTGCTATCTGTCTCGATGCGCCGGACTTGCAAGCGATCAGCGGGCGAGGCGCTGGATTATCACGCAGTGCTGTGCGCAGACGGCTCGCCACTGTGGGCGCACGGATGCAAGTCGGCAAAATTCGTGGGTCGCCAGAGATTGGCATCTGCCGTTTTTGCTGAACTGGGTACATGTGGCCATCGCGATCATCGCCTCGATGTGAATGGTGCCGGCCGCGCCCAGGACAAGAGAAGAGGTCGAGCCGCCGGCATTCGGAGTTATTGGCAATTTTGGCGGTCGCGCACGTCCCGAATAATCGCGATTCGCCTCCGAGCGGAAGATGGTTTTAAAGCCATTGGCGATCTCGGATGCCTGGCGCACGCCCGTGCCGTTGAAAAGTTTCAGTCTTCGCCCTTCGGTGCCGGCGGCCGGTCGAAGGGTCGCTGAGCATCAGTATCGCGCGCCCGGCGTGCCGCGCATTCTGCCCGCGTCTCGCGGTGAAGGGTGTCGCCGAGCAACGCGGGATCGCAGCGGTCGTTAAACGGCAAAATTACTTTCACGAGCGGACCCTCGCTCACGTTCACGCTCAAGTCGCCGTCTATCTGTTTTGGAATCAGTTTTGCGAACAAGTGGACATAGAACGCGGTGCGATTCTTTTTTGCCCACGTCAGCATCGCAGGTACGCCGCCGAGTTCCTCAGCAACCTCCATGATGATTTGCTTGGTGTCGGTCGATAGTTTGTTCCTCGAACCTAAAGGCCGTCCACCTGGGTTCCCGGATCGTCCCTTCGTGAATTTTTTCGTTACGGCCATTTCTCTGTTCTTTCCCTGTTAAAAACAGGCGCGCACGGGCGCAAGGTCAGGAGCGTTCCACAGACCCAGCCGCTCAATCTCGCGTCGCCCCAGATCGATCGCTTCGGCTTCGGCATGTGTCAATGCGTCCGCCAGGACAAGGACATCTTTTCCGCCGTTACGCTTTACCGCATAGCGGTTCTGCGTGTGATTGCCCGGTATGTAGGCCGGGGTCACGGAACTGCCGGCAAGTAAGGCGACCTGCGCATCGTCAAGATCGATTCCCCAAGCCAAGATGGTCATGACGTGCTGAATGAAGACGGACCCGCGCCGCTCGGTGTCGCCCGGTGTCGCGAGCTCGTATCCCAGCGCAAACGCAAACAGATCCAGCACCGGCGTGCCGGAAGATTCGGCATACGCGCGACGGCAGGCGGTTACCAGCTCCTTGTTGATTTCATCAATGGTCATATCGTTTCTCCTCAGTCCTGTTCGTCATATAGGTGTGGATCGAAAACATGCCCAGCCGCTCACCGGACGCGATAAAAACAGGCGCAAGTGTATCGGCGGCGACCTTCTCAACGCAGCTTGCGCAGACTGGCTGGTTTTGCCGACGGAAGTCCGTGCCAATAAGATGGGCAGCCTGGCCCTTGCACGCGATGCATACCGATGCGCTGGTCGTGTCCTCGGGATTTCCGCACAATAGATGCATGATGTCGTAAATGAGGTTTCTCATCTGACGCTTGATGCGAAGCTGCCAAGAGCTTCGAGGTTGCGGTGGCGACGGCCTGCCAAGGAATTCTCGAACCGATACCCTGCTTTCGCGCAGGTAAACGAGTTCAAGGCATGCCGGGCAGACCGGACGCCATTCACGAGCGACGCGGTACTCGGCCACAGCGATTTTTTGACACGCGGGCATTCGGCCGTGACGGCTAATGCCGGAACATTCCGTGTCGTGGTTCACCGCGCCGGCCCGACGAAATCCGAGATCCGTAACGGATCGGCAGGACTCGCGTTCTTGGAAATGAGTTCCAGGCAGCGTTCGCAGAGATATTTTTTCTGCTTCGAGAATTTCCGACGAACAATTTTTGTGGCCGGGTTTGCGCATCGGGATTTCCCGCCTGGCAACCAACCTTGGCAGCGCTCGCACATCGTTACACCTCCCGGCCGGCGCGGAAATCCCAGCGCTTGCCGTTCAGCCTTGCTTCACGGATCGTTTCGGCGTTTTCAGCAAGGGCATCCGCGAGTGGCTGATGGCTTGCGATCAGCGGGCCGTGCTCATGCCACAAGAACGCCACGACTCGTTCGTCGATGAGCTTTGCGAATTCAAGAGAGGTGGGTTGATCCCAGGTCTTTATGGCTGGCATAGCTTGGCCAAGCATGAGAAGGGTGCCGCCGACGCCCGCCTCCGCGCGTCTCGCGATTGTCGCGAGTGCGATCGGTGTCGTGATATTCGTGGCGATAGCGCTCATGACGCCACCCGCCACATATCAGCGACCTCGCGAGCCAAGCGCGCGCGCGGGGCCAGGCCGGCCGCGTCCATGGCATCCGCAATGCGGTTATGCACCGCGGAGTCAGAACGATGAGCATCGCGCAGGTCGTGCGCGAGCTGTCCGCGCGGGCCTCTCTCGCGTTCGTCGATTTCTTCCCGAAGCGTCAGCGGTCGGTGATCGGGGCGCCAGGCGTTGGCGAGTTCGCGCGCGAGCGCTTCACGCGGACCATCGGAAAATTGCTGAGGTTCATCAAGGCCGTGCTCGATGCGCTGGGCCTCGTCGTTTTCCGTGCGGTATTGTCGGATCATTTCATGTCACCTCTTTGTTGTGAATAGATTCAACTGGTTACGATCAGTCATGGTTATGACCCGGTCACGAGGTGCCCATGACGCTCATGGCCTACCTTCGATCGTTCGGCCTCACTCGCTGGGCTCGGTGCTTGGCGCGCGTCGCGCGTCAGGGCGTCGGCGACCACCTTGGCAAGCGCCAACAAAAATTCGCGATGTCGTGGATCGGCGGGAATTGCGGGCGGTTTGCGGCGGGTAGGCTTCATGCTGCCGCCCTCGCAGTTTCAGCCTCACGCGCGGCGCGCCAGGCTTCGGCCGCAGACACGCTGACGAGTCGGCGCCGCCCGCACTTGAACGTGGCCAGGCGCCCGCTGCGAATCTGGGCATAGGCAGTGCTTCGACTGATCGAGTATGCGCGGCAGAATCCTTGAATAGAGAATGCGCCGGCTGTGGTGTGTGCGTCCATGTGCAGCACAGTACGCCACCGATCTTGCTACGTAGAAAACATTGATTACCTACGTAGGTCCGTGGCACTCAATCGGTAATGGCTGCTTACGTTGTCGAGCGTCGGACGATTTCTTCTTCGAGGCCTTTCTCAATAGTTCGTTTGCCTGACGCTCCAACCTGACCCGCTGTTGCCCTTTTTGGCTTTCTCTTTCTGGCCAGCACATCGAACACATGTCGAAGCCGACAGCGTAGAACTCTAAGCTACAGTTCGTGCATTTTCTTTTCGTGAATTTCACGCCATCCTCCAATTTCTTCAGGCAACACAGCCCCATTTACTCCCCTTCTGATGGGTATGGGAGTAGCTCTTTCTCATTGGGGACTCGGTCAAGATGGGTAGCTTGTTGCCGAGGTTTCCCTGGCTGGTCAACGCCAGTGTCAGGAGGGCCGTTTTTTATCCGCAGTTTGCCCAAGCGGGCGCCCCAGTTGCTGACGCGCAACAGAGCGAATGGAAAGCGGCTTGAGTGATTGCACGGGGAGATATGAGAGGCGAGAATAGCAACAGCGTTCTGCGCTGCTCGATCTGGTCCCGACAACCGATCAAGCGCCGGGCGGGGGCACAACTCCCGCCCGGCTTCCCTCAACTCTCTCTTGTAATTTGGGTTACGTAGAAATCAGCCCCCACCTACGTAGATCGAAGCTGCGAATTTACTTGCGGCGTTTCTCTCTGAGCGCACCCAGAATACTGTTGACGTTCGGATTCTTGACGTTCAGTCCGGCATGTTTCAACAGGCCGACGATGAGCGCATCCCTGTTTTTGATTCCTTCGGGGATGTGTTGCTCAAGTTCTTTGACGCACCAACCGCGCCATGCGCTTTCATCCGATAAACCTGGCCGGAGTCTCTCGGCCAGCAACTCCGGTTTCATGGTCGCCGACCCAAGTGGTCGAAGGTGAGCGGCCATCCTGCGAAGCAGAAGCGCATCGTCAGATGACTGTTGCCGTGCCTCGTCTTCGAGCATTGCAGCGCGCTGCTCGGATTCCCGAAGTTCGTCGGCGACATCTCTCGGATTTACTGCCTTGCTCATTGGAGTCATTCCCTCGAAGATGTCCTGGATGTTCAGCAGACATGCGACGATTTTCATTCCTCCTTCGAGGCGATCGATCTTGGGCATCGCGTCGAGCGCTCGAAGGAAATGCGGATTCATTAAAAGCGCCTCGCGCCAGGTGCGAAACTCGGCGATGCCTTGCTCCAGCCCGCGCATGCTACGGTCGGCGTCGAATTTCTCAAGACGCATCTTGAGTTGCGCGCCAGAACCTTTCTTGCTGCGGAAGATGTTGAACACCGGCAAACGGGTAAGCGGCTGCGGCTTATCTGGCGGGCCATAGCAAAACTCACGCTCACGCTCGCGGCGCCGATCATCGGCCTCCGCATACTCGCGGCGCAGTACCTCGATGATGGATTGCGTGGATGACCCGGGGATCTCGGGCGCCGGTGGCGCTGCGGGTGACTTCTGGAGTTTCTTCATGCCGCGCCCCTTGTGCGGGCCCTTGGAAGGAAGCCAGACCAGGCGAGCAAGGATTCTCGCTTTTCGCGCCGTCGCGCTAGGTCCAGCAAAACAATTCTACGACATCACCCGCGAACCAGAAACTTGAATTCCACGCCCGAAAACAATGTGCGTGGCCTCTCCTCGGTACCAGATTCAGACTCCGGATGTACGGCTCGACCTGAGCCGCACATCCGGAGTTTTCTGCAAATAGCTATTTTTCCAGGCGCCGTTGTTGGCGCAATGGACTTTGTGCAGGCCTGCTTTCCATAATTTCACATTTCTTCTCTTGTTGTAATTCAATCGAACGGATGCCGCAGGACGATGGTCTCGGCCCGGTCCGCGCCGGTGGAAATAATGTCGACGCGCGTGCCGGTTATTTCTTCCAGACGCTTCAGGTAGGCGCGCGCAGCCGCCGGCAGCTTGTTGTAGTCCTGCACGCCGACCGTTGATTCCTTCCAGCCCGGCATGTCTTCGTACACCGGCTCGCATTTCTCCAGCGCATCGGCGCCGCTCGGCGCCGAGTCCAGCAGTTTTCCGTCGCAACGGTAGGCCGTGCACAGGCGAATGGTGTCGAGACCATCGAGCACATCGAGCTTGGTGATGCACAGACCGGTGAAGCCGTTGATCTGATGCGCGCGCCGCAGCGCGATGGCATCGAACCAGCCGCAGCGCCGTTTGCGGCCGGTGGTGGCACCGAACTCCTTGCCGCGCGCACCGAGCTGCTCGCCGATATCGTCGAACAGCTCGGTCGGAAACGGTCCGGCGCCGACGCGCGTGGTGTAGGCCTTGGTGATGCCCAGCACGTAATGCAGCTTTGAGGGCCCCACGCCGGTACCGCACGATGCCGCGCCCGAACTGGTGTTGGACGAGGTCACGTACGGATAGGTGCCGTGATCGATATCGAGCAGCGTGCCCTGCGCGCCCTCGAACAGCACTGACTTGCCGGAACGCATGATGTCATCGAGCAGCGGCGGAATGTCGGCCACCATCGGCCGCAGGCGCTCGGCCAACTTGAGGTTCTCATCCAGCACCTGCTGGTAATCCACGGTGTCGGTCTGGAAATAATTTTTAAGGGCGAAGTTATGGTACTCCATGACCTCGGCGAGGCGTGTGGCGAAACGCTTTGCGTCCAGGAGGTCGGCCACGCGCAGGCCGCGGCGTGACACCTTGTCCTCGTACGCCGGGCCGATACCGCGGCCGGTGGTGCCGATGGCCGCCTTGCCGCGTTTTTTCTCGCGCGCCGCATCGAGCGCCACGTGGTAACCCAGGATGAGCGGGCAGGAATCGCTCACGCGCAGGCGATCACCCACCGAAACGCCGTTCGCCGCGAGGTGATCGATCTCCTCGAACAGGGCCGAGGGCGACAGCACCACGCCGTTGCCGATCAGACACAGGACGTTCTGGCGCAGGATGCCGGACGGAATCAGGTGCAGCACGGTCTTCTGGCCGTCGATCACCAGCGTGTGACCGGCATTGTGTCCGCCCTGGAAACGCGCCACGGCATGCGCGCGTTCGGTGAGCAGGTCCACGATCTTGCCCTTGCCTTCATCGCCCCACTGCGAGCCGATTACGACGACGTTCTTGCCCAAAGTTCTACTCCTCAGTAATTTCGCTATTTTTCCAGGCGCCGTTATTGGCGCAATGGACTTTGTGCAGGCTTGCTTTCCATAATTTGGATACCAGGCTTGCGCCCGATTTGTACAGATCAGGCCGGCTTTACAAGCCATTGCCCGCCCTGCTCGACCAGCTCACGGTCGCAACCGAGCGCGCGCACCGAAGACGAATCACCCGGCAGGCGCGTGACCACACGCTCGCCGGCAGCGCGCAGCGTCGCCATCATTTCATCCAGACCCTTGGTGCCAGCGTGCGGCGCGAGAATTCCCTTCGAACCGGCAGCGTCAGCCGCAACCAGACGCAACAGACGGCGCAGGTCAGTGCTGAAGCCGGTGGCGGCGCGTGCGCGGCCAAACGCGCGGCCGATACCGTCGTAACGCCCGCCTTGCGCCACGGCCTGCCCCTGCCCCGGCACAAAGGCCGAAAACACCACGCCCGTGTAATAGCGGTAACCGCGCAGCTCGGCAAGATCGATGTACACCGGCGTACCGGCATGCGTCACGGCATCCGCCACGCGTTCGAGATTAATGAGCGCCACCTGCACGGCGGGCGGCGCGCTCTTCAACAGTTCGCGCGCGTGGATCAACGTCTCGGTCCCGCCATTCAAATCTGCCAACACCGCGAGCATGGCCTTGGCGCCGGCCGGGGCATCGCACCGGGCAAGCAGCGCCTCGATCCGGGAACGCGCCTTGCGCTGCAAGGCCTCGAACAAATCGCCCTCAAGTTCCTCGGGCAAACGTGCCTCGGCGGCGAGCGCCCGGAACACACCGACGTGCCCGAGATCGAGATGCAGGTCGCGCAGACCGGCGGCCGCAAGCGCGGCTAGCATCAGCCGCGCTATTTCGATGTCGCTCTCCGGGCCCGGATGCCCGAACAGTTCGGCGCCGAGTTGCAGCAACTCGCGTGAGCCGGCAAAGGCATCCGGCCGGGTGCGCAGCACGTTGCCCACGTAGCACAGGCGCACCGGACATTCGCGTTTGAGATAATGCGCGTCGATACGCGCCGTCTGCGGCGTCATGTCGGCGCGCACGCCCATGAGGCGGCCGGTGAGCTGGTCGGTGAGCTTGAACGTCTGCAGATCGAGATCGCGCCCGGTTCCGGTGAGCAGCGCATCGAGATATTCGATGAGCGGCGGCATGACCTGCTCATAACCCCAGGTGCCAAGCAGATCGAGCAGCCGCCGGCGCAGTTGTTCCAGACGGCACGCCTCCTCCGGCAGAATCTCCTCGATTCCTTCGGGCAGCATCCAGCGCTCTTGATCAGCCATGACGAGGTACCGATAACGTGGGTGCGGCTCAGGCCTTCACGGCGTAGAGCAGAACGAGGCCGAGCAGCATGCTGGTCAGTCCGGCGAAGCGCAACTGGGCATCGCTCATGCCGGCAATCATCTCGAGTGTGCGGCGCACGCCGTGCGGGTTGAGGAACGGCAGGATGCCTTCCAGTACCAGGAACAGCGCAAGCGCAACGCCGAGATCGTGCCAGTTGATCATGCCCGCTTACCTGCGCGGGTTCTTGAAGTATTTGAAGAAATCCGCGCTCGGATCCACGACCAGAATGTCGTCCTTGCTCTTGAAGCTTTCCTTGTACGCGTTCAGGCTGCGGTACAGTGAATAGAATTCCGGGTTGACGCCGAACGCCTTGCCGGTGATCGACGTGGCACGCGCGTCGCCCTCGCCGCGGGTACGCTCGGCGTCGCGATAGGCCTCGGCCAGCAGGATGTCGCGCTGGCGTTCGGCGCTGGCGCGGATTTTCTCCGCCGCCTCCGCGCCCTTGGCGCGCAGTTCCTTGGCGATGCGCGCGCGTTCCGCCGCCATGTTGCGGTAGACCGCGTCGCGCACCTCGATCGGGAACTCGACGCGCTGGATGCGCACGTCCACCACTTCGATGCCGTATTCGCTCGCGTCCTTGTCGGCATTCACACTCAGCAGTTCCATGATCTTATGTCGGTCGCCGGCGATCACTTCTTTCACGGTGCGTTTGCCGAATTCGCCACGCAGGCCGCTGTTGATGACCTGCGACAGGCGCTCGCGCGCCTTGGCCTCGTCGCCACCCACGGCCACGTGGAACTTGAGCACGTCGGCAATACGCCACTTCACGAACGAATCGACCACCACGTATTTCTTCTCGATGGTCGGGAACTGCTGCGGTTCGGCGTCCAGCGTCAGGATCTGCGCCGAGTAGAGGCGCACCGCATCCAGGAACGGTGTCTTGACGTGCAGACCGGGTTTATCGTCGAAACGAATCACCTGGCCGAAACGTACCACCACCGCGCGCTCGCGCTCGTCCACGGTGTAGAGCGTGCCGTTCACGATGAGAATGCCGATCAGCACCAGGCCGACGACGGCAAACAGTTTATTCTGGTTCATCAGCGTGTCCCCCGGTCGCGTGACACGTCACGTCCGCGTTCACGTTCGCGCAGCCCGGTGGGCGTCGCATCGGTCGGCTCCGGTAATGGCTGCAGGTTATTGACCGGTCCGGTACCGGTAGTGCCGGAAGCATGTTGCAGCATCCGGTCAAGCGGCAGATAGAGAACATTGCTGCCACCCTTCTGGTCGATCAGTATCTTGGTAGTGTTGGACAGTACCTGTTCCATGGTCTCGATGTACATGCGATCACGCGTCACGCCCGGATACCTGGCGTACTCGCTCACGATTGAGGTAAAACGACGCGCATCACCCTCAGCGCGTGCCATGACGCTCGCCTTGTAACCCTGCGCCTCCTGCACCAGCCGCGACGCCGCACCACGTGCGCGCGGGATGATGTCATTCGAGTAGGCTTCGGCCTCCTTGATGATGCGTGCACCATCTTCGCGCGCTTTGGTGGCGTCATCGAATGCCGCCTTCACTTCCTCCGGCGGCGACACCTTCTGCATCTGCACCTTCACGATCTGAATGCCGCTCTTGTAGCGATCGAGGATTTCCTGCAACAGCTTCTGGGTCTTGTCCGAAACTTCAAGCTGACCTTCGGTGATGATGAAGTCGAGCTGGCTCTTGCCAACTACCTCGCGGCTAGCCGACTCCATGGCCTGGACGATGGTCGATTTCGGATCACGCACATTGAAAAGATAGTCGCTCGCATCCTTGATCTTGTACTGCACGGTGAACTCGACGACGACGATATTTTCGTCCTCGGTGAGCATGAAACCGCTGTCGACACCGCCGCCGGACCCCTTGTCGCCGCGCTTGCCGATCGAAAGCGTTGACACCTGATCGACGTTCACCTTCTCGACGCGCTCGATGGGCCACGGCAGGTGCCAGTGCAGGCCCGGCCCGGTGACTTCGTTCTTCTTGCCAAACTTGAGTTCCACACCGCGCTCGCCCTGGTTGATGACGTAGAAACCGGACAGCAGCCACAGGCCGACAGCCACCGCGACGATCAGGCCGAGACCGATGCGGTTGAAGCGCTCGCCTCCACCGCCACCCGTACCACGCCCGCTGCCGCCGCCAAAAAGGCCAGACAGCCGGTCACGGATGTTTTTTAAAATCTTGTCGAGATCGGGCGGCCCCTGTTCTTTGCGGCGTTGTCCCCAAGGGTCTTTTCCCCCGTTACCGCCAGGTTCATTCCAAGCCACGGTCTCTCCCGATTATGAATAGTGATACGAAGCCACCAAGGGCGGCATTCTAGAGGTTACGAGCCAGTACGGGCAAGGACGCGTTCTTCCGGCACCAACATCTCATCCGGACGGAAATCCGGCAGACTCTTGAGCCAGGCAAGATCCGGCTCGCTCAGCTCGATATCGAGCAGCCACTCGCCATGGTCGGTAATCGTCTCGTGCACCACATTGAGGTGCTCGTAGATCAGTGCCCGCAGGCGGCCGGCGGCCGGCGGCAAACGCAAGCGCTGCGTAACGCGGCCACGCCGGGAGTGCTCGGACAACGCCTGCAGCAGAAGTTCTATGCCCGCACCACTGACAGCCGAGAGCAACACACGTGTGATCCGGCCCGTCTCGTCACGTTCGAGGCGTGGCGGTTCGCCGGTCAGGTCGATCTTGTTGAAAACGGTGATTTGTGGAATGTGCTGGGCGCCGATCTCTTCCAGCACCGCCTGCACCTGCTCGATCTGCTCGCGTCGTTCCGGGCTCGAACCGTCCACCACGTGCAGCAGCAGATCGGCCTCGGCCACTTCTTCGAGTGTCGATTTGAATGCCTCGACCAACTGGTGCGGCAGGTGGCGAATGAAGCCCACCGTGTCGGCCAGGATGACCTCGGCATTGCCGGCCAGCGACACATGGCGCATGGTGGGATCGAGGGTCGCGAACAGATGGTCGGCGACATACACCCCGGCGCCGGTAAGGCGATTGAAGAGCGTGGACTTGCCGGCATTGGTGTAGCCCACCAGCGAGACGGTCGGAATCGGGATCTTGTGCCGTGCCTTGCGCCGGCTGTGGCGCTGGACGCGCACCTTTTCGAGGCGCCGCGTGAGCGATTTGACGCGTTCGCGGATCAGGCGCCGGTCGGTTTCGAGCTGGGTCTCGCCCGGACCGCGCAGGCCGATGCCGCCGCGCTGGCGCTCAAGATGGGTCCAGCCGCGCACCAGACGCGTGGACAGGTGTTCAAGCTGGGCGAGTTCGACCTGCAGTTTGCCTTCGTGGGAGCGCGCGCGTTGCGCAAAAATATCCAGAATCAGGCCATTGCGGTCCAGCACCCGGCAGCAAGCGATTTTCTCGAGGTTGCGTTCTTGCGCGGGCGACAGGTCGTGGTTGACGATCACGATATCGGCTTGGGCGCTCGCGGCCTGGTCGCGCAATTCTTCGGCCTTGCCCTTGCCGAGAAAAGTCGCGACATCCGGGCGCTCGCGCCTGCCGGTGAGCACGGCGCAGGCATCCGCGCCGGCGGACTGCACGAGCAGGCGCAGCTCTTCGAGCTCCGTATCCGGATCGAGGCCGGGCAAGCGCAACTGCACCAGCAGGGCGCGTTCGCGCGGACGCGCGCGCCCCGAGCCCCGCGGTGCGGACAGACTATTCGTTGCCTGGGCCTTTGCTGGAATCGTCGGGCTGTTCAAACGAGAACTTCACCGGCCGACTGGGAACAACCGTGGAAATGGCATGTTTGTAAATCATCTGGCTCACCGAGTTCTTGAGCAGCACGACAAACTGGTCAAACGACTCGATCTGACCCTGAAGCTTGATGCCGTTGACCAGAAAAATGGACACCGGGACGTGTTCCTTGCGCAGCG
>CAYHES010000031.1:0-19185 GCA_964355495.1 uncultured Acidiferrobacterales bacterium
CCGGCACGCGCCTTTGGCCGTTGTCGCGCGAGCATTACCCGAAGCAGCTGCTCGCTCTGGTCGGTGAGCAGACCATGTTGCAGCAGACCGTCAGTCGCCTGGACAAGATGCCGAACATCCAGGCGCCGCTCGTGGTCAGCAACGAAGAACACCGCTTTCTTGTGGCCGAACAGTTACGTCAGCTGAACAAGACACCTCAGGCCATCATTCTTGAACCAGCCGGTCGCAATACGGCACCGGCGTTGACGTTGGCGGCGCTGGCCCTGGCGAAAAGCGATCCGGATGCCGTCATGCTGGTGATGCCTGCGGACCACGTCATCCAGAACAACCATGCCTTCCAGTTGGCGGTGGAGCACGGCGCCAGGTTCGCCGAACAGAACCGGTTGGTCACGTTCGGCGTTGTGCCCACCGGTCCTGAGACGGGTTACGGATACATACGAAAGGGCGCACCACTTGATGCGCAGGCAGCTGCTGACAGTGATGCAATCGCCTTCCGTGTTTCCGCGTTTGTCGAGAAACCGGATCAGCTGAAGGCCGGGCAGTACATCGACTCCGGTGAGTATCTCTGGAACAGCGGTATCTTCATGATGCGCGTCTCGGTCTGGTTGCAAGAACTGGCTCGCCATCGGCCGGATATTGCCAAGGCCTGTGCAAATGCTTACGAGCAGGGCAAGGCCGATGCTGATTTTTATCGGGTAGACAAAACCTTGTTCACGCAAAGCCTCAGCGATTCCATCGATTATGCAGTGATGGAAAAGACCGACCGTGCCGCCGTCGTACCATTGGATGCCGGCTGGTCAGATGTCGGCGCCTGGCCTGCGCTGTGGGAAGTGAGTGCACGCGATACTGACGGTAATGTGATGCAGGGCGATGTGATGGCCCATCAGACACGCAACACATTACTCATCGCCCAGCACCGCTTCGTTGCTGCTGTCGGACTACACGACGTGATTGTCGTGGAAACGGCCGACGCCGTTCTCGTGGCACACAAGGACCAGGCCCAGGACGTGAAGGCGATCGTCAGCCGTCTCAAAGATGCCAAACGTTCTGAGCATATCAGCCACCGCAAGGTATACCGCCCGTGGGGTTGCTACGAAGGTGTCGATGCCGGCGAACGCTTCCAGGTGAAGCGCATCACCGTGAATCCCGGCGCCGCGCTTTCCTTGCAGATGCATCACCATCGTGCCGAACACTGGATTGTGGTTACGGGCACGGCCCGCGTTACCCGTGGTGACGAGGTTTTTCTTCTGACCGAGAACCAGTCCACCTATATTCCACTTGGCACAAAACACCGCCTGGAAAATCCTGGCGCCATGCCGCTGGAAATGATTGAGGTACAGTCTGGCGGCTATCTCGGTGAAGACGACATTGTTCGCTTTGAAGATAAATACAATCGAGGCAGCAATCAGTGAAGAAAGCATTAATCATATTCATGATCTGGTTATGCCCGCATCGGCAGGGTGGTGTCAGGGCTTTCGAAAGTTCCTGGCCGGTACGGGGTGAATCTTACCAATAAGGCTTATCGACGCAGAGGTATGTTATTGGAAAGGTGATCTCGGCCGTCGCCTACACTCGCTTCCCGTACCCTCGATTGTGCCTCAGTTCGTTCTTGAGCACCCCAAAAATTTCACATCGACGCGTTGTTGCAACATTGCCTTGGCAGTAGTGGCCCTGCGCCAGGAGCACAATACAATGAATGAGGACAGCATGGATAGGATGTATGAGTATTGGCATGGGAATGTCTTTTTGGCTCCGGCGTCCCTGACTCTTGTATCCGTACTTAATGCGGTGGGAACATAGCCAATGAAAATGACCATCCTTCCCGGTGGCCTGCCCGATCTGCTGGCGCGTCTCTGGCGTCATCTCAGTCGGCGCCGTCAGCGTCAGTTCGGACTGTTAATGGGGCTGATGGTGGTCAGTGCGTTTGCGGAGGTAGTCAGTTTGGGCGCCGTGCTGCCCTTCCTCGGCATACTCACTGCACCCGACAGATTGTTCAGCCAGCCTGTCGTCGCGGATATTGCGCAGACCTGGAGCATCGCCACAGCCGATCAATTGGTGTTGCCCATCACCATCGCGTTTGCCGCAGCGGCCCTGATAGCGGGAGCAATCCGTATCCTTTTACTGTGGGTCACCACACGGCTCGCGGTTGTCAGCGGTGCCGATCTCAGTATCGAAGTGTATCGACGCACCCTCTACCAGCCCTACCGGGTGCATGCGACCCGCAACAGCAGCGAAACGATCAGCGGGATCACCAGCAAAGTTAATATCACTGTATTCGGAGTGCTGTTGCCGTTGCTGACATTGATCAGCTCAATCGTATTGCTGGTAGCAGTAACCATTGCCTTGATCATCATCGATCCGGCGGTTGCCCTGGCGGCGACGATCGGCTTTGGTGCAAGTTATGGATTGATCACCTGGTTGACACGCCGCCGACTGGAGCGCAACGGTCAGCGCATTGCCTACGAACAGACCCAGGTGATCAAGGCCCTGCAAGAAGGGCTGGGCGGCATTCGCGATGTGCTGCTGGATGGAACCCAGCCGGTTTACTGTGATATCTATCGCCAGGCCGACCACCCGTTGCGTCGGGCACATGGCAACAACATTTTCATTGGCGGAAGCCCGCGCTTCGCCATGGAAGCGTTGGGGATGGTGTTAATCGCCGCTCTGGCCTATGTGCTTAGCCGCCAAGCCGGAGGCGTCGCCTTGGCCCTGCCGGTGCTTGGCGCGCTGGCGCTCGGTGCGCAACGTCTGCTACCAGCCTTGCAGCAGATCTATAGTGCTTGGGCAAGCATAGCCGGTAGCCAGGCCTCACTGGCCGGAACCATCGAACTGCTTGACCAGCCCCTGCCGGCGGACATTCTGCAAACCACCTTTGCGCCGTTGAGCTTCCATGACGATATCCGCTTCAACGACGTGCGCTTCCGCTACTCGAGTGATGGTCCATGGGTGCTCGATGGACTCAATTTGGTGATCCCCAAGGGCGCACGGGTAGGATTCGTCGGCAGCACAGGCAGTGGCAAGAGTACTACGCTCGATCTGCTGATGGGGCTGCTGATTCCCACCGAGGGCGCGCTTCTGGTGGATGGTCAGCCCATCAGCGGTAACCGAATCAGGGCATGGCAGCGAACCATCGCCCATGTCCCGCAGAGCATCTTTCTGGCTGATACCACACTCGCTGAAAACATCGCCTTCGGTGTGCCGCACGACGTCATCGATATGGATCGGGTGCAGCAGGTGGCTCGCCAGGCCCAGATCGCCGAATTTATCGAGAGCCGACCAGAGGGCTACAACGCCTTTGTCGGCGAGCGCGGTATCCGCCTCAGCGGCGGCCAACGTCAACGTATTGGCATCGCCCGTGCACTCTACAAACAGGCAACCGTGCTGGTATTCGACGAAGCTACCAGCGCCCTTGACAACGCCACCGAACAATCGGTGATGGAAGCCATTGAAGGACTTAACCGCGACCTCACCATTCTGCTGATCGCCCATCGACTCACTACTGTGCGGCGTTGTGACACCATTGTGGAACTAGAGTGTGGCCGGGTGGTGGCGCAAGGTACATACGAACAGTTGCTTGAATGTAGCCCAAGCTTCCGTAGCGTTGCCCTGGCGGTGGAGTGATGGTTGCCTGTGGTCTTTGTCCGCTTCTTGGTAAAGGCTGCCCGCTACGCCTGGATTGCAATACGACGACAGCGAGATAATTCCATTGATTGGAAGCAAGAGAGCTTGGCTGCCTGTATTTGAATCAATACCGGTGCCTCGCAAAGAGGTGATTGGGTGCTCGGCTGGAAATGAGGCTGATAATCTCCACGCATCGCCTACTTCAGGCAGAACAAATAAATGATTGCGCTGATGAATTCTCCTGCTATGAGGTCTTTCTTCTGGCGTCTTGGCCGGAGGCTGTACTGTTGGGCAAGACGAGAAGCTTCAAGCCGCTTTGAGACAAATGGTGAGCTCTGGCTGCTGCGGAACGTATTAGTAGCTGCGGGCAGAAGCAGGATGTCAGTCCTTATGGACATCGGGACACACAAAGGCAACTGGTCAGAAAGTGCGGCATCCTTGCTCACTCGCCAGAATACTCCTGGCCACGTTCATGCTTTCGAACCAGCGTCATCCACCTTTTCTTACCTGTCTGAGAAGTTCAAGGGAAGTGAGTTGGTGAGTATGAACAGAATTGCACTGTCTGATCAGTCGGGTGAAAAAGAATTCTTTGTTGTTGGCGAAATGGCTGGAACAAACTCTTTGCTCAGGAATGAGGGCGCGACAGTTGAAAATGTCTGCACGCTACGCCTGGATGATTTCCTTGGTAAGGCGCGGATAGATCATGTCCTGTTCGTGAAGAGTGATACCGAAGGTCATGATTTGAGTGTCTTGCGAGGAGCCGTCGAGGCCCTTCAGAAGGGTCGGATCGATGTCTGGCAATTCGAGTACAACCACAGGTGGATTGCCGGAAGATCCTTCCTGAAGGATGTTTTTGACTTTATTGTGGATAAGCCATATCTGGTTGGGAAGTTGTATGGAAATGGAATTGAGATTTACGACAAGTGGCATCCGGAACTAGAACGTTTTTTCGAATCGAACTACGTGCTGGTCCGGAAAGGGAGTCGTTTTGAAAGGCTTTGCTCCCGTGTTCACTTCAATAATAGAAACGTTCTCATGCCGGGCTGACGCAGGGATCACTGCCGTCTATCTGCAACAAGCTGCATCAACCGGTACGTCACCCCATGCTCCTGTTGATCCTGGATAGCTTTCTCAGCAGAAGTAACGCAGACATCTAACATTTCGGAGAAAAAATGCAGAAGGTCGCACTTATTACCGGCGTCACCGGTCAGGATGGCGCGTATTTGACGGAGTTCTTGCTGAACAAGGGTTATATTGTGCATGGCATTAAGCGTCGCGCTTCGCTGTTCAACACAGCGCGGATTGATCACCTGTATCGTGATCCACATCTGGAAGGCATTCGGTTCTTCTTGCATCATGGCGATTTGACCGACTCTTCAAATTTGACCCGCATAATTCAACAAACACAGCCGGACGAAATCTATAATCTTGCTGCGCAAAGTCATGTGGCTGTATCTTTCGAATCACCTGAGTACACAGCGGATGTTGATGGCATGGGTACCCTGCGCATGCTGGAAGCGATCCGTATTCTCGGACTCGAGAAGAAAACCCGCTTTTACCAGGCGTCAACCTCCGAGCTCTATGGCCTAGTGCAGGAAATCCCACAAAAAGAAACCACTCCGTTCTACCCGCGTTCCCCTTATGCAGTCGCCAAGTTATACGCGTACTGGATCACAGTGAACTATCGGGAAGCCTACGGCATGTATGCCTGCAACGGCATTCTTTTCAATCATGAATCGCCGATTCGAGGCGAAAACTTCGTCACGCGCAAGATTACCCGAGGCCTGGCTCGTATCAAGCTTGGTCTCCAGGATCGCCTCTACCTGGGTAACCTGGATGCCAGACGGGACTGGGGTCATGCCAAAGACTACGTCGAAATGCAGTGGCTGATGTTACAGCAAGAGCAGCCGGAGGATTTTGTCATTGCTACCGGAGTGCAATATAGCGTGCGTGACTTTGTCAATGCCGTAGCCTGCGAGCTTGGCATCCAGATCAGCTGGGAGGGTAATGGCTTAGATGAAAAAGGCTATGACGCTTCAGGCAAATGCATTGTCGCGGTTGATGCCCGCTATTTTCGTCCTGCCGAAGTGGAGAAACTTCTTGGTGACGCTTCCAAGGCCAAGGAAAAGCTTGGATGGGAGACAAAGATCTCTTTCCATGAGCTGGTCAAGGAAATGGTGTGCGAAGATCTCAAGACGGCCGAACGCGATGAGCTGGTAAAGAGACATGGCTACATGACCATGGATTATCACGAATGACCCGGTCGCAGCAGGGTGTAGCCGATATGCCGGATCAGTCCGTAATCTGACAAGGTGACGGTATGCCCAAGGCCGCTTTCGGGCCAGCGCTGACGGCGCAGGCGGGAAATTGGGGCGCAGCTTATCGCGTCGCTCTCGCGAATGCAGGCATTTTTCTGCTATTGGCTCTGGCCATGTTTGTGCTGGAGCCGAGGTCTTTGGCGGTGATTCTGGCCGTTCCTGCCCTGTTCTTTCTGGGATGCATGTTATCGTTTCTGCTGATGGTCCGGAGCGGAGGGGATCTGGCTGCGATCGCTTGGTTCGTGCTTGGATCCGGCGTTTACTTTGGAATGGGGGCTGTAGCGGGTGGGTTGCACGTACATCCGCATTCAGACTACCTGTTTGCTGATGACACGCTTTATCTTGTTCGCGTCAACCTGCTAAATGCCTGCTCGGTTTTTATCGTGCTTGCCGCAGCCTATCCGCTGGCAAATATGCGTGGATTGAAGGCCAGCCAGCATGACATATCGCTGGCGAATATGGAACGCATCCTGCAAAGGATCCTGCCGTACATCGTGGCCATTTCTGCAGTCGGGGTGACGTTGAAATATGTCCTGTTCCCGGTGGCAGATAGTCTCCTGTTGCGCAGTATGGCCGCGAAGGTTTATCTGATTATCCCGTCCTGTTTCTTGCTTCTGGGTCTGTTGTGGCGTTCCACTGGCTGGCAGCTGAAGTTGATTGCCGGCAGTGTATTCCTGCTGGAAATTCTGAATGGCCTTATCGGTCTGACTAAATATCAGGTTATATCGGCCATGCTGGCTTTGGCCATTGGTATGTGGTTGACCAGGCGCTCGGCAACATTCGTACTGATGGCATTGGCGGTAGTGGCCTCTGTCTTCGTAGTCATTAATCCGCTGGTTACGTTAGGCCGCGCGCATATTGATTATGATGCGGATAAAAATACGGTGACAACCCGCCTGGCAATCCTTGCAGATGCTGTCAATGCGTATTATCTAGTAAATAAAAAACAGGATGACGTCAGCATTAAGCCGCAAAAATTTAAAGGTGATTCCTCAGAAAAATTTACACACAATGTAAAAGAAATGACGACCAGCGAAGCGAGACTGAGGGCCTTAGGAAGAAGGTTCGACGTCGCCTCCATACAGGGATATCTGGTAAATGAATACAAGAGCGGACGTCCTGGAAACAGTCTTGTTGATTATTGGGCTGTAGTGATTCCGCGAGTTCTTTGGCCAGAGAAGCCGATTCTCACGCGCTTCGGTAGGGAGCTTAACGAACAGTATTACTACGTACCTGGTGCAAGCACTCAAAACAGCAGCTCAACGGCCCCGACCTATTCCGCGGAAGCCTATTGGAACTACGGCCCGATGGGGGTTGTGATCGTGTCCATTTTGCTGGGCTTGGCGCTTGGCTGGCTCACACGCCACTGGCAACTGGCAATGGTCGGGCGTGACCCGGCATTTTTGTTCATTGCATTTCCGGTGGCAATTTGGGCGAGCTTTGTCGAGTCCTGGGTGGTCGCCACGTATCTTGGGGAATTTATAATTTTTGTTGTGGTTTTGCTTTTTGTGCGTGCATCTTTTCCATTGTTGCGAACCGTTATGGGGAGGGCGCGCACATGACGTGTATTTCCAGTGGATCAAAACGTACGTGCTTAGTGGGCACGGGCTTTTGATGAAATTACTCTTTATTGCCGGGGATGTCAGCCGTATTGGTGGCATCGAGAAGTACAACAGAGATTTTCATTCCGCCCTCGTTAAAACAGGCGCAAACGTCGTTCTCGTGGAAAGGAGGGAAGGTGAACTTCTGGCCAAGCTCTCATTTATCTTCCGCGTTGTCTGGCGCTTTCTTCAGGCTCGTCCTGATATTATTTTCTGCGGACATCTGAATTTCTCGCCAGTTTGCCTGCTTCTCAAAAAGATATTCGGGACGCCATATACGCTGGCTCTTTACGGGATTGAAATTATCGCAATACATGGTTGGCTCAGGCGCAAAGCAGTGCGTGAGTCAGAACGGGTGATAACCATTTCCGAATATGCGCGAGGGTTGATTCTAAAACAATACCCTGATCTAAAAGAACGAATCATTATGCTTCCAAGTGCCGTCGACGGTTCCATTTTTTTATTAAAAGAGAAGAATCAGACTCTGATCGATAAACTCGGGATTGCCGGGCGGCCAGTCATTTTGTCACTGGCGCGGCTCTCAACACCAGAACATAAGGGTCAAGACAGAGTACTGGCGTCGCTCCCATATGTTCTGGAGAAAATACCAAATGCCGTTTACCTAATTGTTGGCGGCGGGACAGATGAACGGGTAAATGCGGTTCTTAAAAAAATTCCGGAGCTTGCAAACAGCGTTGTTTTTGCGGGCCCGGCGTCCAATGAAGAGCGGGTCGATTATTACAATCTTGGCGATGTATATGCGCTGCCTTCTAAATTTGAAGGATTCAGTATCGTATTTATTGAATCGCTGGCATGTGGCGTGCCGGTTGTCGCGAGCGACGCATATGGGTGCCGAGAGGGGCTATTGGATGGAGAATTGGGACTTCTGGTTCCTCCAGACGACTTGAAGGCAATTGCGGATGCGATTGTGTTGATTTTGGAGCGGAGGGCGCCAAGGCCACTCTTTGACCGAGAGTCCCTGCGCAAAAAAACTCTGGAGATCTATGGCATAGATACGTGGAACAAGCGTGTTGCAAATCTTGTAGGGCTACTTTGCCCGCCCGGCATGATGAATAGAAATACAACTTGATCCATTAAGAATGAAGAACAAACCATCAGTCTCAATCTGTATATTAAGTTACAATCGCCCGGAGACGCTTCTCCGCCTTCTGCGAACGATAGACACAAGGCGAACCGATGAAATAGAGCTTGTTATCTGTGAAGACTCCAGCCCAAGACAGCAGGAAATCAGGGAAGTCGTCAATACGTTTCGGGCACAACAACCATATCCTGTATTGTATTTCGAGAACAAAAAAAACCTCGGATACGACGGAACGTTGTGTGAGCTTGTAAGGCATGCCAATGGCGCCTGGCTGGTTTTTATGGGGGATGATGATGAATTTGTCGCTGGCGCGTTTGATAAGGTATTGAGCTTTCTCGATCACCATTCGGAACTGGGATACGTCATGAAATCCCACTACCTGATTCATGATCATCAAAAAAAGGAACGATTCAGATATTACAGAAAGACAGAATTCTTTGGGCCCGGCATCAATGCCTACATAGAACTCTTCAGGAAAAGTGTCTATATCGCCGGGTTCATTATTCGACGGGAATACGCAACACCGTATTTGACCAACCGGTTTGACGGCACAATGCTGATGCAGCTCTACCTGCTTGCCGAGGTGGTGCTGAGACACCCGTCAGCCTATTTTGACGAGCCCTTTACGCAACAATACGCCTCACACGAACATAATGTTGGCGATGTCATGTTTGATCGGGAAAAGAATAAATTTGTAGCACGACGGCCGACGCTTGATATATCCCTGGACTTTCTAAAAAGCTTTTCCCGCATCACTGAATATATTGATAGAACACACCAGCTAAATTCAACCGCACTTATTAAAAAGGATATGTCAAAATACTTTTATCCGAGTCTGGCGGTACATCGTGATGCGGGGCTGCGATTCTTTTTCAATTATGTACGCGAACTGAACAAACTGGGATTTAATTCATCTTTTTATTATTACATTTATGTCATTCTGCTCGCGCTGCTTGGAAAGCGCGTATGCGATTGGGGCATCTGGCATCTGAAAAACCTGCTGGGCCGCACGCCACGACTTTGAATTCCGGATAAACATTAGGCATGCCAGATACGAAAATACAAACAGAAAGTCTGATTATGCGATTCTTCAGAAGAATCGGCATGGATTCAATCGCCTGGTCTCTGCGACGTCTGCACTGTCCAGTTGACAAGGACGCGCTTGTGCTTGAGGTGGGAAGCGGGGCATCTCCCTACTTCAGGGCAAATGTGCTTTGTGACGCATATGAAGTGACCCAGGAGCGATTCTTTACTGCCCTGGTGCACGACCGTCCAACAATACTTGCGTTTGTCGAGCAATTGCCGTTCAAGGACGACAGTTTCGATTTCGTGATTGCTTCGCATGTGCTTGAGCACTCCTCCGATCCGGAAAGATTTATAAATGAGATCCAACGTGTCGCGAAGGCAGGGTATATCGAGGTTCCTGACGCCTTTATGGAGCGTCTGACACATTATGGATTCCACAGGCTGGAGATTACTGACAAGGATGGCGGGCTGATCATCAGAAAGAAAAAGCACTATCTTCAGGACGAAGAAGTTGTTGAACTTTTCCACAACAAGGCTCGCCCCATTTTTCCGAAATGGGTCTCACGATATCCATTTCACTTTCATGTTCGTTATTACTGGAAGAAGAAAAAGGGCGGGATTAAATACAAGATCCTCAATCCGGATTGTCCCGCAGACTGGGAAGTTCCTCAGCTTGTGACGCCTGAAAACCCCCCACGGCTGCCTGTTGTAGCGTTTCTAAAGCAGCAGGTGCTCAAGGCCGTTCGGCGGGTTTTCTCCCAGAGAGCAAGAAATTCCTCGATCGATTTGCTGGGGCTGCTTCAGTGTATTCACTGTCGAGGAAATGACTTCAGATTGAATGAATCGCGCGCCACCTGTGCGACCTGTCATGCCGACTACCCGGTTTATCTCCCCGGTCGACCCGGTAATGCCTCTGTTCATGTGTCATGAGCAGAATTCTCTTTATCGGAGATCTGAACACCTACGGGAGAGGTTACCAGCGTTATCGGACGCTTAACGAGATGGGGCACCAGGTGGTCGCATTTTCACACACTAGGGTTTCCGCCCCGGGCCGCATCGAAAAGCCATCTCTGCTCTACAGAATATTCTGGAAGCTCAGGGTTCCATTAGATACAACCCGTGTTAATAAAAATATCTGTGACACCATCAGAAGCTCTTCGTTCGATGTCGTCTGGATCGAGAAGGGGAATATGATATGGCCGTCGACGTTAAGGAAAATACGCAAATACGCCGCTGCTACAAAACTTGTTTCATGCTCAGAAGACGATATGTACGCCGCGCATGGGCACTCACTTTGGTATCGAGCCGGGTTGCGTAACTACGATATCGTGTTTACTACAAAAACATATAATCTTGCAGAATTAACTTTGTTCGGCGCCAGAGAGACAAGGTTATTCCTGGATTCGTATGACGAGAATGTTCACAAACCCATGAATTTGACTGAAGCAGAGCGCGAGCGATTCTCAAGCGATGTCAGCGCAATAGGTGCGTTCGAGGCGGAAAGAGCTGAGTCGCTGATCTATCTTGCCAGCCATGGAATTCGGGTGAATGTATGGGGAAACGATTGGAGTGACATGGTCAACCGGCACCCTAACCTTGTAATAAAGAATGAGTTTCTCTTTGGCGATGACTACTCAAAAGCGATCTGTGCGACAAAAATTAACCTGAACTTCCTGCGAAAAATCAACCGCGATGAAGTAACGAGCCGGAGCGTGGAGTTAGCGGCTTGTGGCGGTTTTATGCTTGGCGAGAGAACGAGGCGCCACTTGGAGTTCTTTGAAGAAGGCGTAGAGGCTGAATTCTTTGGCTCAAATGAGGAGTTGCTAAAGAAGGTGAGGCATTACCTGGAAAAATCTGAGGAAAGAGAAAAGATTGCACGGGCTGGCAGGGAGAGGTGCGTGAAGAGTGGATACAGCATGCGCGCGCAGTTGGATCAGATGCTTAAGGTTGCCTCCAAACAGGATTAATCCCATGCTAAAGAAACTAAAGAAATATACAAAAAGAGCTCTTACATTCCCGCAAGTTCTTGTTCACAGACTTCGGGGTATTGAGGGAAGTTATGATGAGTTAGTGACTTTTTTCCGATATTTCCGTTTGCAACGATAAACAAGGACAGAACCGTCTTATTTAGAATGAACGGGCGAAAGGTCAGGATTTTTTATGGCGATTTATTTCCCATGGCGGCTGGAATCTTTAAGAGTGGTGAATATGATGTGGTGCCCGTCAAAGGAAGAATAGTCGTGGATATTGGTGCCGCCATAGGTGATACGGCAGTATATTTTTCTATTAAAGGGGCTAAGAAAATATATGGCTATGAATTAAATAAACGGTATTTTGATTTGGCGCAATGTAACATAGACCTCAATAATTTTAGAGATAGGATTGAAATTGAGTATTGCGGGGTTGCAAGCAAAAAGATAAGTAGCTCAGATGTTATTCTTGGGGCATGTGTTCCAGAGCAAGACAGAGAAAAAGTAGATGGGGCAGCGTTTAAAACGCTGGATATGATAGTTCAGGAAAAAAATATAAAAGGTGCCATCCTGAAACTGGACGTAGATGGGTTTGAATATGAAATCTTTCGCTCTGCGAGCAACGAAACACTGCGTCATTTTGATTTGATTTTTGTTGAGTACCATTTCGGCGTACAGGATCTCGAAAGCAAGCTGGTTAATGCTGGCTTTTCTGTTGAAAAAAAGAATATTGCAAATGTAGTGATTGATAGGCACCCAGCCGAATATCGCAATATGGACATCGGTTATATATTAGCGAAAAAAGTAAATGTGTAAGGAAGGATTATATGAAGAGTGCTAACTACAGAACTATTGATAAGTGCAGAGTGTGTGAATCTCGTAATTTATCGAGCATATTGTCGCTCGGAGAGCTTTATGTTTCAGACTTTCTGGGTGCGCCTGACAACTCCAAAGGTATAAAGGCACCTCTTGAGCTTGTGCTCTGCAATGTCAAAGATGGGGGCTGTGGCTTGCTTCAGTTGAGACATACAGTCTCCAACGAGGCGATGTACAGGAATTACTGGTACCGGTCGGGTATCAATAAAACCATGACTGACGAATTGAATGGGATCGCTGACAAAGCCGCTACCATTGCAAATCTGACGGCACATGATTACGTGATCGACATCGGGGCGAACGATGGAACCCTGCTCCGCGGCTACAAGCTGCCGAACCTTTATACGGTTGGTTTTGAGCCAGCACTGAATCTGGGGGCGTACAATAAGCAGGGGACCACCAAAATTATTGCGGATTTCTTCACCCAGCCCGCCTGGCAAAAAGAATATGGCGAGAAAAAAGCCAAGGTAATTACCGCGATCGGCATGTTCTACGATCTGGATGATCCGAATGTTTTTGTTGCCGACGTCGTGAAATGCCTTGATGACGAGGGTTTGCTGGTTATCCAGATGATGTATTTACCTTCATTCCTGGAGAGAAACGCTTTTGATGGCATCTGCCATGAGCACCTGGAATATTACTCTCTTTGCTCTCTTGAAAACCTGCTTAAGCGCCACGGCTTGGAGGTTTTTGATGTGGAGATGCGCGAACATATAAATGAAGGAAGCGTGCGTTTTTATATAAGGAAACGCCACAAAGGAAGTTCTCTCAGGATTCTCAGCGGTGCAGCTGATAGAGTCGATGCTCTACGAGCAAAAGAAGCTGGGCTAGGGCTCAATGGCAAGGATGCCTATGAAGCGCTGGTGAACCGGATTTTGGCAGAAAAAGAGAAGGTTGTTTCTTTTATAAAACGAGAAGTGGCGAAAGGCAAAAAGGTGCACGGATATGCCGCGTCGACCAAGGGAAACACCACGCTTCAATTTTATGGTCTTACTCCCGACTTGATAGAGGCGATTGCTGACCGGAATCCCCAAAAATACGGAAAGTACACATCTGGTACGTTAATACCGGTTATCTCTGAAGAAGACTCTCGTGCTCAGAAGCCTGACTATTACTTCATATTGGCGTGGCACTTTTTGCCGGAGTTCACGAGTAGAGAGGCGGAGTACCTAAAGAATGGCGGGAAATTCATAGTTCCAATGCCGGAATTTAGAGTGATAGCCAGTTAGTTTAGTACCAATCTTGGCGAAATTACTGATGAAAATATCCCTACCAGGCTAATAGAACAGCCAACCCGACCAGAGCGACATTATTGAGAGGAGAGTCCTCATGGAAGAATTTGTAGCTGAAACTGCTCACAATCGTGTGTTGAAAAAATATTTTCAGACAACCTCTGCGGCCGGGATCACCGGAGAAACTCTGGATTATAAGAGGTCTACGGCTGGACTGAGGCGTGCCCTGGGTAGTTGGCTGGATGTAGATGGAAAGGACGTGGTCGATTTAGGTAGTGGAACTGGAGAGTTATGCTGGCTTGTCCACAAACACGGGGCCCGCGGGATAACCGGGGTCAATCTGAGCCAGGAAGAAATTAACTTCGCCAGTCCCCATGTTCCAGCCAAGTTCGTGAATCAAGACATAGTCTCATTTCTCACTCAACAGCCGGATGAGTCATGTGACTGTATATTTGCCCTCAATATCCTCGAGCATCTCGGCAAGGATGAATTAGTCCAGACTCTTGAAGAGTCTGCTCGGTGCTTACGCAATGGCGGTCAGCTGGTCGCCATGGTGCCAAACTCGACCTCACCATTCGGCTGCATGACACGGTACTGGGATATAACACACCAGCTGGCTTTCACTCCAAGTAGTGTGATGCAGCTTATGCGGCTGTGTGGGTTTGCCACGGCAGAATTCAGAGAACTGGGACCAAGACCTCACGGTGTGATTAGCGTAATACGGTATCTGCTATGGCAGGCTTGTCGTGCAATGATCTGGTTTAGATTAATGATTGAGACGGCATCAGGGAAGGGTGGTATTTACACAGCGGACATGCTGTTCAGGTTAACTAAAGAGGATGGTAAGAGAGAAGAATAAGTGTGCATTAGAAAAATATAATATGATCAAAGATAGCTATGACATTAGCTTAAGTATATGCATACCAACCTATAACCGTCCAATGGATTTCGAGCGCTTGCTTCTTGGGCTGATTCCGCAATTAACATGCGAAGTGGAGATAGTAGTAAGGGACGACAGCTCTAATAATGAAACAAAAGCAATCTTCGATCGCTTATTCCCTGGAAATGAAATCAGGCATCAATATTTTAAGGGTGAAAAGATTGGTGTGGATGCGGCAAATCTATTTTTAATAGAGAAGGCATCGGGGAAATATATTTGGTGGTTTAGCGATGATGATGAAATGCGTCCGGGTGCAATAGCTAGAGTCCTGGATCTCGTTAAAAAAAATCCTGAGATATCCATTATCTGGGCGAATTTTGCGTATCAGGATATCTCAAATCTAGTGGTGGACAGGTCCGACGGGTATTTTAAAAACGGCAGCGATGTCATCAAAAGCCTGGGTGTCAATATTGGGCTTATGTCGACCTACATTGTCAGAACCGCTATTGGGAAGCAGGGCTTAACATACGCAAGCAGTCATGTGCGCGGGTTTGCCTTTGCTGCTACCGCAGTCGTTTTATGGGTATTGACGCAACCGGGGAAGTTCTACTTTTTGCGTGGCCCATACATACTCTGCAATCCGACAACCACAGAGGAAATCAAGAAGGCAACCATCAAGTCGGATGGAAGCGTGGTAAATGCCGGGTTTATGACTTATGGCATTTATTTTTATGACGTGGTGACCGGACTTGCCAGTCATTTTGAGCCTGGAGCAGCAAGAAAGCTGTTGACGCTGAATTTCGGAGCGTTATGGCGAGGCATGCTGGTTGGTTGGGTAGGAGGATGGGATACGCCGCAGGGCAAACGTATGCGAATGCTAAAGCTTTACTGGAGTTATCCAGAGTGCTGGGTTGCCCTTCCTGTTTTTTGCTTGCCCCGGCCGGTTGTCAAAAATTTATACCAGATCTACAAAATATTCTTTACTCACCGAAAGTTTGTTTTGCGGGCCAGGCTTCAGGCCTGGCTGAACAAATGAAAAGCGCGCTCATTTTTGGGGCCGGAGGTCAGGACGGGATGTACCTGACCGAGTTGCTGCTTGAAAAGGGGTATAAGGTGCATGCTCAGTACAGGAAACTTGAGGGCGCCGACAATCCTGCTACGCCATTTCCGCTGGCGTTGATAGAAAGTGACAAATTCCAGCCGCTTGCAGGGTCCGTCGAGAATCCAGAATTCACGTACAATGCTGTGAAAGAACTTCAACCTGACGAAATCTACTATCTGGCGTCAAATCACGAGCTGTATTTTTCTCTTGAGAATTATGAAAAATCGCGCGCCGTCAACCTTGATGGACTGGCGGCTGTACTGAATGCGCTTGCTGCTCCGGCAATGACGGGACGGTTATTTTATGCAAGTTCAAGTAACATTTTTTATAGCACCAAGACATCTCCGCAGAATGAAGAAACGCCACACTCACCGGGTACGCTATATGGCTTTTTCAAGAGCACGGCCATGTCGCTGATTGAGGTGTATCGGAAAAAGTTCGGGGTGTTTGCTTGTTCAGGCATTTTGTACAATCACGAGTCCCCGAGGCGAAAAGATTTTTTTTTACCCAAGAAGATCGTTTCAACTGCAGTGGCCATAAAGCAGGGAAGACTGGCGAAGCTAAGCGTTGGCGATATTGAAGCGGTTCGTGACTGGGGTTATGCCGGTGACTTCGTTCGCGCCATGTGGATGATGCTTCAAGCGCCGCGCGCGCAAGACTATGTCATCGGCACCGGGGTTGCGCACAGTGTCGAATGGGCCATCAATATTGTGTTTGGCGAGCTTGGTCTGGATTGGCGTCAGCATGTGATATGTGACCCCACACTCCTGCGAGCGCGCGATTCGAGTGTGCTGAAGGCGGATATCACACGGATAAAAACGGAGCTGGGTTGGAAGCCGGAAACAGAGTTCGAAGACGTGTTAAAAATGATGATCAAGAGCGAACTGGCCAAGGTATGCGCGTAGAATTACTTTCGGAATATAAATTCATCAACTAGTGTACTAGACCAAGAGAAAGATTCCTCAAAATGACTCAAAATTTCATCAAGAACAAAATTACTCCTCGTGTCAGAAGTCTTTATTTTATGATAAAGACAACGCGGAACTGGTTGACGGTCTTGTTGGTGCGCTATGCGGGCAAGGCAGAGTGCGTGGCGAAATTCAGGAATGGATACGAATTAAAAGTTTCACCCAAGGATTGGCAGAGGTACATCCTGCATACCCATCTGTTCAGCTTGCTGCCCTCCGCAGAACTGAAAAGCGACACAGTGAGTTTCATCTATCAGGGGAGAAATCTGACGTTTAATTTCGGGAAATATGGGTTCGACACCGTGTTTGAGGTATTTGCCTTCGATCCATACCGAGATTTCCTGAAGTTTGTTAATCCTGTCGGCAAGCAGGTTATTGATGTGGGTGCGGCTTTCGGGGACACCGCTATCTATTTTCTTCTAAAGGGCGCATCACATGTGGTTGCGGTGGAGGCTTTCCCTGGATACTACTCGCTGGCAAAACAAAATATTGAAATCAACGGATTTCAAAAGGAGTGTGAAGTTCTGCTCTCTGCAGCCGGAGGGAGTAGTGGGGGCAGCCTGTTCATTGACACCGGTCTGGAAGACATGTTTGGCGCAAACATGAAGCAGACTGATTCTGGGCAGTCAGTGCCCATTGTTACCCTGAAGGAGTTGACCGAAAAATACCAAGTTGTCGATGGCTTCCTCAAACTGGATACGGAAGGTTTCGAGTATGAGATTCTTCTCAACACGCCCAAAAAAGTGCTCCGGCGTTTTTCGGACATGCTGATTGAATACCACTACGGCTATGAGAGGCTGGAAGCCTATCTTCAGGAATGCGGGTACACATTTTTTCATACAGGGCCAACACATGTCTGTATGCCGCATCTGATTGGCGAAGAAGCCCAGAATATGTACACGGGACACATCATTGCAAAGAGGATTGACTGAAGATGAATCAGTATCTCGGACTCACAATCCGTTAGAGTCAGTTATATTTTTTTCACAGGTTTTTTTGTGGTTTATCACTCACCTCGCCGCAAGCACGCTTCAAACCAGTTTTACTGGGTTACTTGTTGCGCGTTCAGCTTTAAAAGATTGGACGAATATGGAAAGAACGATCATTAGTTCAGCTGCATCGGAAGATGGGAGTTATAAAGACCTAGATATTTATATGTGTATCGGCGATGTGCGTGTTTGATTTCATATGGATGCGACATCTGCAGTGGTCCTGAGCTTTTGTATCCCAACCTATGGCCAGCCGCACCACGTCAGAAAAACATTGGATAGTCTGATTGGACAGGATATGGATGGGGTCGAAATTGTCATTAGAGATGACAGCCAGGACATGGAGACAGAGAGGATTGTTGCTGAGTACCTGACAAGACTGCCCATACGGTACTTTCACCTGAGCAAGGAGGGGGTTGATCGTGCCTTTCTGTTTTTAAGCAAAGAGGCTAGAGGCGCCTTCGTGTGGTGGTTCGGCGACGACATGTTGGAACCCGGGACGATGGCCCGAGTGGTGGAGTTTCTGAGGTGCAATTCTAGTATCGACTTCGTCTATATCAACTCGACCGATCTGGGTGGAGAGAATTATTCAATCCAGCAGGGGGGAAGTCGATACTTTGTCGATCGAAACGAGGTGCTCAGCACACTGAAAGACCAATTGGGATTTTGTTCGGCGATGCTTTTTAAAAAGGAAACGCTCTCCCTTGGCCTGGCTAAGGCGGAGAGTTGTGTGGGTACATTCTGGGTTACCTTCTTTCTGGTCCTTCACGTCCTTTCGAGCGGGAAAACTTTTTATTTCCTGGACGGCCGCAACTTTCTAAGTGAGCCCAAGCCTGCGGGTGAGGCGAGGTGGTATGACTCGTTTCTCGTTCATGGAATCAATTTCACCGTTGTTGCACGAAAGTTCAAAAACAATTTTAATCGCAGCACAATGCGTAAAATGCTTGGGGACAAGTTCTCCAGCAGCTGGCATGCCGTGATTGTTGAGCGGGCACGTGGATTTAGCACAGGCTTCGCCGCTGCAACTCCAAGATGGGCAAAGATGTTCAGGCTGTATTGGAATTATCCAGAGTTATATATGGCAATTCCAATGCTGCTGATTCCACGTCCAGTATTAAGAGGAATTTACAGCCTGTACAAAAAGGTTGGTTCGGTGCGGGGGTGAGCGATTCGTCTGCGCGAATCAGCAAAGCTTGCGTGTGTGCAGTAATGGGAAAGTGATGATGGTCGTCACTGACCAATCGCAAATACTTGGACGAAGTCTAGGAGTTACTGGCAAGCGTGGATTGGCTGGAGTGACTCTCCCCGGTATTGTGAAGGCTACAACCTTTGAGAAGATGGAACCATGAAGAAGTTAAACATGTTTCCCCCGAAGTGTGCGAACGCGCAGTACGCGTGGTGCTGGATCACCGTGGCGAATATCCCTCGCTGTTGGCCGTCAGGAAGCTAAGTCGGTGTTAATAAATAAAGGTAGCAATTGACACGGGGAAGTGATATGCT